>JAZQPB010000228.1:0-68058 GCA_045628165.1 Bacteroidales bacterium | reverse complement strand
TGATGATACAAGCTCCAGGTATACGTCGTTTTTGTCGGTGTCGTTGTAGAGGAAGAGACCTCCCTGGTTGGCTCCCAGGAACTTGATGAGGTTCTTCAATACGTTGTTGGCCAGGTCGCTGATGTTTCGGGTGCTCTGGCGGAGGATTTCGGCAAACTGTGTGAGACCCTCGTTGGCCCACTTGCGGAGCGAATCCTCGTGCTGGCGTTTCTCGTCCTCCAACTGCGATTTGTAGAGGTTGCTGCGCATCTCAAGCAGCGAGTTTCCGAGGATGTCGCTGTCGGAGAGAGGCTTGAATTCGGTATCGAGGTTGCCGCCGCCGATTGCGGTAGCAAATTCTGTGGTCTGCTTGAGACCCTTGGCAAATGTATTCAGGTTTTCGGCCATCTCGGCTATCTCGTCGCTGGTGCCGAACTTTATCTCCTTGTCGGGAAGCACACCCTTGCTCAGCTGCTGAAGGTATCCGCCTATCTTGGTGATGCCTCGCGATAATGTATTGGAAAGGCGAACGTGGGCAAATGTCATTGCTATCAGCAGGAGAATAATTACTACTACAAAGGTGTTGCGCATGGTGTTTACAGATGCGCTGTGCTTGTCTTCCACATAGCTGATGATGGAATCTATGTCGTCGAGTTTGGTTTTTTCCAGCTGAAGGTCAAACAGAAGACCCTCCTCGCGGTTGAAACCGATTTCCTTGTCTATCTTTACGAGGGCGGTAAAATATCTCTTGATATCATTTACGGCCTTCATCTTGTCGGCGTTCTTGATGTTCTTGCCCGGATTGTTTATTACCACGGCCTTTGCGCTGTCGGCGCGCGATGTGGTGTCGCTCGATAATGCGAGGTTCTGCAGGTCTATATCGTCGAGAGAGCCCGGCACATTACCCATGTACTGAGTATATGTGTTTATGAAGTCGTTGTAATATGTGATATCCTTGCGGTTGATGTACTGCACCTCCATCTCCTTCATGGCGGTAAGCACATTTGGTGGCAGAGCCTCCTGCTTAACGGCGTTTACGTAGCCTCTCTCTATCTCGCCGATGATGCCGGTCTGGAACGATCCGCGCTGATAGATCTTGGTTGCGGTAAGTTTCAGAAGGTCGCCATAGCTGTCGGCGTTCTCCTTCAGCATGTAGATCTTGTCGTTCAGCTCCAGCTGAGTGGTGGTGGGCACGTTCAGCAGCTCGTCGAGGTCCTTGTTCAGTTTCTTGCCCTCGAGGTCAAACTTGCGGAGATACTCGTTTTCCTGTGTCTTGAAGAATACATTGTCGATGGGATAGTTGAGCAGAAACTGGTGCTCATACTCCTTCAGGTGCATATACGACATCTTGATGTCCACCATTTTCTGGGCGTACTTGTCGTAGTCGTTGGTCTTGAACAGAAGGTATACGAATATGCTTCCCACTACCAAGAATGGTATGAGTGATGCGAACAATATGAAGTTCAGCTTGCTTTTTACGCTTAAATTTAGCTTTTTCATAAGCCTGTATGTTGATTTTTGTATATGCGGTTTTTCAATAATATTTCAATTCAGAAAATTACAAATAATTATTTTCCCGTGCAAATAAAATAGACATTTTTTTTTCTAAATTTTATTTTACAGCTTAATTATTTGTTTTTCAGCCGATTGATAAACGTTTAGCATCAATTAACTTTGCCTTAACAAAATCTTTTGTATATTTGCAGCGCTATTGACGGGAAAACAGCTTGTCAATCCAGCTAACAAAATGCAAATTTAATACCGAAAGATAATTTTACCAAATAATCTATCAATTAATACTTGTTATTATGAATAGTTTATATCCATTAAAGTTTCAACCTATCTACAAATCAAAGATTTGGGGAGGCAGCCGTTTTGCCACGCTGCTTAATAGAGAGAATACCCCCGTTAATTGTGGCGAGAGCTGGGAAATATCTGGTATTGAGGGCGATATGTCGGTGGTAGCTAATGGCTTTCTGGAGGGAAACACACTTCAGGAGATCATCGAGGTATACATGGGCGACCTGGTGGGAGAGAGGGTTTACGATAAGTTCGGCCTCGATTTTCCGCTGCTCATCAAGTTCATAGACGCGCAGGACGACCTCTCAGTACAGGTGCATCCCGACGACGACCTGGCAGCCGAGCGTCACAATTCTTTTGGAAAAACAGAGATGTGGTACGTGGTGGATGCCCAGCCGGGAGCAAGGCTCATCAATGGGTTTGCCCGTGAGGTTTCGCGCCACGAATATCAGCAGAAAGTGGAGCAGAATGCCCTGCTCGATGTGCTTAATTCCATGGAGGTGAGCCGCGGAGATATTTTCTACATACCGGCAGGCCGCATACACGCCATAGGCCGCGGATGCATGGTGGCCGAAATCCAGCAGACCTCAGATGTCACATACCGCATCTACGACTACAACCGCCGCGACCCGCAGGGCAACACGCGCGAGCTGCACAACGACCTCGCCATCGACGCCATAACATACGAAATGGCCTCCGACAGCATTATCCGCTGCCAGCCTGAGCCCAACCAGACCCTCACCGCTGTCAGCTGCGAATATTTCACCACCAATCTTTTCCGCCTGAGCGAGCCGGTGGAGAAGGATTTCCCGGATATCGACTCCTTTATAATATATATGTGTATGGACGGCGGATGCACCATCGAATATTCCGATACCGAGAGCATTCATCTGGCCAAGGGCGAAACTGTGCTCATACCTGCCTGCATATCAAACCTTTGCTTTGTCCCCGAGGGCGATACACGCCTTCTGGAGGTATACATCAAGGGTGAATAATCAGGCTGCCGTTCAAGTCCCAGAATACCGTTACGCTTCCATTGTCGGAGCCCTGCTCGCCGTTGCAGAACTCGTAGCTTGCGCGGTAGGCGTATACGCCCTTGGGCGCGCGCTCGCCGTTGTAGTATCCGTTCCAGCCCTCCTGGGGATTGCTGCTTGCGAACACCTCCTTGCCGGCCCGGTTGTAAATCACCAGCCTGTATTTTGAAACCTCGCCTACATTGCCCTTGGGCGCAAAGGGAACTCCCGATGTGGAAGCCACCACGGCATTTGGAAATTTCAGCTGATACTCATTCCCTGCTATTGTAATCTCCTGATATATAGTATCGTGCACATCGGCCAGCGCCGAAAAAGCCACCAGCCTTACATTGTAAGTGCCGGCATTGGCGTACTTGTGCTGAACCCTTCGGCCCACGGCTCTTGTGCCGTCGCCCAGGTGCCACGAGTACGACAGCGCCGGCCCCTGCGTGCGGGCCTCCATTACGGCTATCAGACCCTTGGCCGTGTATGCGATCTCGGTGGACGGGGCCGCGGGTGTCTCCTGCGTATTAGCCGCCGTCTGCTGAGCAGGTTCGGGAGCCTGATACTGTGGCTGTGCGGCGCTCTCCGTGTACGTTGGCGCGGTCTCGGCCGGCTGGGTTCTTCCGCTGGAGCTGTCGCTGGATGGGGCTGTATGTTCTTGTATGTCAGCTGATGCCGTGATATTCTCCTCTCCGCGGTCCTGCATGGCTCCGGCGGCGGGGTAGGTGTGGGCAGGCAGCTGATACGTATCAGCTGGTATGCGCTCTGCCGGGTTGCTCAGGTGAGCGGCCGAATGGTATGGCGCGCTTATGGCTGTATCGTATTCAGGCGCCGATACGGCTCCGTAGCCCAGCCAGACGGCTATTCCGCATACCGCCGCGGCATAGTATATATTGAAGGTGCGGAGGCTGAATCTCATGAATCCCTGCCTGGGCATCCGGCTCTCTATGCCGCTCCAAATGCTCTGGGGCGGCTCGGGGGTGTATCCGCTGAATTTTTCCTTATACAAGTCTTCTGGCGTGCTCATAGTGTAGTAGTATTATTTTCCATGTGATTTCTTTAGCTCGTTCAGGCGCTTTACCACTATCAGGCGTGCGCGCATGAATTGTGTCTTGCTGGTGTTGATGTCGATGCCCAGCATATCGGCTATCTCCCTGTGCTTGAATCCCTCCACGGCAAACATGTTGAATACCATCCTGTATCCGTCGGGCAGTGAGTTTACCACGCCGAGCAGCTCCTCGCGGGTAAACTCCTGCTGGTCGAAGTTGGGCTCTCCGCTGGCCATGGTCTGGGCATAGTCGTCCACGTCCTCGTGGTGCATGTGTTTCAGATTCTGGTGGTAGCAGGTGATGGCGGTATTTACTGTGATGCGGCGCAGCCATCCCTCAAACGATCCTGTGCCCTCGTATCCGCCTATGGATGCAAAAATCTTAAGAAACGACTCTTGCAGTATGTCCTCGGCGCTCTCCCGGCTGGATGAGTACCTCAGGCATATTCCAAATAGCATGGGAGAGTATTTCCGGTAGAGTTCCCACTGGGCTCCGCGGTCGCCTTTCCTGCATTTTTCTATCAGTTCCTTTTCTTCCAATTCTTGCTTTTTTCTGATTATTAGACTTATAATAGCTGGTTTTGGTTGCAAATCCGATACAAATTTAATAAAAAAACTATTTCAGTTATATAAAATATTTCATTACCTTTGTCCCTTGGTTTCCTTATACCGAAAATAATATGACAAGAAGCGAAAAACCTAAGGCCTCTCGGCGTGTGATTCTGCTATTGGCGCTGGCCGTGATTGTGGCGGGGCTGGGCGCTTCGCTGTGGTATTGCATCCAGTACGGCGAGTTTCAGATACAGGCCGCGCAGGGCTGTGCCACGCTGCGGAATCCGAGGACTCTGCATCCGCGTGTAAACAGCGATCCCCAGCGCATACTGCTGATAGGCGATTCGATGGCGTATACGCTCATGTTCCGCGCCCAGAATTACTGCACAGCTAATGGCCACGACCTCAAGGTGGTATCGTGGGTGAGCGCCACGTCCAAGACTTTCGCCTCGTGCGATACTCTGGAGTATTATGTTAATGAGTACAGGCCCACGTTCATAATTTTCGTGATAGGCGCCAACGAGATGTTTAAGCGCGACGCCATGAGCCGGGGCGTGTATTTCGACAATATTGTGCAGCAGTGCTGCGGTGTGCCGGTGGTGGTGGTGGGGCCGCCCAACTGGAGGCAGGATACCGGAATCAACGATGTGATGATGGGAAAATTCGGCCCGAGGCAGTTTTTCCTCTCGAAGGCGCTGCGGTATACGAGGATAAGCGGCGATGTGGTGCATCCCGACCGCGCATCGGGCTCCATGTGGATGGACAGCATCAGCACCTGGATAATGAGGGACAGCTTTTTCCCCATCAGGCTGGAGACTCCTGCCGGCGACAATCCCGTGCATGTGGATTTCGTGAAGCTCGTGCTGCGCGATCCGTCGCTCGCTTAGGATTTATTAATAATTGCTAAATGCGCAATAATTGAGCGTCTTGAGCAGTTTCCCAATTAAAAAGTTAAATGATGGACGCAAAATTAAGATTTTTTAAAGCACAGAAACCGATAGTTTCCTATATCTTTGCAACTGTATTGCTGGCCGTAATTACTGTATCAGCCGCCGACTCCTACTGCCAGACCTCCCAGCACGAGGAGGTGGGCCTGATGGCCGGCGTGGGCATGTATTACGGCGAGATTAATCCCGACAAGGTGCTGTACAATCCCAGGCCGGCGCTTGGTTTCAGCCTGAGGCACGTGTTCAGCAGCAGGCTCTCGGTGTCGTTCCAGACCATGTGGTGCAAGCTGCAGGGCAGCGATGCCGATTCCGACAGTCCGGTGCAGAAGGCCAGGGGCGCCAGTTTCTGCAACGAGCTCGTGGATATGTCGCTGCAGGGCGAGATATATTTCCTGCCCCTGATACCGGGCGACGACAGGCACAGTTTTTCGCCGTACATAGCCGGAGGCCCGGGGCTGGCGGTTGCGTCGTTCCCCTCGGAGGGACTCAGGTTCTGCATTCCGTTTGGCGCGGGAGTCAGGTACTGCCCCAATGATGTGGTAACTCTGTCGGTGGAGTGGAAATTCCGCAAGCTGTTCTCCGACCTGCTCGATAATATCGGCGTGGATTATTACGATATGTCGTTTGGCGAGGGCGCGGCCAAGCAGAGGTCTTTTGCCGGCACCGACGACTGGTACTCCTTTCTCGGGGTTCAGCTCTCGTTCAGGATGGGATCGGGCAAGGGCGGCAAGTGCCAGGCTTACAGGCAGTGAGCCTGCCAGCTGATGGGGTTTCAGCTGATATGATAATAGAACATAATAACACACATATATACACAGACTTATGTCATCGATAGATCTGATAGATAAGGACCGGGTGCCACAGCATGTGGCTGTGATAATGGACGGCAACGGACGCTGGGCCAAGAGGCTCGGCAAGGACCGTCTGGAAGGTCATGCCATGGGCGCCAACAGGGCCCGTGAGATTGTGGATGCCGCTCAGAAAATCGGAGTTAAGTACATTACCCTCTACGCTTTCTCTATTGAGAACTGGCAGAGGCCCGAGAGCGAGGTTAATGGCCTGATGTCGCTGTTGGCCAGAACGGTGGCGGCTCAGCTGGCCGATCTCGCCGCATACAATATGCGCCTTGTAACTATAGGCGACAATGCCATGCTGCCTCCCGATGTGAGGGCAGAGATAGAATCGGCGTGCGCCAAGTCGGCTGCTAATACGGGCATTACCGTGGTGATAGCCCTGAGCTACGGCAGCCGCTATGAGATGCTTAATGCCGCCAAGCGCCTGCTGGAGAGGTACAGCGAGTCTCCGTTCGATATCAGCTCGCTGGCCGAGAAGGATTTTGCCGATTGCCTGTATACCGCCGGAATGCCTGATCCCGAGCTGCTGATACGCACAAGCGGCGAGCAGAGGATTTCAAATTTCCTGCTCTGGCAGATCTCGTATTCGGAGCTGTATTTCACCGATACGCTCTGGCCGGATTTCGGCGCGGAGCAGTTTTATGAGGCTATTGTGGATTTTCAGCGCAGGGAGCGAAGATTTGGCAAAACTTCGCAGCAAATTAGTAAGTAATTAAGATTTTTTTTATAACTTTGCGCTTTGTAACTTTTTAACAATATCTTATCAGAAAAAAACGAATTTAAATGAAAGGCAGATTACTACTGGTTATCATAATGCTGCTTACGTTTGCGACAAACACTGCATTGTCGCAGACCTCTGTTGTAAATTATGACTCCCCCAAGACTTATACTATAGGCGGTATTTCCGTTTCTGGCATCAAGTTTCTTAATAAGCAGGCTATCATAGACATCTCTGGTCTTAAGCTGGACCAGAAGATTACTGTGCCCGGCGACGAGATTACGCGTTCCATCGAGAAGCTCTGGAAACAGGGCATGTTTTCGGATGTGAGCATCGCGGTGGTGGGCACCACTCCCGACGACAAGGTTTTCCTCGATATCAAGCTTGAGGAGCGTCCAAAGCTCAACAAGGTGATATACAAGGGCGTGAGGTCGGGCGAGAAGGATGATATCGCCAAGAAGGTGAATCTCCTGCAGGGTACCAAGATTACCGAGCACACCATCTCGAAGACCAAGAATATTATTGCCCAGCATTATTACGACAAGGGTTTCTACAATGTGGATGTAAGGGTTACCGAGGTGCCTGATACAAATCTCCAGTTTGTATCCAACATGGTGATAAATATCGACAAGGGCCACAAGGTGAGAATCTCCACCATAGAGACCGAGGGCGACAGCGCCTTCACCAATCAGAAGATCCGCAAGGCCCTCAAGGACACCAAGCAGCGCAGATGGTGGGGCTTCTTTAAGCCCAGCAAGTTTGTGCGCTCCAAGTTCGAGGAGGACAAGAAGAAGCTCGTGAAGAAATACAATCAGCAGGGCTACCGCGACGCCCGCGTGATAGGCGACTCGGTGTACCGCATCGACGACAGGCTGGTGGGCGTAAAGCTGAAGGTGTATGAGGGCCATCAGTATTTCTTCCGCAATATCACATGGATAGGCAACGAGAAATACAGCAGCGCGCGTCTTCAGACAGCTCTCGATATCAAGAAGGGCGACCTCTACGACCAGAACCGCATGGACGACCGTCTGAACAACGACAAGGACGCCGTATCGAATATCTACATGGACGACGGCTATCTCTTCTATCACACTCTGCCACGCGAGGTATCGGTAATCAACGATTCGGTGGATGTGGAGATTATGGTGGTGGAGGGTCCCCAGGCTTACATCAACAGGATTAATATCAGCGGTAATACCCGCACCAACGACCACGTGCCTCGCCGCGAGCTGTATACCACTCCGGGTCAGCTATTCCGCAAGTCGGATATCATCAACTCTGTGCGTATGCTTGCGCAGCTCGGCAATTTTGAGCCCGAGCAGCTGAATCCTACTCCTATACCCGACTACATCAACAAGACTGTTGATATCGAGTATCCCCTCGTGGAGAAGAGCAACGATATGTTTGAGCTGTCGGCAGGATGGGGCGGCGGATACTTTGTGGGCCGTCTCGGCGTAAGCTTCAACAACTTCTCTACCAAGAACTTCTTCGAGAAGAGCTCGTGGAGGCCTCTGCCCGGCGGCGACGGCCAGAAACTCAGCCTCTCGTTCCAGAGCAACGGCAAGTACTATCAGACATACAGCATCTCGTTTCAGGAGCCATGGCTTGGAGGCAAGAAACCTACAATGTTCTCCGTAAGCTTCTATTATACTGATGTCAACTATTCAAAGTACATGACCAGCTCCGACTACTGGAAGCAGTGGTACGAGGAAAACATGAATTACCGTATGCAGGTATGGGGAGGCGCGATAGGTCTCGGCCGCCGTCTCACATGGCCCGACAACAACTTTGAGCTCTACAGCGAGCTCTTCTTCAAGAGATACAAGCTCAAGAACTATCCTTACTTCGAGGGTTTCAGCGCCAACGGACTGGCCAACGAGACCGGTATAAAGGTGGTGTTCTCGCGCAAGACCATCGACCAGATCATCTACCCGAGAAACGGCGCACAGTACTCGCTATCAGCTGAGATTACTCCACCGTACTCCAAGATGAACAACAAGAACTACTCCACCATCTCCGACAGCCTTAAGTGGAAGTGGGTGGAGTATCACAAATACGGTTTCGAGGCCAAGAACTTTACCCAGCTGATACGTGACTGCGACCTCGTGCTGCATACAAAGGTTCAGTTCGGCCTGTCGTGTTTCTACACCCGCGACCTCGGCTACGCTCCATTCCAGGGCTACACCATGGGCGGCGACGGCATGAACTACTATACCTACGGCAAGGATGTGATAGGCATGAGGGGCTACGACAGCGAGACCATCAGCCGCGGCGGCAATGTGTACGCCAAGTATACATTTGAGCTCCGCTATCCTGTAATCCTCTCGGAGAGCGCCACAATCTACGGTCTCGGATTCCTGGAGGGAGGAAACTGCTGGAAGGAGGTCAACCAGTTCCGTCCGTTTGATGTGTACCGCGCAGCCGGTGCCGGTGTCAGGGTCTACCTGCCAATGCTCGGTATGCTCGGCCTCGACTGGGGCTGGGGATTCGATGCTGTGCCGGGCGAGACAGAGCGCTCTGGATCTAAATTGCAATTTACTTTGGGTCAGAACTTCTAAACCCGCCGCCGATTGCAACTATATGGATAAAAATATTTAACTATAATACTAACTAAAAAACTAAGTAATATGAAAAGATTGATTTTTACCGCAGCTATGGCATTGTTGATGGGTTTTACAGGTTTCGCACAGAAATTTGCCCATGTAGATACCGAATATATCCTAAGCAAGATACCTAAATATCAGCAGGCTCAGAAACAGCTTGACACCTACTCCAAGCAGTGGCAGACCGAGGTGGAGACCAAGTTCAAGGAGCTCGACGATATGTACAAGAAGTATCAGGCTGAGGTAGACATCCTCCAGGAGGCCACCAAGACCAAGCGCGAAAACGAGATAATAGCCAAGGAGAAGGAGGCCAAGGAGCTTCAGAAGAAATACTTCGGCACCGACGGCGAGCTCGCCAAGAAGCGCCAGGAGCTCATCAAGCCCATCCAGGACAATGTATACGAGGCTCTTAAGGCTGTGGCGGCTGAGGGCAACTACGACTACATCTTCGACAAGGTTTCGGGCGATATAATCTACGCTTCCGAGAAGATGGACGAGAGCGATGTGGTACTCAAGAAGATTATCAAATAATTAAATATCAATAAACCCCAAAACAGAAATGAGAAAATTATTCTTAATTTTAATAGCATTTGTAGCGCTGAGTGTAACAGCCTCGGCCCAGAAATTCGGACACTGTGTCTCAGCCGAGATCATAGAGTCTATGCCAGAGTACAAGGCCGCTCAGACAGCCCTCGAGACCGAAGGCAAGAAACTCGACGACCAGCTCCAGACTCTTGGCGTGGAGTATCAGAACAAGGTTCAGGCATATCAGGAGAACATGGGCCTGGCCGACGCCGCTCCAGAGAAGTGGTCTGCTGCCCTCCGCGCCGACAAGGAGCAGGAGATCATGCAGCTTCAGGAGCGCATCCAGCGTTTCCAGGAGAATGCACAGGCATCTCTTTCACAGAAGAGAAACGACCTCATAAAGCCGGTAATGGACAAGCTCGACGCAGCCATCAAGAAAGTGGCAGCTAATGGCGGTTACGTTTACATCATGGACAAGAACTCGGTTCTCTTCGTAAACGAGGCCATCAGCGTGGATGTAACAGCTGACATCAAGAAAGAGCTCGGCATGTAATCTTTAAAGCTTAAAACATTAATCTTTAATCTTTAATCTTTAAACTTTAATCTTTAAACTTTAAACTTTAAACTTTAAACTTTACACTTTAAATGATAGGGGTCTTCGATTCGGGATTTGGCGGACTTACAATACTCCGCAAGTTTCAGGAATTGCTGCCGGAATACGATTATGTTTTCCTGGGCGACAATGCGAGGGCTCCTTACGGTTCAAGAAGCTTCGAGACGGTGTACGCCTACACATTGCAGGCGGTGCGCCGTCTCTTTTCTTTTGGGTGTCCTCTCGTGATTCTGGCGTGCAATACCGCATCGGCCAAGGCACTGAGGTCCATCCAGCAAAACGACCTTCCCTCCATAAATCCACAGAACCGCGTGCTCGGCATCATAAGGCCCACCGCCGAGGTTATCCAGCAATACACGCATACCAATAATATAGGTGTGCTCGGCACCATGGGCACCGTAAACTCCCGGAGCTATATCCTTGAGATTCAGAAACTGTATCCCGGCATCAATGTCTATCAGCAGGCCTGCCCCATGCTTGCCGCCCTTGTGGAAAACGGCGAGGTGGATAATCCCGGCACAGATTATTTTGTATCCAAATACCTTGGCCAGCTGATGGCGCAGTCTCCTGATATCGACGCCGTGATACTCGGCTGCACACATTATCCGCTGCTCATCAACTCTTTCAGGAGAGCGTGTCCGCAGGGAGTATCCTTTATCCCTCAAAACGAGATTGTGGCACAGAGCCTTATCGACTATCTGCGCCGTCATCCGGAGATGGACAGCCGTCTTTCCAAAAATTCAACCACCCGATATTTCACCACCGACAACCCCGACGTTTTCAACAGTTGCGCCTCCCTGTTTATAGGCCGCGAGGTACACAGCTCGCATATCGATTTGTAAAGTTATTATTAAGGTACTTAGTACATTAAATTTGTGTAGATGAAATTGCACTTTGTGTATTTATTTTTATTTGCTTTGGTTATTTTTTGTTGTTTCCTTAATATTAAGAAATATTTGCATTTGGTAGTAATAATAATAATTTATACTTTTAAAGCGTCAAAATAAACAAAGAATCTGTCGCAGATTCTTGAAAGTATTAACAAATAGATTTTTATTAACCAATTTAAATTACTGAAAATGGACTCAAAGACATTGAACATCCGTTACATAGTAGCCAAAATGCTGCTTATCGTGACATTTCTGGGTCTCTCGTCCTTGTCGTTTGCCCAGAAGACGGTTTCTGGCGTGGTAAGCGACGAGACAGGTCAGCCTATTCCGGGTGCCACCGTTGTACTTAAAGGTACTACCAATGGTACCATTACCGATTTCGACGGTGCTTATACTCTCAATCTTGGCGGGGGTGATTCCCACGAGCTCATGTTTTCTTTCATTGGATACGAGAGCTTGACCATTCCAGTACCTTCCGGCAATACACTCAACGTTACCATGCGTCCGGCCGTTACCGAGCTCGGCGAGGTGGTGGCCATCGGATACGGTACACGCCGCAAGGGCGACCTCACCGGCTCTATCTCCAGCGTATCTGAGAAGGACTTCAACGGCGGTGTGGTAAGCTCGCCCGAGCAGCTCATCAACGGCAAGGTGGCCGGCGTCCAGATTATGAGCAACGGCGGTTCGCCATCAGCTGGCTCCACCATCAAGATCCGCGGCGGTGCTTCGCTCAACGCCTCCAACAATCCTCTCATCGTGCTCGACGGCGTTCCTTTGGAAAACGGCGGTATCTCCGGCAACAGCGACAACTTCCTCGCGCTCATCAACCCAGCTGATATCGAGAGCATGACAGTATTGAAGGATGCGTCGTCTACCGCCATCTACGGTTCGCGCGCATCTAATGGTGTTATCATCATCACCACCAAGAAGGGCGGCAAGGACAAGGTGAAGATTACTTTCAACACCACCAACTCCATGGCCCTGAAGACCAAGACAGCTGATATGCTATCCCGCGACGAGTTTATCGACGTGGTGAAGGGCACCGGCGAGCAGAAATACATCCAGTTTCTCGGTAATGCCAATACCGACTGGAACGACGAGATTTTCCGTCCAGCTTTCGGCTCCGACAACAATCTCTCCGTTTCGGGTACAGTGGCCAAGGTGCTTCCCGTACGCGCCTCCATCGGCTACATGGCTCAGGACGGTATCCTGCTCAACGACAACACACAGCGCTACACAGGAAACCTGAACCTGAATCCTACATTCCTCAACGACGATCTCAAGGTGAACCTCAGCCTGAAGGCGTCTATGAACAAGAACCGTTTTGCCGACTACGGCGCCATCTACAACGCCTCTGTCTACAACCCTACAATCCCTGTATATTCAGGCAACGATGATCTCTTCATGGGCTACACCGAGGCTTACAACATGGTGAACGGCACACCTATGCCTATCACCGGTTCGGTCAAGAATCCTGTGGGACTTCTTGAGTATCAGGACAACAGGTCTACAGTTCAGCGTCTTATCACAAACCTCGACGTAGACTACACATTCCCATTCTGCAAGGACCTGAAGGCCCATGTGACCGGCGGTCTCGATTTCGCAAAGGGCGAGGGCTCGGTTTTTATTCCAGCTGATGCCATGCTCAATTACAACGAGAAGGGCCGCGACTATTCTTACGGACCTGAGAAGAACAGCAACAAGCTCTTCACCGGTTATCTTAACTATACAAAGAAATTCGATATTGTAAACTTTGATGTTACAGCCGGTTACGATTATCAGTACTGGAACAGCAACGCTCCATACTTCGAGTATTATACCACCGAGGGCGCAGTAATGGGATCGTCATCTCCCAAGGACCAGACCCACGTGCTCATGTCATATTACGGACGCGCCAATGCCACATTCATGGGCAAGTACATGCTTACCGCCACTGTACGCCGCGACGGTACTTCACGATTCTCCAAGGACGAGCGCTGGGGTACATTCCCATCAGTTGCCCTGGCCTGGCGTATAAGCGACGAGGACTTCATGAGCGAATTGTCTGACGTAGTTAACAACTTGAAGCTCCGCGCATCATACGGTGTTACAGGTCAGCAGGACGGCATCGGCAACTACAACTATCTGGCCACTTACACACTCTCTCAGCCCAATTCGGCAGCTTACTATCTCTGGAACGGCAACTGGATTCCTATCTACTACACATCGCCATACGTGGAGAATCTCAAGTGGGAATCTACCAAGGCATGGAACATCGGCCTTGATTTCGGTATCCTGAAGGATAAGGTTTCGGGCAGCATCGAATACTACTCACGCACCACCGAGAACCTTCTCGCCACAGTGCCTGCAGCTGCGGGCAGCAACTTCTCAAGCTCTATCCTCACCAACGTGGGCAATGTGGACAGCGAGGGTCTGGAGTTCTCCGTAAACTGCAATGTTCTCAATACAGCTGACTGGGGTCTCGATATGTCGCTGAACGCCACTTGGGAGAAGAACGAGATCACCAACCTCTCCATCAACGACGGCGGCGAGGTGGTCAACAATCCTGCAGGTCCCGGCATAGAGGGCAGCCAGTTCCAGACTCTCACCGAGGGTCAGTCGCCATACTCGTTCTGGCTCTATCACCAGATCTACGACCTGAACGGAAACCCTATAGAGGGTGCCTACGTGGATGCAAACAACGACGGCATCATCAACGACGCCGACAAGTATTACTGCCATTCGCCTGCTCCCGACCTGATGCTGGGCTACTCGCTCTCGCTCCGCTACAAGAAATTCACCCTCAGCACATCGCTCCGCGCAAATCTTGGCAACTACGTATACAACGGTATCGCGGCTCAGATGGGCGGCATCGAGGATGTATTGCAGTGGAACGACGGCCAGATAAACAATATGTCGTCATCGTACCTGGCCACAAGATTCAAGCACCGCCAGTATCAGAGCGACTATTATCTCCACAATGCGTCGTTCCTCAAGATGGACAACATCAGCCTGAGCTACAATTTCGGAAAGATTGCCGACATCTTCTCGCTGAACGCCACATTAAATGTTCAGAATGTGTTTACCCTCACCAAGTACAACGGTGTGGACCCCGAGATAGGCAACGGTGTCGACAACTCATTCTACCCACGTCCAAGAACATTCTCGCTCTCGCTGGGATTCCAGTTCTAATGCGTAAATATCAATTATAAAAAACTGATACAAAAATGAAAAAATCATTATATATAGCAGCGTTGGGCCTTACACTCACCATGGCCTCCTGCGACGGCCTCGACCAGTATCCCACCATCGACGACTCTTCCGACAAGGTTTACTCGTCGGTGCAGGGTTTCGAGTCGGTGATGGCGGCCTGCTACGCATCGTACTCATACAATGTGGCCAACCTCAACATGTCAGGCAAGAACGAGCCACTTATCCGCTCCATCTTCAATCTCCAGGAAGGCACCACCGACGCCATAGCCTACACATGGCTCTCCGGCGACCAGCTGGGACCTCTCACATACAACACCTGGAACGCATCGGATGTATGGTGCGAGTACGTCTGGTACAGATGCTACGTGGTGGTTACCTCGTGCAACGACCTCCTGAAAAACGCGGCCGGCAAAGATGATCCCGCCATCAGGCAGATAGCCCTCGAGGCCCGTTTTCTGAGAGCTCTCTCGCTCTATTACATCATGGATATCTACGGCAAGGGCGTGCTGCCCACCGAGACCGTCGCCATCGGCGAGACCAACATCCCAACCGCATCGCGCAAGGAACTCTACACATACATCACTTCCGAGCTCGAGGCCATAGCGCCGGAGATGTCGGCCACAGTGGCTTATCCACGTGCAAGCCAGGGCGCGGCATACGCTCTGCTTTCCAGAATCTACCTCAACTCAGAGGTCTACAACGGCAGCAATGATTACGAAAAGTGCATATCAGCTGCACAGAAGGTAAAATCTCTTGGCTATCAGCTGGAACCCACAGCCACATACCACAATATTTTTGGAGCTGATAACCACAACTATGCGGGCCCCGGCAAGGAGATAATCTTTGCCCTGGCATCCGACGCCGAGAACGCCCGATCATGGGCCGGAGCCACCAACCTCATCTGCGGTTTCGGCAAAAACGGCGGCGAGAACAACGACCAGCTCGGCATCTCTTCCGGCTGGAGCAACATGCGTGTAAACGGCCACTTCTCGGCTCTCTTCAATGAGACCGGCGATATCCGCAATACTTTCTTCTACACCGACGGCCAGGCTCAGTACGTGACCACCGAGGACGACAAGGATCAGGGCTATATCAGCCTGAAGTTCACCAACCTTACCGACGACGGCAAGCCTGTATATTTTGAGGGCAACACCGACAACGGCTGCGCCACCGATCTTCCTGTAATCCGCTACGCCGAGGTGATTCTCAACGAGGCCGAGGCTCAGTTCCGCAACGGAAATTCCGCCGAGGCCGTCAAGCTCATAAACGAGATCCGCCAGAGAGCGGGAGCGTTGGCCGTGGAGAGCGTGGACGAGGATTTCATCCTTGATGAGCGCGCTCGCGAGCTGGCTTTCGAGATGCTCCGCCGCACCGACCTCGTACGTTTCAACAAATACGGCGGCGATGTCAATTACAACTGGGAGTTTAAGGGCGGTGCAGCTGATGGCAAGAATTTTGAGGCCTTCCGCAATGTGTTCCCTATACCGGCCCACGAGCTCTCCGCCAACGCAAACCTCACCCAGAACGAGGGCTACTAATATAATTTCCTAATCATTAAACGATTGCAAAAATGAACAAGTCAAAGATATACACAGCCGCTATGGCGTTGGCGCTATCAGCTGGCCTTACTCTTACAGCCTGCGACGACGACAAGGAAATGTTTCAGGTGGGTTATCCATCGGCCTCCGAGATTTCGAGCCAGGGCAACGACATCATCTGCAACGAGAACAACCTCGACCAGGCAGGCATAATCCTGACCTACACCACCGACGGCGCCCTGGTATTGAACGGCGATCCATCGGCTGCCCACAACATGGGCAAGGGTCTCTACCTGCTTGAGGCATCAGCTGACCAGGCCTTCAGCTCCGCACACACCATGGAGATAAGCGCCGATGGCAATTCCATCACGCTCTCGAAACTCGATCTCAGCATCATAGCCAAGAATCTCGGTCTCGATGCCGGCAAGATGAATACTATGTATCTGAGAGTCAATCACAAGTTCAACGAGACTTCGGTTATTGAGGGCACTTACAGCAACATCGTTTCTGTAAATGTGAACCCAATCTACATCGATATGCATTACCTGCTCATCAACCTTGTGGATTCCAAGACCACCGACACACTCTTCTCGGCCGGCGAAGACATGATTTACAAGGGATTCCTGCCGTTTGCCAGCGACTGGGCTCACTGGAATGGCCGCGATGGTCAGTTCCGCTACGTGGGCAACGAGACCGTAAACTGGGCATACTCTACCGGCGCGTTCTACACAACTTCTCAGTATGAGGAGATTACAGCCGGAGGCAACAACATCAACTTCTGGACTTTCGGAGCCAGCGGATGCACATACGTAACCGTGGATACCAAGAAGGCCGAGGACATCACCGTAACTTACGAGCACATCCAGAGCCTGAAGGCCTATGGCGACGTTTCAGCTGAATTCTCTTTCAATGCCGCCAAGACTCAGTTTGTGGCATTTGTGGAGAGCGCCAAGGACGATGCCAAGTTCACTGTAAGCGGCGAGTCGAACATTTACACCAAGAGCGGCGGCGATGGCTCACCAACACCAGGCACTTTCAAGCTGGGTGCCAAGGCTGACGGCACTCTCGAGATAGGTACCGATGCTGCGTTCACTCTCGGCAAGGCCGGCAGCTACAAGATCGTAATCGACCTCAACAATCCCGAGAAGCTCACATACACAATCGAATCGTCGTCAGCTCCTGTATTCCCAAAGGGCATGAAGGCCGTGTGTGGTTCCGATGAGGCAGATCTCACGGTAGATTTGCAGGAAGGCGCCGCCACTGGCAAATGCAAGGGTCTGATAACCGTATCAGCTGCCGGAAAAATCATCCTGAAGGGCGACGACGGCAAGGAATACCTTTCAGCTGATGCCCCTAAGGCCGGTACATACGCCATCAGAGCGGATGTTTCAGCTGAAAGCATATCAGCTGCGCTCCTCTCATCATCGCTCTCTATGCTCGACAAGGACGACAACTCTATCATTGTGGCCACATTCCCAGCAAAGCTCGATGCCAACGGCAATCCTACCGGTATCTATCAGGGCTCGGTAACCACCAAGTCTGATTATTACAATTTCATGATAAAGGACGCAAACGATACTCCTTGGGGTTCTGACGGCTGGAAGAAGGACGGCTTCGCCTACGATAATGCCGACAACTTCTGGTTTGAGGGTGCCGACGGTACCACATTTGCCGCA
The DNA here is from genome assembly GCA_045628165.1 of Bacteroidales bacterium. Lineage (GTDB taxonomy): Bacteria > Bacteroidota > Bacteroidia > Bacteroidales > UBA3824 > UBA3824. Next base: position 50,107 of record JAZQPB010000228.1, on the reverse strand, counting down.
GGCTCATATATCGTGACCTTCGACGCATTGAACGGCGTTTGGTCGGCTACTCCTGTATCGTTTGCCGAGGTAAAGCTTTTCGACAAGTCCGGCAACGACCTCAATGTTACACTCACACTTCAGGACGGCGTTTACGTGGGCGAGTTTAGCCCTGCCGATTGGAACTTCTACTTTGTGGTGGAGCAGGATGGCAATCAGATTGTCTACGGCTGCGACGACGCATGGAAGAGTCAGAGCGATCCTATCAACCGCTCGGTTCTGATAGCATCTGAGCCAAGAGCCTTTGGCGACAGCTACAGCCAGTGGATTGATCCAGCAGGCGGCACATACATTATCACCGCCGATTTCGCCAACGGCACATGGGATGCTGTGGTTAAGTAATGATTGATGCTATCTGATATAAAAAAAACGGTGCGGAAAATTTTCCGTACCGTTTTTTTTGTGTCTTTATCTTGCCTCGTATCTTTTTCCCGGTAATCCTGTTACCAGGTCCTTGAATTCCATATCGAGAAGTATTGACGATAGCTGGGGAATCGGTATTCCGGTTTTTATGGATAGTGTGTCGATGTTCACCAGTCCATTGGCGTGGAGAGTGTCCATGATCCTGACTTCGTTTTCGCTGAGCGGATCCAGGCTCATTTCTGTCTGAAACGGCTTGAGTCTTGAGCTCCAGCCCATGTGTTTGGTGAGGTCGGCGCCGGATGTTATCAAGGTGGCCTTGTTGTTGGCTATCAGCTGATTGCATCCTGCATAGAGCTTGTCGCTTATTCGTCCGGGAAATGCGAAGATTTCTTTGCGGAGTTCCTGCGCCACGTTGGCTGTTATCAGGGCGCCTCCGCTCGATTTGCTCTGTGCCACTACTATGGCGTCGCAGAGGCCGGCTATTATGCGGTTTCTGCGTGGGAAGTTGGTCTTGCTGACGGGTTGTCCGTAGTAGTATTCCGTGATTAGCGCGCCGCCCGAGTGCACGATGTCGCCGGCCAGTTTGCGGTTTTCGGCCGGGTATACCATGTTGAGCCCGTGGCCGAGAACTCCTACTGTGGGTACTTCGTATTTGAGGGCGGCCTGATGGGCGTATGTGTCGGCGCCTGAGGCCAGTCCGCTGATGATGATTACGTTGATGTTGTCGGCTTTCAGCTGCTCCACCAGTGCGAAGATGTTGTTTTTGCCGTCGCCGTCGCAGGATCTTGTGCCCACTATGCCTACTGTGTGGCAGGCGTCGTAGTTTACCTTGCCCAGCGAGTAGAGCAGGGCAGGGGCTGTATCGCTGGCGGCCAGTTTGCGCGGATAGGTGAGGTCCTCGAAGTAGTGGATGCTGATATTGTGGCGGGCGCAGATTTCCAGCTGGTTTTGGGCCATGTGGAGCGCAGTGCTGTTTTTCACCGAGTCGGCGGTTCTGGAGGATATCACGCCATTAGCTGCCAGCTCCTCTGCATTCTCGAATACCGCCCTGGCCGAGCCTGCCGAGTGCACGAGGCCGCGCACCCCCACGCCGCCAAGTCCCGGCAGCATGGTGATGGCTACATTGTATACTGCATCCTCGTGGTTGATATCCATTGGTGTGTTGGTTTATTTGGGCGCCTTTATGTAAAGGAATATGCCGATGATGGTGTAGATGATGTTGGGTATCCATACTGCGAGCAGAGGCGGCAGAGAGCTTCCTATGGCAAACTGCGTGAATATCTGCATGAAGAGTATGTAGCTGAAGCTGAGGCCGAGGCCTACTCCGAGGTTGATGCCGATGCCTCCGCGCACTTTCTTGCACGAGAGGGTTACTCCTATGAGGGTGAGTATGAAGCAGGCGAACGGGAATGCTATGCGCTTGTAGCTTTCCACGAGGAATGCCTCGATGTTGCCGCTGCCTCGGCGTTTCTGCTCTTCTATGTATTCGTTGAGCTCGTCGCTGTTGAGGGTTTCTATCTGGTTGAGCCTCTGGTTGAAGTCGGTGGGCAATATGGCGAGTGTGGTGTCCATGCTGCGTCCGGTTACTACCGAGTCGCCGTTTGGGGTCATGTAGCGGATATAATAGTTGGTGATGCGCCACTTGTTGAGGGTGGAATCCCATGTTATTACATCGCTCATGAGTTTCTCCTTAAGCTCCTTGCCATGGTATTTTTCCCAGCTGAAACGGTTGCCTGAGTTCGACATCGTTACGTAGTTGTGCATGTAGATGATGGTGGAATCGTCTACCTGCCGGTGGATGTTTATGGAGTTGTTCACGTACGCCTTTTTTATGTACGTGTTCTCGAACTTGAGCCTGATTTCCGTGGCCGGGGGTATTATGTATGCGCTCAGCACAAACGAGAGTGCGGCCAGGAGTGTGGCGGCCTCGAAATACGGCACAAGCATTCGCCTGAAGCTGATGCCCGCGCTCAGTATGGCTATAATCTCGCTGTTGCCGGCCAGCTTGCTCGTGAAGAATATTACTGATATGAATATGAACAGAAACATGAACATATTGGCATAGTACGGCGCAAAGTTTACGTAGTAATCGAAGACGATCTCGTTGAGCGGGGCCTTCTTCTCGATGAAGTCGTCGAACTTTTCCTGTATGTCGAATACTATGATAATGGAAATCAGCAGCACAAGCGAGTAGAAGAATGTGCCGAGGAATTTCTTTATTATGTATCTGTCTAATATGGTGAACATTTTTTTTGTAGATAGTAGTTAGTAGATAGTAGTTAGTAGTTAGTTCATGGATTGATGTTTGGTGGAGTTGGTAGATGTAGTATGAGCTTAATACCTATTGCACTCCAATAGAAAAGCACTAACTACTATCTACTAATTACTAACTACTAAATTACAGCCTTCTCATCATCCTCTTGCAGGCGTCGTCTTTCCAGTCGGCGAAGGTGCCGTCGATGATGCGCTGACGTATCTCGCGCACGAGGGCCAGATAGAATGCCAAGTTGTGGATGCTGGCTATCTGAGCGGCCAGTCTCTCGCCCGATACCACGAGATGACGCATGTATGCCTTGGTGTAGCAGTGGTCCACGTAGGATGTGCCGTTGGGGTCGAGCTCGCTGAAGTCGTTTTTCCACTTCTCGTTTTTCAGGTTGATGGTGCCCTCGGATGTGAATATCATTCCGTTTCGGCCGTTTCGGGTTGGCATCACGCAGTCAAACATGTCGATGCCTCTTGCCACGCCCTCAATGATGTTGGCCGGTGTGCCCACGCCCATCAGGTATCTTGGCTTGTCCCAGGGAAGTATCTCGTTTACGGTCTCTATCATCTCGTACATCATCTCGGCAGGCTCGCCTACCGAGAGTCCGCCTATGGCGTTGCCGTCCATGCCCTGCGATGCTATGAACTCGGCGGATTTTTTCCTGAGGTCCTTGTATACGCTGCCCTGCACTATCGGGAAATATGCCTGGCTGTATCCGTAGAGAGGCTCGGTCTCCCTGAAGTGCTTGACTCCGCGGGCCAGCCACTTGTGGGTGATGTCGAGCGACTTGGATGCGTATTCGTATGTGCATGGGTATGGTGTGCACTCGTCGAGAGCCATCATGATGTCGCTGCCTATCAGGCGTTCGGTATCCACCACGCTCTCGGGTGTGAAGAGGTGCTTGCTGCCGTCGATGTGGGAGCGGAAGGTGACGCCTTTGTCGGTGATTTTGCGATTAGCAGCTAATGAGAAAACCTGGAATCCGCCGCTGTCGGTGAGTATGGCCCTGTCCCAGCCGATAAACTTGTGGAGTCCGCCGGCCTGATGCAGGATGTCCATTCCCGGGCGCAGATAGAGGTGGTATGTGTTGCCGAGTATTATCTTGGCGTCTATGTCGTCGCGGAGCTCGCGCTGATGCACTCCCTTTACTGAGCCTACTGTGCCCACAGGCATGAATATAGGTGTCTGGATTTCGCCGTGGTCGGTGGTGATTACTCCGGCTCGCGCGTTGGTTCTTGGGTCTGTATGCTTGATATCGAATTTCATAATTGTGTTGTAATGTTGTGCCCACACTTTAGGCTGTGCAAAGTTAATCTTAAAAAAATTAATTCTGTTGATTTTATTGAAGAAATTATTTTTTATTTTTCAAAAATTCGTTGTATTTTTGCAAGAGATTGTATTAATAAAAATATGTGGAATAATATTTTAGAAGTATTCAGTAATATATACGACTGGAAGTTTTGGTTAGTTGGCTCATTATTATTGAGTTGGCTGATTCAGATGCTTTATTATATATTTGTATTCTCGCGTGTGGCGCGCAAGCCCAAGCAGGTTCCGTACAACAGTCCGGTGCCGGTATCGGTGATTATCTGCGCCAAAAACGAGGAGGAAAATCTCCGCGAGAGGCTCAAGTATGTGCTTGAGCAGGACTATCCCGATTTTGAGGTGGTGGTGGTGAACGACCAGAGCACCGACGATACCGAGATGGTTTTGGATGAGTACAAGCAGAAATACAAGAATCTGTATGTGACCGAGATATCGCACGACAAGATTTTCCGCCGGGGCAAGAAACTGGCTCTCACCATCGGCATCAAGGCCGCCAAGAACGAATGGCTTCTGCTGACCGACGCCGACTGCATACCGGCTTCCAAGGACTGGATCCGTCAGATGAGCCAGCATTTTACCGAGGGCAACGACATTGTGCTCGGATACGGCGGATACGAGGAGCGCAACACTTTTGTTAATAAGCTGATAAGATACGATGCGGGTTTTGTGGCGCTGCAGTATTACACTTACTGCGAGGCCGGAATGCCTTATATGGGCGTGGGCCGGAATCTGGCTTACCGCAAGTCGCTGTTCATGAGCGGCCGGGGTTTTGCATCGCACAGCCAGCTGATGTCGGGAGACGACGACCTGTTTGTGAATGAGAATGCCAAGGGCCACAAGGTGGTGGTTTCGTATCATCCCGATTCGTTTACCACATGTGTGCCCAAGGAGACTTTCTATCAGTGGAACACTCAGAAACAGAGACATTTTACAGCGTCGGAGCGGTACAGGACAAGTCACAAGATTCTGCTTGGATGCGAGCCTCTGTTCCGCACATATTTCTATCTGGCGTGTGTGGCTCTGTCGTTTTTTGCCCCGCTGTATGTGATTGCGGGCGCGCTCTTCGCCACCAGGTTTGCGTTGTTCCAGTTTACGATGCATCACATGTGCAAGAAGTTTAATCTGAGGAAAGTGGCCGGATGGGCACTGTTGTTTGATATTATTCTGCCTTATATCAATCTGATACAGATGATACTGGGCAACCATAGAAAGGAGCGTCTAAAATGGAAATAGATTCAAGTTCAACTTCTCTGTTTTCCGACAAGGCCAAATCGGACCTTGTGCTTGTGGAGGCTGCGCAGAAAGGCGACCAGAAGGCTTTTGCCACGCTTTTGAAACGCTATAGGGAATCTGTGTTCTTTACCATAAGCCGCATGGTGAAAAACCAGCATGATGCCGAGGACCTCACGATGGAGGCTTTCGGCAAGGCTTTCCGTAATATCAGGTATTACAAACCTACCAACGCATTCAGTACCTGGCTGTTCCGCATTGCCACCAACGGCGCCATAGATTTTATACGGTGCAACAGGCAGCGCACGGTATCCATCGACAAGGAGCCGGAGCCCGAGGACAACAACTCCATTGCCCAGGTGCCTCAGCTGATGGAGCTGAGCGATGATCCCGAGGAATCCATGATCCGCGAGCAGAAACAGCAGCTGATGTGGCAGATTGTTCAGCAGCTGCATGCCGACTACCGCGATATCACCATCAAGAGATATTTTGAGGAGAAGTCGTACACCGAGATTTCCGAGGAGCTCAATATTCCTATCGGCACCGTTAAGGCGCGTCTCTACAGATCGAGGGAGCTGCTGATAGCCACTATACGCAATTACAAAATCGAGAAGGACAGGTTGTAGAATATTTTGCCATTAGCTGCACAACCACCTATAATGATAAATATAAAATGATAAGCGCATATTTCCCCAATATAAGCGAAAGGCAGGCTGAGCAGTTCAGGATGCTCGAGGCCCTGTATCCCGAATGGAACGAGAAGATTAATGTGATTTCGCGGGCTGATATCGACCAGCTCATGGTACGCCATGTGCTTCACTCTCTGGCTATTGCCAAATTCAATCTAATAGACAGCTCCAGGAATATTCTTGATGTGGGCACGGGCGGAGGTTTCCCCGGTATTCCATTGGCCATTATGTATCCCGACAAGAATTTTACGCTGATAGATTCTATCGGAAAGAAGATTTCGGTGGTGAATGATGTGATAGAGAAGCTGGGCCTCGCCAATGCCAGGGCCATGCAGATAAAATCCGTGATGCTGAAGCAGAGGTTCGATACCATTGTGAGCCGCGCGGTAACGGCTTTTCCTAATTTTGTGAAGCAGACTCTGAACAATCTGCTGAAAGAAAAGACATCCAGGATAGTGTATCTGAAGGGCGGCGATTTTATGGAGGAGATAGCTCCGTACAGCGCCAAGTGCCGCATCTACAATATCCCGGATGTCTTTGATGATGAGTTTTTTGAGACCAAGAAGGTGATCGAGTTTTTCCCGTGGGGTATCAGTGAATGATGTATCCAAGCGAATCGAGCGTGTGCATTAATGTGTCGTATTTCTGCTTGTATTCGTCGTTTACGCTGTCTACGCAGTTGCTGAGAGTTATCATCACGATTACGATTGCTGCTATTATCACCAGAAGTATTATCAAGCAGCCCGCAAGCTCTCGGCTTCCGGGCTGTTTGTTTTTATTGTTGCTGTCCATCTTTATTTGTTTTCGAGTGCCTCTACTCTCTTCAGGAGCATCTCGAGGGCTGATTTGAGCTCCTCGTTCTCTTTCTTGAGCTCCTCAATCTCTGTCTGCTGGTCCTGGATGGCCTCGGTGAGTACGGGGATTATTCCGGTGTAGTTTACTGCCTTGTAGCCGTTTACGTTTTCGCTCACGAGGTTGGGGAATATTTTCTCGACTTCCTGGGCTATGAAACCGAACTGGAGGCCGTCGGCGGCGTTGGGGTTCTTGGTCTTGTCCCAATTGAAGGATACTCCGCGGAGTTTCGTGATATTGCCGAGGGCATTATCGATGGTGTTGATGTTGGTCTTGAGGCGCGAGTCGGATGCGTTGCCCAGTGTGCCCTGGATAAATCCGTCGCCGCCGGCCTTGATGTAGAAGCATGTGTTGGTGGCGCTGCTGGTGCCGTCGCCGATGGCAAACAGCTGGTCGGTGGCGTATTTGTTGTATTTGCCTATTACGAGCGAATTGTCGCCCACCGACTGCAGGCCCGATCCGAGTACTGATGTGTTGCTGCCCCTGGCCTTGCTGTTGGCGCCTATTACGAGGCTGTTGATGGCGTTGGATGTGGCCTTGTTGCCGAGTACTATGCTGTTTTCGGCCATCTCCTCGGCTGTGGCGCCGTTGCCCACTATGCATGATGCTCCCTGTACGTCGCCTGCTCCGCCTGCGCCCAATGCTATTGAGCCTGAGCCTTTTACGCGGTCCTTGCTGCATCCTATGGTGATGCCCTTGCCGCTGAAGAGCGATGTGCCTGATGTGGATGTGCTTGATGTGGCCACCATCATGAGTACCGAGCTGCCGTTTACGTCGGGAACTACTTCGGCGCCTACTCCGATTCTCTTGCTGGTGTAGTAGTTGGTGGTTCCCTTGGTCCAGATGTTCTCGTTTACTCTGGCCTCCCAGAGATTGAGCGGCTCGTTGAATGTGAGCACGTGGCCGTCCTTGAGGTCCAGCTTGTTGATTTTCACGTCTTTGGTGAGGTCGTAGATGCTGGTGGTCTTGGTGTCGCCGGCGGCTGGTGTGGCTGGCGACCACGATCCCGAGTTGTATGTGAGCACCTGTCCGTTGGCGGGTGTGCCGGTTACGTCTGACAGGCTGCTGAGCCTGAGCTGTGTGTTCTGCCAGGCGCTGCCGTTGTATGCGAGTACGTCTTTCTTGTTGAGCGCCTCTACCGATACATTGCTCATGCTCTCGATGTTGAGCGCGGGGAATGGCTTGTTTTCCCAGTTCTTGGATGTGCCGTTGTATATCAGCAGCTGTCCGTTGGCGGGGTTCTGTATGTCGATGTTGGTGAGTCCCTGAGTATTGGCCGGGTCGGAGTTTTTCCATGTCTTGCCGTCGAATACGAGGATTTGGTTTTTCTGCGGATTTATCACCGTTACGTCGGCCAGCTGCGAGATGTCGAGGGCTGTCTTGCCGTCGGCGTTGGCCGATAGTGTGTGGGCCTGCTTGGCGCTCTCGGCTGTGGTGGCCGCCAGTGAGTATGGCACTGATGAGAATTTGGTGGTGCCGAGGTCGGTCATTCCGTTCAGGTACGATGCCTCGCCGAAATCCACGCGCACTCTCATGTAGTAGTATCCGCCTGATGTGTTCAGCCACTCTATGTCGGAGTATTTCTTCATGCTGCCTGTCATTGTGCTGATGGCGCTGCTGGATCCTATCTCCACGTTGAAGAGGCCGAAGTCGTTGGTGGTGGGGGTGTGGAGCTCCTGCCAGAGTATGGCGCATGTGCCTCCGTCGTCGCATCCGCTGCCCTGCAGTATGGATATCTCTACCGTGATGTCCTTGTTGGCTATGGGCGATCCGTCGTCGGCGTTTATCATTGCCTGGTAGTTGAATGAGTTGGGCAGGCTCTGAGCTGATGCCAGCATCGGCATGGCAGCTATTGCCAGTGTCCCGAGTATATGCGTGATGTTTGTTTTCATGGTTCGTCAGATTTTTATGGCGCTTACTGCGTATATGCATCCGCCTGTGAGTATTCTTATTATGTATTTTCCGCTTGGGAGGCCGGCGGCGCTTATTGTGGCCGTTGCCCTGCGCCCGCTCTCGGAGTATTGTGTAATCTCGCTATTAGCTGCCCGCCCGGCATTGTCTATTATCTGTATGATGGGGCGCCCGGCCTGCTCCTTTACGGGGAATGTGATCCTTATCTCGTCGGCAAAGGGGTTGGGGTATGCCGAGGCTGATATGCCGTTGGGGCTTATGTCGCCGGTTTCCGGTGTCTGGTGTTGGTTGTCCTGGCTGGGGTTGCCTATCACCAGCTTGCTTACCTTAGCGCAGCCTGTGTATCCTATTCTGCCGCTGTAGCGCAGTCCTCCTGCCTCTGTGGAGCTGGCCGAGGGTGTGGCGGCGCCCAGCGTGAGGGTCTGTGCGCGCGCTCCCGAGGGTATGGCCAGGGCCAGCAGAAATATTGCCGTCAGCTGATATAATACTGATTTTTTCATGATAGTTGGCTTTTATATAAGGTATGGTACCGGCGCGCTATCGCTGGTAGCGTATCTGTACAAAGTTCTTGTCGTATCGGAGGCTTGGCTCTATGGTCATCCTGGTGTCGCGTGTGATGGCGCCCTTGGTTACTATGCGGTTGCCCGCTATTCCCTTGGATACCATGAACGACTTGATGGCCTCGGCGCGCTTGGCGGCCAGCTGCTTGGCATACGACTTGCTTCCCATGCTGTCCACGTAGGCTATCACCATGATCTTGAGGCTTGGGTCTTTGGTCATCTCGCTCACGAACTTGGCTATGGCCGGATACGATGACGAGAACATCCTGTCGGATCCGTAGCCGAATTTCACGTTGGGCACGTTCATGGGCGCATCCCATTTTTCCTCCATTTCCTTCTCCTCCTTCTCCTCGTTGTCTACCCAGGCGTTGGGCGCGTCCTGAGGTGTCGGGTTGGAGTTGTTGTCGGCGTTGGTGCCGGTGTGGTGGCTGTCGATCTTGTTGTCGAGGCGTTTGATCTCGTTCATGAGTTTCTTCTCGAGGGCGTTGTTGTCGGTGCGCTTGGCCGGTGCCTCGGTCTTTATGTCTTCGGCGGTGAAGATTGTAGGCTTCTTGGCTGTCTTGGCGTTCTTGGCCTTGCTTATCAGGAATCCTACTGTAATCTCGTGGTTGCCGTTTATCTGACGGGCCAGCAGCGATGTGCCTGCCTCGTACTGGTAGTTGACTGCTATGCGGCCGGTGGCGGCGAATCCTGCTCCTATGCCTATCCAGCTCTCCGACGAGTACGATACCTGCATCCATGCCATCTTGTTGTATTTGGCCACGGCTGCGCCCTTGAACTCCACGCCCTCGTCGAATACGTATCCCACATTGGCTATGGGCTCAAACTCCCATTTGTCCATCTCCAGGGCGTACGATATGTCGGCGTCTATGCGGCGGTTGGCGTTGGCTATGCCGTTCTTGAATTCGAGGTCCTTGCAGATGAGTCGCGGCGCGTTTACGCTCACGAAGAGGTTCTGCATGTTGAACATGAGGGAGAATCCGGCGTCGAAGCCATTAGCTGCCATGCCTGCCTGATTGGTGAATACGGGGTCGGGCGAGGGGCTCTCTGTTACGGCCTGCCCGAGGTTGTATGAGCTGCGGATGTATGTGGGCGATAGCGCGAGGCTCAGGCTCATGTCGGAGCTCAGCGGCAGGTGGTAGGCGTATGTTGCCGATACTACGGTGTTCTGGAAGTTTCCGGATTTCTCGTTTATTATCTGCACGCCGTATCCCATGTTGCCCATGAATGCGCCGTTCATGTCGGCCCTCATTATCTGGGGCGATCCCTGTATGCCTTTCATGGTCTGGCGGAGGCTCAGGAATCCCTCGGCGTTGCCGTTGAATCCGGCGTAGGCGGGTGCTACGGAGTATCTGTTTATGTAGTTTTGTCCGTTGGCTGACATGTCCTGCGCCATCGACATGCTTGCGCTAAGGATCAGCGCGCTTGCGGTGATTATTTTCCTTATCATAGTTTCAGCTTTTTTATCTTATTACATCCACGAACCCGGTACAGCCTTTGCGTCCCCAGCTCTTTATTACATAATAGTATGTGCCGGCGGGCAGGAGGTTGCCGGAATTGTCGGTGCCCATAAATCCGTCGGTGTTGGAGTAGTTCTTGTTGTCGTATACGAGTTTGCCCTTGGAGTTGAATACCGACACCTCGCACGGCCCGTCGAATGGCAGTCCGTCGATGGCCAGCACGTCGTTTATTCCGTCGAGCACGCCCGGTGTTATCACGTTGTTCTTTACGGCTATCGATGTCATGTCCTTTCCGCTTATGTCGGTGTATGTTACCTTTACCGATGCCGAATCGGCGCATCCGTTGTCGAGCGTGGCCACGGCCTTGTATTCTCCGCTCTCCTTATAATATAGGGATGTCTGGGTGGTTTTCATCTCGCTGCCGTTGCAGTACCATTTCAGGGAGGCTCCAGCTGATATAGTTGCTGTCAGCTGCCCTGCCTTGCTGTTGTCGGCCACCGATACCGAAGGCTTTTCGCCCACGCTTACTATGTGCATCTTGGCCGGGCTCCACGATCCGTCGTCCATCAGCACCGACAGCTCTATGGTGTACGATCCTCCTGCCTGGTATATGTGCTGGAGATTGTCGCCGTATGCCTCGAGGCCGTCGCCGAATTTAAATTTGGCCAGCTGATACTTGCCTGATGTCTTGTTGGTTACCTTTATGGTCTTGCCGGCGCAGGCGGTCTCCGGCTCCACCGTGAAATCCACCTGCGCGTTGGCTATGGCGCAGGCCGCTATCAGCGATGCTGTCAATAATATGTGTCTTAGTCTTTTCATTTTGCGATTTGTTTATATTGTTTTCTGAAACATAGCAATTTAAATGCCATTTTCCCGCAGCTGATACCTTATTAATAGGTGTGCCGCGTTATCTCTTGAAGTAGAGAGCCTCGGCCTTGTTGAATCTGGCGGCGGCGGGGCCTATCATTCCCTCGTGCCGGCCTATCACCAGGCATCCGTTGGGTTTTATGTGGTCGGCAAAAAAGTTTATCACATTGGTCTGCAGCTCGTGGTTGAAGTATATCAGCACGTTGCGGCAGAAAATTATGTCGAAGTCGTGGTTGGCGATGTTCCGGCACGGCACGAGGTCGTGCTTCAGGAACAGAGGCTTTTCCACCAGAGTCCTGTTCATCTGCACGTAGTCCTTAAACTTGTTTATCTCCATGTATTTGCTCATCTGCACCGGGTTGCCCTCCGAGTTGAAAACCTTGTCGAAGTTTCCGATGTACTCCTGTATCTCGTGGTACTTGTATTTGCCCGACATGGCGGTGCCGAGCACCTTCTCGTTGATGTCGGAGGCGTATATCGTGGCCTTGTCCAGCATATCGAGCTCGCAGAGCATCATCATCATCGAATACACCTCCTGACCCGACGAACATCCTGCGTGCCAGATATTTATGCTTGGCTGGTCGGCGTATATCGAGGTAAGCATCCGCTTGATGTGGGCCCATGTCTCCACATCGCGGAACAGCTCGGTGGTGTTTACCGTGATGTCCCTTACCACGCGCTCCAGATAGTTGTAGTCGCGGCATACGTTGTCTATCAGCTTGTCTATGGTGATGCCGTAGTCTCCGAGTATCTTGTCGATACGGCGATAGAAGCTGTTGTACGAGTAGTCGTGGAAATTGTAAGGCGATACACTGCTTACCGCCTTCTGAAATCTCTTGATGTCGTCTTCCGTTAGAGCCATTTTTTCGTTCTGTTATATGATGCAAAATTAATAGATAAATCGGTATTAGCAAAAAAAAACGCCGCAAGCGCATGCATTTATAAAAAAGGCATGTTTTTTGAAACTTATCAGCTGACAATAGTCCCATAAAATATTTTCTGCGTGTGTAATTGGTTGAGTATCAGCTGATGTGAAAATATTTTATGAAAAATATTAGAAAAATGTAAAATTTTATGTGTAGAAACAAAAATTATTTCTAAATTTGGACTTTGGGATTATAGATGTAAAACTGTACCCCGACGGGTGCTATTTTCAACCACAAAAACGATTGCCCATACAATGGAGAAAGTGAGTCAAATATTTGATAAATTGGACTTTAGGAATAAGTTGATACTGTTGTTCTCAACGGTATTGGCTTATATTCTATTCTTTTGTATATACTCATTCTACTCTGTGGGCAGAGTGAGAAACAGTGTCGAGGACTTCTCCTCGCATCAGGCGGCGGGTATTTATCCTCTATACTCGCTCACCGAGGATATATATGCCCTCGTGGTGCAGAATCATGCCATCATAGAGAACGAGACCGATGTGGTGGCCATACAGAGGCATCACAACAAGTTCAACCAGTTTTATGAGGTGCGCCTCAAGGACTACGAGAACACATTGCAGTCTGCCGACGAGCTCAAGCTCCTCGACAGATTCAAGAACGAGTTTGTGATTTATCAAAACGTAAACAAGAACATCATACGCAATATCATATCGGGCGATGTGGATGTGGCCCACGAGCTGCTCGGTGTTAAGGAGATAGCCGCCTTCGACCAGATGCGCAAGACGCTCGACCTCATGTACACCACACATCTGCAGAATCTCTATGTGGCCGACAGCGCTATCCGCGAGAGCATCAACAAGCTCAGGATCACGATAGGCGCGCTTTCGTTGCCGCTCATTATCCTGGTGCTCCTGGTGGGCATCTCGATATTCAGGTACATGCGCTACAATTACGCCAGCGCGCAGGAGTTCCTGGAGTCGCTCAGCCGTGGTGTGGTGCCAGCTGATAAGCTCAGAGAAGACAAGACCGATATTGGCGTGCTTAACAAGAAGATAAACGCAACTGCCAGCAACTTCAAGAAACTCACCGAGTTCTCCAACGAGATTGCCAAGGGCAACTATGATACGGATTTCGATATGGACGCCCCCGACGGATCCATGGCCAAGAGCCTCATGGAGCTCCGCGACCGTCTGCACGATACACAGGCCGAGGAGAACAAGCGCCGTCTGGAGGACGAGCAGCGCAACTGGACTACACAGGGCCTTGCCAAGTTCGGCGACATCATGCGCCACTCCAACGACAACATCAACTCTCTGTCCGACGAGGTGATTAAGAGTCTGGTGCATTACATCAACGCAAGCCAGGGTGGCCTCTTTATCGTGGACGACACCGACCCGAAGAACGTGTTCCTCGAGATGCTGTCGGCTTTTGCCTACGACCGCAAGAAGTTCCTCACCAAGAAGATAGCCATGGGCGACGGCCTGATTGGCGTATGTGCATTGGAGAAGAACACTATATATATTACAGATGTGCCGGGCGACTACATGGAGATAGAATCAGGTCTCGGTGATTCGAGACCCAAGAGCCTTCTCATAGTGCCGCTAAAGTCGGAAGACCGCATCCTGGGTGTAATAGAGCTTGCATCTTTCAATCTGCTGAAACCTTACGAGGTGCAGTTTGTGGAGCAGCTCGGCGATTCCATTGCTTCCACATTGGCATCGCTGAGAAGCAACGCCAAGACAGCAGAGCTTCTCCAGGAATCTCAGAAAAAGACCGACGAGCTGGCTGTCCGCGAGGACGAGCTCCGTAAGGCGATGGACGAGATGACCAACGCGAGAAACGAGTCTCAGCGCCGTGAGGCCGAGATGGCCGGTATTCTCTCGGCTGTAGACGAGACATTGCTGAAGGCCGAGCTGGATCCCGAAGGCAAGTTCGAATCGGCCAACCAGAAATTCCTCTCGGCTCTCGGATACCGTAAGGACGAGCTTATTGGCCGCAACATCAAGGCTATACTTCCCGATGAGTATCTGGAAAACTTCGACATCGTATGGCAGAATATCTGCCAGGGCCAGTCTTACCAGAGCACCATCCATCAGAAAAACAAGCATGGCGAGTCTATCTGGCTGCTGGCACAGTATACACCTATCTTCGATCAGAAGAGCGTGGTGGTGAGAGTGCTCTACATGGCCAACGATATCACCGAGCAGAAGATTACTGAGGAGCGCAACAAGCGACTGCTCTCCGAATCGATGGAGCGTGCCGAGATGCTCATGTCCACACAGGAGAATATGGCCAAAAACAGGGTGGAGATGACATCAGTGCTCACCGCCATCGACGAGACCATGATGAAGGCCGAGTATTCGGTGGAGGGCAACTTGCTGTCGGCCAATGCCAAGCATATCAAGACCATGGGTTACGATTACGAGCAGACCAAGGGCAAGAACATTCTTACCTTTATCCCGGACGAAGAAATTGTGGAATTCAAGGCACTGTGGCAAAATGTTTGCGAGGGTAATCTTCACCAGATCACTGTTAAGCGTAAGTCTAAGCTCACCGGCAACGACATCTGGCTTATCAACCAGTACACCCCTGTTAAGGATACTCAGGGCAAGGTGTTCAAGGTGCTCTATACCGCTATCGATATCACTGTCCACAAGGAGATTGAGGAGCAGGCCACCATTCAGGTGGAATCGCTCCGGAAGAAGAACGAGGAACTCCAGGCCAAGCTCTCGGCCATCAAGGGCAGCGAGTCGGAGCTCAAGTTCAAGCTCGTGGAGATGGAGAAAATCAGCACTCTGTCGGAATCCACAGAGGAGACTTCGCTCGACGGCAAGTACCGCGGCTGGCTCAGCAGTTTCGACGCCAAGTAGAATCTCGCGCTATTAGCTGGCCAAAACAAATAGTAAAGAACTTATTTATAACAAAAACAATATGGCACTACAGGAAACAGACATATCAGCAACGGAGGCAACAACCGCAAGGAGCAAGCATTTGGTGCTTATATACACCATTATAGGCTTTGCTATAGGTTTACTGTTTCCTATTGTTGCTATCTTGACGGCGTTCACTCACAATCAGACCCACTTTGATATAGCCAAGCTGGATACCATTCATATCCTATCGCCAGATTTGTATATCATAGATTTGGCTCCTCTGGTTATTGCTCTCATATTCAATTATTTTGCCCGCAAAAACCGCCAGCAGAACGAGGAACTTGAGAACATGCTGGCCGAGAAGAACGAGATTTTCCGCAAAAACTCACTTATCGCCAAGCGAATTGGTGAAGGTGACCTCTATTTCGACAATACTGATATCGATCAGAACGACTTGCTTGGTAAGTCGCTGCTGATAATGAAGAACAACCTTGTGGCCACGTCACAGCGTGAGAACGAGCAGAACTGGATTGCCAAGGGAAAGGAAATTGTCAATGATATTCTCCGTCAGCGAAACAGTATCAACGAGTTGGCTTACGAGACTATCATCAGCCTTATTGAATACATCGACGCCGTGCAGGGCGCTTTCTATATCTACGACGACGACAAGAAGGTGCTCGTGAATATAGCCACTTATGCCTACAACCGCCGCAAATATATCACTCAGGAATTCCAGATTGGTATAGGTCTTGTGGGCCAGGCCGCCTTTGAGCGCGACATCATCTACCGCAAGGAGATTCCTGCCGACTATGTGACCATCAGCTCCGGTATTCTCGGCGATCAGAAGCCTCAGACTCTGCTGCTCTCTCCGCTCATCAGCGACGAGAAACTCCAGGGCGTTATCGAGTTTGCCTCGTTGAGGGCCGATCTGCCCAACAAGACTTTGATGCTTATCAAGGAGGTGAGCGAGATTATCGCTCAGACCATCTTCAACCTCAAGGTTAATACTCAGACCGAGAAACTCCTCCGCGACGCCCAGAACATGACCAAGCAGTTGCAGAAAAATGAGGAGGAGCTCCGCAAGAATGCTGCCGACATGGAGCGCGCTCAGCTCGAGCTTCAGGATTCCAACCGAAAACTGGAGGCTCAGATCCGCGAGGTGGAGCGTGGTCAGAAACGTCAGTACGCCCTGCTTGAGAATGCGAGCGAGGTAATCTCCATCTACGACGAGAGCGCCATCGTTACATACGAGAGCCCTTCCAGCAAGAACATTCTTGGTTATGATCCTGATTATATTATCGGCAAGAGCGCCGTCGAGAAGTTCGACGATGCATCGCGCGGCAAGTTCCATGAGGTGTTTAAGCAGCTGATAGCGCATCCTGAAACTCCCGTTACTTTCGAGTATCAGTTCCATAAGTCTCAGGACGAGCAGTTGTGGCTTGAGGCTACTGGACGAAACCTCCTAAGCAACGCCGCCATCCAGGGCATTATCTTCAATACCCGAGACATCACAGTGCGCAAGATTGCTGAAAAGGCCCAGCGAATGTCAGGTCAGATGCAGGCCCTCTCCGAGAACTCTCTCGATGCCATTCTCCGTCTTAACCCGGAGGGACGTTTCTTCTATGTAAACCCTGTGGCCGAGGAGTACACCGGCAAGAAGAAGGCGGATATGCTTCAGAAGTCCATCGACGAGGTGGAGCTTGTGGAATCCATTTCCACTTGTTTCAAGGAGGCTCTCAGCCAGGTGGTGCAGAATCAGAGAATTTTCGACCTGGAAACCACGTTCCCAACAGCCGACGGCACCGACGAGAGAATCATTGCTCTCAACGCCATTCCGGAGTACAACACAGAAAAGGAGCTCGAGACTATACTTATTGTAGCTCACGATATCACAGAGCGCAAGCGTATCGAGATGGAGATCGAGGAGAAGAACAAGAGCATCACCGAGTCCATCAACTACGCCCAGAGAATTCAGTCAGCCATTATTCCGAGTCTGGATGCTATCGAGGCAAGGCTGCCTAAGTTCTTCATGTTTTACCGTCCAAGAGATGTGGTATCTGGCGACTTCCCATGGTTCTTTGAAAAAGACGACAACATCTATATAGCAGCCGTAGACTGTACGGGTCACGGTGTGCCGGGAGCCCTGCTCTCATTTATCGGATACTTCAACCTTAATATGATAGCCGACCACGCCGAGAATATGACAGCCGGCGAGGTGCTCGACCACCTGCATTTGGGTGTAAGAAAAACCCTAAAGCAAGATAGTGAGGAGCAAGAAGCACGTGATGGCATGGATGTTGCATTGTGTAAGATTAATTTCAATACCCGCACACTTGACTTTTCGGGTGCGCACCGTCCGCTGTACTACCTCAACAGCCAGAGGGAACTTGTTCAGTATAAGGGAACTGCGCAGGCTATCGGTGGCAAGCCGCCACGCAAGGGCAGGGAGGAGAAGAAATTTGAGAATTATGCGATTACATTCAATCCCGGCGAGAAGATTTTCTTCTTCTCGGATGGTTTGCCCGATCAGATAGGTGGCAGTGATGGTCGCAAATACCGCCCGGGCCGTATCAAGGAACTCATAGAGGGCAACCCTGAGTTTACGATGCAGCAGTACAAGGAGCTCTTCGAGAAGGATTTCTTCGAGTTTAAGGGCGCCAACAAGCAGGTGGACGATATATTATTGATCGGAATAGAATTTTAATAAAGTATCATAATATCAAAAAACAATATTATGGCTAATACCAAAGAACACAACGAGTCGCTGGATTTTGTTTACGACTTCTACGTCAAGATGAAGCGAAACAATATCAATTTGGCTTACGAGGGTGAGATTACGCATTCTATCACGAAAGCGTTTACCTCGCTCGCCGAGACGAATATGGCGCGCGAGGAGGATGCGAGCTCGGTGCAGAAAAAGGTTTTCCATGTCATGGTGGAGTGCCTTCAAAACATCAGCAAGCATTCTGAAAGCACTCCCAACGAGTCAGCCAAAGACGGCAGAGGAATCTTCATGGTTTCTAAGGCCGCTACAGAGTATAATGTAACCACCGGTAACATTATCAAGAACGAAAACGTCGAGAAACTGAGGTCGATATTGGAGAATATCAACAAGCAGGACAAGGACGGTCTTAATAAGCTCTACAAGCAGCAGATGCGGGAGGGTCGTATATCCGACCGCGGAGGTGCAGGCTTAGGCTTCATCGATATTGCACGCAAGACCGGACAAAAGCTGTTGTACAGCTTCCTGTCGATCGACAGTGTAAACTCGTTTTTCGTTTTAACATCAACTATTTCCCGAATCAAAGAATAAATATTTACTATTATGTCAGTTATAAAAATACAAGGTACAGACGATACTCCAACAGTAACATTGGATAAGGAGAACAACATTTTTGAGATTTCAGGCCGTTCGCTGCCTGAGGATGTTGTAGTATTCTATAAGCCTATTCTCGAGTGGCTCGATGAGTACAAGAACGACCCTCTTGAGAAAACCGTGTTCAACTTCAAGCTGGAGTACTTCAATACAGCTTCTTCTAAGTTGCTTCTTGATGTTCTCCTCAAGCTCGAGGATATCAGCAGCGATGGCAACGACGTGCTCGTAAGATGGCATTATCCAGACGACGACGAGGATATGGAGGAGGCCGGCGAGGAATACTCAGATATCGTGGAGGTTCCTTTCGAGCAGGTTCCATACTCTATCTAATTTAGAATATGATTGCTCCGTTCCTGATAATTTCAGGGGCGGGGATTCGTTATATTATTATAAGACTAACACACTACTTTTATATAAAGCATCATGAGTGAAGAGATATTAAAAGCGTTGATACAGTTGTTTGCCCTTACTGCCAAGCAAGATGGCGGTATCGAGGACAAGGAGTTGCAGTACGTGGAGAGTTTCCTCGTACAGCAGCTTGGTGCCGAGGCTTCTCAGTCATGGTTGCTCGAGTTCAAGCAGCAGGTTGGTCTTATCCTTACCGAGGAGGAGAGGGTTAAGAAGGAGAAGCAGGAGGCAAAACTCCGAAAGCTCCAGGAGGAGGCCGCCAACGATCCTGTTGCCGCCGAAAAGCTCAAGGCCCTCAGCGAGCAGACTGCCGTTAAGGACTCTGTTAAGATTCTCGGTATCTGCAAGAGGATTAATAGGACCATTAATCAGCAGCAGAAGATAGTTGTATATGTACGTCTGTACGAATTGCTGAACACCAGCAAGAAGTTCACCAAGCAGCGTATGGCTATCGTGGATACTGTGGGTGAGGTCTTCAACATAAATCCTGAGGCCAGCGACGCTGATGCGCTGTCTCAGAATGTGCTTGTGGATTCCAAGAACTTCGTTACCAACGACGATTCGCAGAGGTTCGATTCTCCCAACATCCTCGTTATCAGCGATAATAAGTACAGCTTCGACAACACAAAGTCTATCCGCTGCGAGGGCCTCGATTCGGATATCTTTATCCTCCGTGTTACTACACAGGAGCTCTACTTTATGCGCTACACCGGTACCCACGAGGTGTTCTTGAACGGTCAGGCTATCTACGCCGACCGTATCTACTCATTTGCTCCGGGTGCCACTCTCAAGCTGGCCAAAGGTAAGCCTGTGTACTACAGCGACGTTGTAGCCACATTCCAGGCCGACAAGACCTTTACCAACTTGTCTTTCAATGTAAATGACCTTGAGTTCAAGTTCCCTAATGGTGCTATTGGACTTAGGAATATCAACTTCTCTGAGTGCCAGGGCCGTCTTGTTGGTATTATGGGTGCATCAGGCGCCGGTAAGACCACATTGCTTAATGTGCTTTCCGGTATCACCACTCCATCGCAGGGCGAGGTGCTCATCAATGGCGTAAACCTCCACACAGAGAAGGCAAAGCTTGAGGGCGTAATCGGACTTATCCCTCAGGACGACCTTTTGATAGAGGAGCTCACAGTTTTCGAGAACCTCTATTTCAGCGCCAAGTTCTGTTTCAAGAATTTGAGCGATGCCGAGATCACCGAGAAGGTGAATGCCGTACTCAAGAGCCTCGGCCTGTATGAGCGCAAGGACCTCAAGGTAGGTAACTCGCTCAACAAACTTATTTCAGGCGGTCAGCGCAAGCGTCTTAATATCGCGCTCGAGCTTATCCGCGAGCCGTCCATCCTCTTTGTGGACGAGCCTACTTCGGGACTTTCGTCGCGCGACTCCGAGAATGTAATGGACCTTCTGCGAGAGCTCACCCTGAAGGGCAAGCTCATTTTCGTAGTAATCCACCAGCCGTCTTCTCAGATCTACAAGATGTTTGATAAGATGATAATTCTCGATACCGGCGGTTACCTTGTTTACTATGGCCATCCTATCGACTGTATCTCTTATTTCAAGACAGCTGATAATCAGGTAAAGAGCGAGGAGGGCGAGTGTCCGGTCTGCGGTAATGCAACGCCGGAGGTGATTTTCGATATCATCGAGGCACAGACCGTGGATGAGTTCGGTAATTTCCAGGACAAGCGTAAGGTGGATCCCCAGGGCTGGGAAAAGCGTTTCCATGAGAACGTGACACCCGAGAAGATAGACGACGTAACCAACGAGCCACCCAAGAATTTGCGTGTTCCCAACTGGTTCAACCAGTTCAAGATATATTTGAGACGAGATTTCAAGTCGAAGGTAAGCAATGCCCAGTATATATTCCTTAACCTTACTGAGGCGCCGCTCCTTGGATTCATCCTCTCGTTCCTCATCAGATATACCGCTCCCGACAGAGACCACTATCTGTTCTTTGAAAATGAGAATATTGTACCTTACATTTTCATGAGCATCATCGTGGCCCTGTTCCTTGGTCTTACGGTATCGGCGGAGGAGATTTTCCGCGACCGCAAGATCCTGAAACGAGAAGAGTTCCTCAATCTGTCGAGGTCCAGCTACCTGATAGCCAAGGTGGTGATACTTACTGCGATATCAGCTATCCAGGCCCTGCTCTATGTGCTTGTGGGCAATTCCATATTGCAGTTTGCCGATATGTATTTGTCGTTCTGGCTTGTGCTGTTCCCGATGTTTGTGTTTGCCAATATGCTTGGCCTCAACATTTCGTCGGCATTCAACTCAGCTGTTACCATCTACATCCTCATTCCGCTGCTCATGATTCCCCAGATGGCTCTGGGCGGCTCCATGTTCAGCTTCGACAAGCTCAATCAGATAATCGGTTCGGTGGGCCGTGTGCCTATCATCGCCGAGATGATGCCTTCAAGATGGTCTTACGAGGCATTGATGGTTAAGTCGTTCAAGGACAATCAGTACGAGAGCAACTTCTACAATTTCGAGAAGGAGAAGAGCTACGCCAACTACAAGGAGGTGCACTATTTCGGAGAGCTCGAGAAATCGCTCGGCTACGCTATCGACTGTCTCGATTCGCTGGAGGACGCCGAGGATGAGGGCTACGATACAGTACGTATCCATCAGATACAGGAGTATCACCTGGCCCTGCTCCGTGAGGAGTGTGCAGCTGAAATGCGCCGAGTAAAGGACTACCGCCTCGACTGCATCAACGATCTCTATGTAGGCAAGTTCGACGAGGATGTGGCCGAGGAGGTGGAGGATTACCTCAACAAGGTGAAGAAGATCTACGTCAATCAGTTTAACAGCGCAGAATCCAACATCGAGCACGCTAAGGCCCATTACGAGGACGCCTACAAGAAGATAATCCGCAACAAGCTGAGCAAGGATCCCAATATCGACAAGAAAGATATTGAGAAAAAAGTTGCACAGGCAAGTTTCTATCACACATACCGTAACAAGTACCACAATGAAAAATTGCAGGATATTGTTACAAATACTTTTGAGAAAAAGAAAATAATTCGTCACGGAAATCGTTTAATACAACAAGCGGACCCTATTTTCCAGGATGCTGACAATTCAAGCTGGTTTGGTTTCAGGGCCCACTTCTATGCTCCAAGAAAATGGTTCTGCGGCGAATACTATGATACATTTACATTCAACATTGTGGTAATCTGGCTTTTCAGCCTGATATGCTACATTACGTTGTACTTCGATCTCCTGAAGAGGTTTGTCAACTGGTCGGGCAGCATCAACTACTCCGCTCCATACGAGTGGATGAAGAAGAAGATAGCCCAGCAGAAGGCCGCCAAAGCCGAGAAGAAGGCTGTCAAGGCTGCCGAGGCTGATAAGAAAGCCAAGACCGAAACCTCTAAGAGTGATGCATCTACAGAGGCTTCAAAGGACAAATAATAATTTTTTTTGAAAAACTTTTGTAGTTTTTGTTTTGGTATGCAAAATTTTTACTATTTTTGAAAATCAAAAAAAGACAATATTTATAGTATCATGCGCAAACGAATATTATTATCTTTAGCATTGGCTTGCACAGCTATGCTGCAGTTCAACTGCAGCGGATGCGGTGGCGGCAATGACGAGGAGATTCAGGCATTTATACCAGAGGACGATTTGGGTTCGTCTAATGCTAACTATAACTTTGAGGCTATGAACGAAGTAATAGCCAGCTTCTCTTCTCCGGTGGAGATGGCTGCTCTCTTGAAGGATATAGAAATGCCTTTTACCAACAGATACCTTCTGGACCCCGACAAGGTGAAGGAGGTGACAACTTTGTTCAAGAAGTCTCTGGGTTTGGGTATGCTCAGTGTTGATCTTGGCTATCTCAATGTATATCAGAAGACTTCGCAGATTCTGCAATATCTTGTAGCAGTGCGTCAGCTCACAGAGGAGCTCAAGTTGGGTCAGTTCTTCGACTTCCCTACTCTCAAGCGCCTTGCTACATCCGACGACAATATTGATACTCTCCAGTTTATGTGTACCCAGAGCTACCGCAATATGGATGCACACTTGAGAGACAGCCAGCGCAGCAACCTCAGCGCATTGCTCGTTACCGGTGTATGGACAGAATCTCTCTATCTCCTTACACAGATAGAGAAGGAGATTAAGGACCAGAATGGTCAGTACTCAAGCGACCTCAAGGACGCAATTGGTCAGCAGAAATCGGTGCTCAACAGCCTGCTTCCTATTCTGCGTATGTTCAAGGACAAGGACACCAATTTCGGCGACCTCGTAAAGGATCTTGAGGAGCTCAAGGATGTACTTGACGTGGTGAACATCACTGTTCAGGTAGAGAATTCGCCCGACGGTTCTGTTATCAATGAGTATACTGTTATCGAGATTTCTGACGAGGACCTCTCAGAGATTATAACAGCTACCGAAAAAATACGAAACAAAATTATCAATTAATCGAATAAAAATATGAAAAGACTATTTATCTTATTGGTGTGTGCTTTCATTTCTTTGGCTATGTATTCAAGCGATGCCAATGCACAGTGCAAGCAGCAGGTTGTATATCAGTGTGCAACCCAAACTGAGAAGGCAATATATCTTCGCGATTTCAATACAAAACTCAAGCGTGATGCAATTGATGAGGAGACTGGTATGAAATGGTCTGTTCAGCTTTCGGCCAATACTACATATAGGTTTACTCTTTGCGCGCAGGAGGGTTTTCAGGATCAGGTAGTGCTCACTCTCTACGATTCGTCGAAGCCTGAGAGCAATCCTCATGAGTCTACTTTCGACAAGGCTACTAATACCGACAAGAAGTCTTTCGATTTCGCCTGCCAGAAACAGGGTATCTACTATGTTTCTATCAGATTCAAGCCGGGCCAGGGCAACAAGAAGGCTTGTGCCGTTGGTATCCTCTCGTTTGTGGGTAGAGCCAAGAAGTAGTCAAGCATACGGATTCAGCTTTTCAAGATATCAGCTATTGCATTCAGGCAGCCTCTGTTGTTCAGTCGCCGGGCTTGAGTGCAATAGTTTTTTTTGTTTATCTGCGTTTTTAATGTTGCTTATTGCAATTAATTTTCTTAATTTTGCATTAAAACTTAATAGAATTATGCGTATCAAACATTTTATTCTGGCGTCGGTGATTATGCTGGCTTCGTGCGCCTCTCAGCAGAAGGCCGCAATACCGACAGCTGATGCCGACCAGGCTTTTGCCAACAAGGACTATGTGACAGCCCTGGCAGGATACAACAAGGTGATAGACCAGTACAAGCAGAAAAACCGCAAGGCCCCGGCAGATGTAATGGCATCAGCTGGCAAGTGCCTGTACATGACCGGCAACAAGGAAAAGGCTATGGAATATCTCATATCAGCTGAAACCCAGGGATTTTCGGATTCTCAGTCGGTGCTGCTGATGGCTAAATATTATGCTGAAATAGATAATATGAGCAAGGAGCTCGACTGTCTCGAAAAGTTTGTGGCGATGGATTCTCTTGCCGACGGCTCCGATTATGTGTGTCAGAGACTTGTGGACAGGCTGGTGGAGATGTCGGAATACGACAGGGCTTTTGCCGCATACGGCAAGATGAGCGATGCCGACCGAGGCTCGGTTGCTAATCTGGAGAAGTATCACCAGATATGCAAGAAGCTCGGCAAGGACGACGAGGCCGACAAGACCGCCCAGCAGCTCTACAAGATGGACCCCAACAATCTGATTGGCCTATCAGCTGCCGCCTACAATGCCTACATAACCACCGAAAACGAGTATGTGGCCGCCATAAAGGCTTACGAGGCCAAGAAGACCAACGAGGCATACGCCAGGCTGCAGAAAACCACGGCTCCGCTCACGGCACGTTTCAAGAAGGCGCGCGACCTCTACGTGAAGCTCTACGGCATTACCAAGAAGCCGCACGACGCCGCAATTCTCTCGAGAATCTATACCCGACTGAACGACAAGAAAAACGCCGACTACTACGCCAAACTCTCGAAGCAGTAGGTTAATCTTTAAACTTTAATCTTTAAACTTTGTACTTTAAACTTAAAACATAAAAACCATGACACTTACAGAACAGATTCAGGACGCCATGAAGTCCGCCATGAAGGAGAAAAATCAGTTGAAGTTGGCCGCAGTACGTGCCATCAAGTCCGAGATACTCAAGGAGCAGACTTCGGGCAAGGCCGGCGAGGTAACTGACGCCGATGTCTTGAAGATTATCCAGAAGATGATAAAGCAGCGCACCGACTCGGTGTCCATCTATCAGCAGCAGGGCCGCCAGGACCTCGTGGACGAGGAGAACGCCCAGCTCGAATATATCAAGTGCTATCTGCCGCAGCAGCTCTCGGAGGCTGAGGTAGAGGCTGTTGTAAGCAGAATTGTGGCCGAGACCGGCGCCGCTTCCATCAAGGACATGGGCAAGGTGATGAAGGCAGCTAATGCCGAACTTGCCGGCAAGGCCGATGGCAAGATGATAGCCGACAAGGTAAAGGCAGCCCTCAACAAGTAATATGGAAAAGCTTTCGATGGATACCCTCGGCAGGATTTCTGTGGAGGAGTTCAAGTCTGCCGAGAAGTCGCCCATTGCGGTGGTGCTCGATAATGTGAGGAGCGCGCTTAATGTGGGTTCCATTTTCAGAACCTCCGACGCCTTCAGGGTAGAGAAGATAGTAATCTGCGGCATTAGCGCCACTCCGCCGAGCGCCGAAATCAGGAAAACCGCCATTGGCGCCGAGCAGTCGGTGGACTGGGTTTACTATAAGGACAATGTGGAGGCGGTATGCCAGCTGAAACGCGACGGATACAAAATCCTCGCCATCGAGCAGGCCCGTGAGAGCGTGATGATAGACAAGATGGACCTATCTGGATATGAGAAGGTTGCGCTTGTTTTCGGCAACGAGGTGAAGGGCGTGGACGACCGTCTGATGGAGCTTTGCGATCTGTGCATCGAGATTCCGCAGTTTGGCACCAAGCACTCGCTGAATGTCTCGGTGAGCGCGGGCATTGCCATCTGGGAGGTTTTCAGGCAGATGCAGAATTTAGGATAACAAAGGAGCGCAGATTCCGCCAATGGTGCGGAGTCTGCGTTCATATTTTATGATGATATGAGAAAATACCTATTTGCGGCGGCCCTTGTATGTGGCGTATCAGCTGCCATGGCCCAGAACAGCGAGTGCGCCAGGCAGTATTCTATTTATAAGGAGTACATGAAGGTGGGCTCTTACGATTTGGCCGTGGAGCCGTATTGGGATGTGGTGGGCCAGTGTCCTGATTTCAGCCGGAAACTGTATGACGACGGCGTAAGGATTTATTACGAGCTGATAATGAAAGTGGCTGATTCGGTGAGCGTTAACCATTATCTGGATACCATAAGAAATCTGTATGAGAGAAAGGCCGACGCTCTCGGGCTCGATCGCCTTGACGCAGGCAATGCTTTTTTGCAGCGCTGTTTTGTGCTGGCCGGCAGCGGCAAGATAAGCGCTTACCGTCTTTTCGGCGAGGTATTGCCTTTTGTGGAGCTGATGGCGAGTGATACGGAAAATTCCGCCGGGCAGGCCATCCGCAAGACTGTGACCGCCGGCAGCGCCAAATACCGCAGCGAGTTCAATAGGCTGGTTGTCTCCATATATCGGATGCCGGAAACCGTGGTGGATTTGGAGCGTCTGCTGATGATAATGGACATACTCGGCACCTGCCACAACGATCTGTATATATCCGCTATGGAGCAGATACAGGAGCTCTGGCAATCGTACAACTATGCCGCCCGGCTTGGTGTGCTGTGCATGGACATGGGCTACAGGGCCAGGGCGCGTAAATATCTGCACGACGCTGTGGTGCTGGCCCGGAAATGGGAAAACGAGGAGATGGTTTCCTCGGATCCTCCGTCGGGAGGTCTCGGATACCTGACCATTGCAAGCATATACCTCGACTATGCGGCGGTTTTCGGGCTCGATGCGTTCGGCACGTCGGAGGTTTACTGGGTGGCGGCCGACTATGCCGCCAAGGCCGTATCCAGCTCCAACGGCGACCCCGGCATCGCGGATAAGGCCGGAAAGATAATCTCGCAGTGCAAGGCAAGGTTCCCGAAAAAGGACGAGGCTTTCATGCACTCGGTGAAGCCCGGCGACAGAATCTCGCTTCAGCTTTTCGGCACCGAGACCACTACAGCGCGGTTTTGATTTCGTGAGGAATTTTCCGCAAAAAAAGTTTCAAAAAAGTTTGCTTATGATAAAAATGCACATTATATTTGTGGCATAGAAAACACCAAACCGCAGTGATTGCGCCGTTTTCTTGCAGGGCTTGTGTTACCATTAGCAGGCTTTGCTACAAAAACTAAAATTGTTTTCATATCTTGTTTGATTTTAAGTGTTATTTTTTTTGAAAAAAGTCCGGTTTTTTCCCTCCGGACTTTTTTGCTATTAGCTGAGCAAGATACTGAGGGCAATGCACAACAAAAGAAAAACCAAAAAAACTAAGTTCACGTATGTACACTGAAAAAGACATTAAATTTTTCGCCGAGCGCGGAATCACTACTGAGGAAATAGACACTCAGTTGGCTTTCTACAAGAATGGCTTTCCATTTTTGGGGATAGTTCGTCCCGCCACACCTAATGACGGTATCAGATGCCTTACCGAGGAGGAGATGAACACTTATGCTCAGAAGTACGCCAAGGAGGCTGAGCAGATGAGCATTGTGAAATTTGTGCCAGCTTCGGGCGCAGCTTCACGTATGTTCAAGGATCTTTTTGTTTTCGCTTCAGAATACAACGGAACTCCCGAGCAGAAGCAGAAATTCAATGACACCACCACTCCTGCCCGCCGTTTCATCGACAATATCGACCGTTTTGCATTCTACGACAATCTCCAGAAGATTGTATACGGCAAGTACGGCAAGTCGGTAAAGGAGTTGCTCCAGGACCACAAGCCCAAGGAGCTCGTGGAGAGTGTTATCACAAAGGACGGCCTAAACTACGGCAATCTCCCGAAGGGTCTCATCGAATTCCACAGATACAAGAATACATCGCGCACTCCCGTGGAGGAGCACATTGCCGAGGGTATTCAGTACGCCAAGTCAGGCAAGGACGTGAGGATACATTTCACCGTATCGCCGGAGCATCTTGGTTTCTTCACCGCTTTTGTGGATAAGGCAAGAATATCGTTTGAGGAGAAGTTCGGCGTAAAGCTCGATATCAGCTTCTCTACTCAGAAGGCATTCACCGACACGGTGGCCGTGGACGAGAACAACGAGATTTTCCGCAACGACGACGGCACTCCGCTCTTCCGCCCTGCAGGTCACGGATCTCTCATCGAGAACCTCAACGACATAAACGCGCGCATCATCTTCATCAAGACCATCGACAATGTGGTGCCTGATGCAAGAAAAGAGGCCACCATCAAATACAAGCAGGCGCTGGCCGGCTATCTCCTGAAAACCAAGGAGAACATCGCCGACTACATCAAGCTCCTTGAGAGCAATCCTACTCCGCAGGTGCTCGACGAGGCATACGTGTTTGTATCAAAGAAGCTCTGCTGCGAGTTTGGCGAGGACTTCCTGGGTCTCACCGATGCCGAGAAGGCTCAGAAACTCATTGCAAAGCTCAAGCGTCCGCTCCGCATCTGCGGCATGGTGAAAAACGAGGGCGAGCCGGGCGGCGGTCCTTTCTGGGCCAAAAACCAGGACGGCACCACATCGCTCCAGATTGTGGAGAGCTCGCAGATCGACAAGAACGACCCGCACAGCCAGGAGCTTGTAAGCAAGGCCACACACTTCAACCCCGTGGACCTCGTTTGCGATGTTACCGACTGCGAGGGCAATAAGTTTGACCTCAGAAAGTTTACCGATCCGCTCACTGGTTTTATATCAAACAAGAGCAAGAACGGCAAGACTCTCAAATCGATAGAGCGTCCGGGCCTCTGGAACGGCGCCATGAGCGACTGGAACACCATCTTCGTGGAGGTGCCCATCGCAACATTCAGCCCTGTAAAAACTGTGCTCGACCTCCTGAGAGAGCAGCACCAGTAATATTGGAGTAGTTAGTAGATGGTAGTTAGTAGATAGTTTCTGCAAATGCTGTTTACTAACTACTTTCGTTTTTAATTATATTCAGCCAAACCTTTGTATTTCAGCTTTTTGTAATATTTACCATTGTAATTGCTATTTTATTAAAACTCGACTAATGCTAAGAAAACTACTGATACCTTTTTCATGGATTTACTATTGTATAATGTGGTGCCGCAATTT
The DNA here is from genome assembly GCA_045628165.1 of Bacteroidales bacterium. Taxonomy (GTDB): domain Bacteria; phylum Bacteroidota; class Bacteroidia; order Bacteroidales; family UBA3824; genus UBA3824. The sequence continues at coordinate 20,786 of JAZQPB010000228.1, read as the reverse complement.
CATGTACGACCACAACATACTGAAATCCCATGAATTTGATGTACCCGTAATCTCCATTGGAAATATCACGGTGGGCGGCACCGGCAAGACACCGCACACCGAATATATAGTGAATCTGCTCAAGGACATGTTTAAGGTAACAATCCTGAGCCGGGGATACAAGCGCAGCACCAGTGGCTACATCAAGGCCTCTGATGGCAGCACTGTGTCGGATATAGGCGATGAGCCCAAGCAGATGTACCGCAAATTCCGCGGCCAGGCAGATATGACAGTATGCGAGGACCGCGCCAAGGGTATTGCCGAAATTCTGAAGGAACACAATGAAAATCAGCTGATAGTGCTCGACGATGCGTATCAGCACCGCAGTGTTACGCCCAGGGTGAATATCCTGCTTGTGGATTACAACCGCCCCATCTTCGAGGACCATCTGCTGCCGTGGGGCCAGATGCGCGAATCCATGAAGGAGAGCCACAGGGCCAACATCGTGATAGTAACCAAGTGTCCGCCGGACCTCAAGCCCATAGAGCGCAGAGTGTTCTCATCGCACCTCGATATCCTGCCCAGCCAGTCGATATATTTCACAAGGTTTGAGTATCAGGAACTTAAGCCTGTTTTCCAGCTGATGGCGGGAGACAGTATTCCCATATCAGCTGATAGCGAGAATACGGTAAGCATATCAGCTGATAGCAAAAATACGGCAACCATATCAGCTGATGGCAAGGATATGAATATACTTCTGGTGACCGGAATAGCCAATACCAAGGTGCTGGAGGAATATGTGCAGACCAAGTATTCCAAAAAGATTACGCACCTGAAATACAACGACCATTACAAATTCAAGCAGAAAGACATCGACAGGATAGAGCAGACTTTTGCCGGGATGCCCGGGCCCAAGCTGATAATAACCACCGAGAAAGACGCCATGAGGCTCAATGAGATGGAGTTCAAGGACCGGCAGACGATGGAATCAATGTATTACCTGCCCATAGAGGTGAGCTTTGTGTTTGATGATCAGGATAATCTTAAAACCCAATTATTGAAATATGTTGCAGAAAATAAAGGAGACTACCGCCTACATACAACAGTGCGTCAATTTTGAGCCTGAGGTAGGCATCATATTAGGATCCGGCCTCGGAAACCTGGCTGGAGAGATCGAGGTTGTAAAAGCCATTAGCTACAAGGATATTCCCAACTTTCCCGTATCTACCGTAAAGGGCCACAGCGGACAGCTTGTGTTCGGCTATCTGGGCGGCAAGAAGGTGGTGGCCATGCAGGGCCGTTTCCACTATTACGAGGGCTACACAATGCAGCAGGTAACGTTCCCCGTGCGTGTGCTCAAGTTCCTGGGTATCAAGATGCTGATAGTATCCAACGCATCGGGCGGAATGAACACGTCGTTCCGCGTGGGCGATGTAATGGTAATCACCGACCACATCAATCATTTCGGCACCAATCCGCTCATCGGGCAGAATTTCGACGAGCTCGGCCCGCGTTTCCCCGAGATGAGCGAGGCTTACAGCAAGCGTTTTGTGAAGAAGGCTTTCGAGATAGCCGACCGCGAGAATATTCCGCTCCAGAAGGGCGTGTACATCGGCGTTACGGGTCCCACTTTCGAGACTCCGTCGGAATACAGATTCTACGCCATAGCCGGCGCCGACGCCGTGGGCATGAGCACCGTGCCGGAGGTAATCGTGGCCCGACACATGGGGCTGCCTGTTTTCGGACTTTCGGTAATCACCGATATGGGCATTGCCGAGGTGGCTGAGAAACCTACTCACGAGGAGGTGCTGAAGGCCGCCGCCGCCGCCGAGCCCAAGATGACCACCATTGTAAAGAAACTCATCGAGGAGATTGATCTTTAGAGTTTAAAGTTGAAAGCTTAAAGCTTAAAGTTTAAAGATTAAAGATAAAAGATTAAAGTTGTGGAGACGCACAGATGTGCGTCTCTTTTATTATAGATTAGATATGAAACTTTCATTGGCTTATTCCACTTGCCCCAACGACACTTTCATTTTCTATGCCATAGCCAACAGGAAGATTGATCTTGAGGGCATCGAGTTCGATATAGAGATGCACGATATAGATGTGCTGAACAGAAATGCGCTATCAGCTGGCAACCCCGATATCACCAAGATTTCGAGCAATGCCTACGGAATCGACATCTGGAAAAACTATGTAACGCTGGATTCCGGCGCTGCCCTGGGCAGGAACAACGGCCCGATGCTGGTGGCGCGCAAGTATTTTGATCCCAAGGAGATGGATGACAAGAGCATCCTCATCCCGGGCGTGAATACCACGGCGAATCTGCTGTTCTCGGTTTTCTTCCCGAATGCCAAGGACAAGACTCCGATGCTTTTCTCAGAGATAGAGGGAAATGTGATAGCCGGCAATTACGACTGCGGCCTGCTTATCCACGAGGGACGCTTCACCTACAAGAGCAAGGGTCTGGAGAAGATTGTGGATTTCGGCGAGATGTGGGAGCAGAATATGCACAAGCCCATTCCGCTCGGCACCATAATAGCCAAGCGCAGTCTCGGCCACGATTTGGCGCTTAAGGTGAGCCGCATAATCCGACGCAGCATTGAATACGCTTTCGCACATCCGCAGGAGGCGCTCCCGTATATCCGTGAGCACGCCCGCGAGCTCAGCGACGAGGTTACGCAGAGCCACATCAAGCTCTATGTTAATGATTTCAGCGTGGACCTCGGCGCCGAGGGCAGGGATGCTATCTCGTTCCTGTATCAGAAGGCCTACGAGGTGGGCATGATCAAGGAGTTGCCGAGGGAGATTTTTTTATAGTCTTTTCAGAAAATCTGTGAGGCCGGGCACCTTGAAGAAGAGGTAGCCGTACCGCTGTGAGATGTTCTGGAGGGTGCGGATGGCGTCCTTGTCGGATGGGGAATCCTGCAGCTGCCAGTAGCAGAGCCAGATGGTGGCCAGTATCCGTGATTCCCAGAGATTGAGCTCCTCTGCCTTGTTTACTACATCAAACATCCTGTCGCTTGCCTGTTCGGGCTTCTTGAAATAGTCGCGGTCTATTATGGCCGTTTTCATCATTACATTCAGTTGCTGCTCGTCGTCGGTGCTTTGTATCATTATCTGCTCCAATGCCAGAAGCTGTTCCCTTACGTCGCCGGTTTTCTCGTATATGTTGGCCAGCAGCTCGTACGCCTCGCAGATGGTGGAGTTCATTTTCTCGCTTTCAGCTATCTTGATGGCAAAATTGATGCACTCCACGCAGAACTCCCAGATCTTGCGGGTTTTGCCGTTGTAGGTGATCTCGGTGTTGTATCTGTCGTCGTCGATGCTCATCTTGGCGGCTATCTGTAGATTGCAGAGGGCGATGTTTTTCCAGGAGTCCATCTCGGTGGCTACGGCTATCGTCTTCTGGAAATACTCCATGGTGGCATCGAGGTCGTTCATGTAGAAACATACCGATGCGGCGCTGTTGTATACCAGCATCTGGGTTGTGTTGTCGTGCTTGATGTCTCTGATGGCCAGCAGCTTGCTCAGGTGTCCCTTGGCCGCGGTGTGGTTTCCCTTCTGATAATTGAACAGCGCCATGAATTCCTGACACGCTATCATATCGTCTATCTGCTGTATGGCCGTGAATAGGTCGTAGGCCTTCTGTGTGAATTTCTGCACATTGTCGTCGTCGGTGTATGTGCTCATGCACTTGGCCACATTGAGCGCGGTGGCGGCGTATCCGGCCGGATTTTCCTCCTCGTCTATGTAGTTGAGCACCTGTCGGTATATCTGGGCCGCGTTTTGGGTGCTGCCCATGCGCTCGTTCATTAGGGCCTCGTTGTAGAGGTTTTTGGCCATCGATTCCTTGCTGTCGAGGCTCTTGTATTCCTCAAAAGCCGCATGATAATACTGCGCGGCCAATACGCATTTGTTCTGAGTGTCATACAGATAGCCTATGTTGTTGAGCGCGCAGGCCACTTCCCATTTCTCGCCCAGCTCCTCAAAGATTTCCTTGGCCGTTATGTACGATTCTATGGCCTCGTTGTACTTGCCGTCGGCCTCGTAGGCGTCGGCCAGGGTCACGGTCATGTGGGCCTTCGCGAGCTTGTCGTCGGCCTCGTCGAGCATTTCTATGGCTTCGTTTATCATCAGGATGCCCTGCTCGGGCTTTCCGTTTTCGGCCAGGTATTCGCCGGCCTCGCCCAATATTTCTGTTTTCAGCTGAAGGTCGTCCTGCTTGAGGGCCAGTTCCGCAGCCTCGCGGTAATAGATCTCGGCGTCCTCGTTTTTCATCTCGTCCAGTATCTTGGCTATTATGAGCGTGGTCTCCAGATAATATTCGCTGGAGCTGTTTTTGCGCATCTCGAGGAAAACCTCCACGGCCTTGTCGTTTTTGCCGGCCTGCGAATACATCCACGCCATGCTCTGCGCTATCTTTGAATAGCGTTCGTAGTTGCCTATGTTGTGCTGGGTGTGGAGATCGAGGGCCATGCGGAAATACGTTTCAGCTTTCTTCATCTTCTTGAGCTCGGTGTACATCACTCCTATGGTGGAGTATGTGTCGGCCAGCTCCAGATAGTTGCGGGTCTCGTTGAGTATTTCAGCTGATTCCAGCAGTAGTTTTTCGGCATTTGGGAATATCTGCATTACACGTGCGTCGTCGCCGGCGGCGCGGAGCGATATTGCGCAGTCGTCCATCAGGTTCAGCTTCCTGAACAGCGATACGGCCTCCATGTTCTGCTGCTGGCTCTTCTGCGGCTCGTCTATCATTCGGTTGCAGTAGGCCAGCCTCTGCAGGTGCTGTGCGAGCTGCATCTTGTCGCCTGAGAGGCGGTCGTATTTTACGGCGTTCTCAAAACACTCCACGGCCTTGTCCCAGTCGTTGTTGTCGATATGCAGCAGGCCTATGTTGTAGTAGTTGAGGCTGGTGCAGATGTGGTCGCCGCATTTCAGGTTTATCTCGAGCGCGGCGTTGTAGTGCTCCATGGCCTTGTCGGAGTCGCCCTTCTCCGAGTATATGTTTCCGAAAGTGTTCTCTATGGCGGCGTGCACACCCACATTGTTGTCGTAGTCGGGCATCTCGTCCTTGATGCTTTCCAGATACTTGATGCCGTTGTCCACGTCGCGCGTGGTTATGTATACGTTGGCTATGTTGGTGAGGTCGCACACCACCGACGGCATGTCGCCGAGCTCGCGGTCTATCTCCAGGGCCTGCATGTATACCTCCAGCGCCTTGTCGTTTTCGCCGGTGTGGCTGTAGAGGTCGCCCAGGGCCGATATCACGTATGCCATGCTCGATCTGTTTTCCATGCCATCAGCTATCTCCCTGGCCTTCAGCATGCACTGCTCGGCCTCGGCGTTCTGCCCCAGGTATATGTATGCCGATCCCTTGCCGGTATATGATACCAGCATCAGGCTCCTGCTGCCTATGGAGCTCGATATCGCGAACGACTGATCGAAGTAGCTGATGGATTCCTGATAGTTGCCGGTGTCGAAATTCAGGTGGCCCATGTTGTTGAGTATTCCTATCAGGCCCACCTTGTCGTTTATGGAGTTTTGCCTCTGGAGGGCCATGGTGAAATATTCGCCGGCCTTGTCGAAGTTGCATTTAGATGTGTAGAGCAGTCCTATCACATTAAGCGTGCGGGCCTCGAATTTTGCGTCGCCCTCCTCGCGGAAATACCTGAGCACCTGCTCGCTCTCCGCCATGGCCTCCTCTATCTGCGATACGTAGCGCATGTAATAGAGGTTGTAGAGCCGGAGCTCCCACATCGTGCGTTCTGAATCGGGTGATGTGCAGTGCCTGATTCCGCGGTCGTATGCGTCCACCACCTTGTCGAGCAGCGGATATTCCAGCAGAAACGGAATTTTGAGCGCATATATCTGCGCCGCGGTGCTGTGGCTCTGGCAGGCGAGGGCGATGTTGAGCGCAAGGTCGAACATCGCGAAAGATTCCTTGAATCTCGACAGATAGCCTATGGCCTGGGCCTTGAGGGCGGTGATCATTGCGCGGCTCTCGCTGTTTCCGCTGTCTGTGGCCTGCATCGCGGTATCGGCGCATGATATGGCCTTGTCGTAAAGCCCGAAGAAATTGAGTATCTTGCATTTGGCTATTGCGGCCTTTAGGATGTGGCTGTTGCTGCTGAGTTCCATGGCGGTCTCCATCAGCGGATTGGCTATCTCGAGGGCCTGTGCCATCTTGTATGTTTTCATCAGCTGATGGAGCGGCTCTATGGCGCTGTCCATCTCTGCGGCTGTGTTGTATTTTTTTTCAGCTGATGGCGTGCTGGTAGTAAGTTCCCCATCAGCTGGCTTGCTCTCCCATTCGCTCTCTATCTGCGATTTTATGTCGGAGATTATCTCTTCGTTGGTGGCCGCCAGCCACTTGCCGTTTCCCTGCCTGGCGAGGTTGCCCTCCTGCTCCATGCGCTCCAGGATGCTGTGTATCATGAGCGGATTGCCAGCTGATGCCTTGTGGATCTGATTGGCGAAATTGGAGTGGAATTCGTTTTCGGGATAGAGCTTGGAGATCAGGAAGTGCACGTCGGCGAGTTTCAGCGCTTTCATCTCGATATCAAGCAGTTCGGCATTGCCGAGACCTGTTCTTATTTCCGAGAGGAAGGTCATGAGCGGAGCGTTTATCTCGCCGTCGTTCATGGAGGTGCAGGATAGTATTATCATGGCCGGCTTGTTGGAGTTGCCGATATTGCGGCAGGCCGAAAGCAGTGCCTTCAGATAATCGGAAGGCAGGGTGTGGATATTCTCTATCCATGCCAAGCTGTTGTCGCTGAGGATGTTGCTGATAGAATCGGCGTTCCCGCAGAAAGGCTCCACGCCCTCTATGCCGGCCTTGGCCAACATCCTGGCCACAAGAGTAGATTTTCCGCAGCCCCTGGGTCCTGATATCAGCGCCACGGTGCTGGTTCCGTACTGCAAATCACCGTATGCCGACTTCAGCATACTGAGCTCCATCTCGTTTCCTACGTATGTCTCCATATCTGTATTCCTCTGATTGATAATAGATTAACTTGTTTTGTATATGCGTGTAGTTTTCAATGTAAAAATAGTGATAAGGAAGGAGATATGCAAATTTATTTTTTTTGATTTGTGGGAGAGGGAAAATAGTGTTATATTTGCGTGGAATTTAATAAACGTGCGCTATGAAGATTAAGTCGATACAGATAAAAGGCTTGTGGAATACCTACGATATCAACCTGAATCTCAATGATTCGGTAAATGTATTGTCGGGTATTAACGGATGTGGAAAATCTACAATACTTGAGTTTGTATTTTACTTGTTTTTCCATTCTGACCATATATTGCCTGATTATTTGGCGAAAAGGGTAAAATCTATTGTTATTGATACTGACAAGGGTACTGTTTATTATGAATCTTTCAATGACGATTATCTCAGCCTCAAAAAGAATGCAGAAAGAAATAATCAATACGGCAATTTGAAAGTGTCTGTAGATGACCAACTTGTAGGTAAAGATATCAAAAAATGGGATAATGTTAATATAGCGGCGTCTTTTTCTTATGTTATGGTAGGAGATAGACAACTTTCCGAACCTGAAAAAGATAATTTTTGGGATGGGACATATTTGGACTCTATAGATCCATTTGATTCAAAGACTGTGTCTCCGTATGGAACAGAAGAGGTTACATCGCTTGATGAAGATTTGAAGGGTACTTTTGAAGGGTATTCCTATTATATAGGAAGTCTTGCAGAAAAGATAGGAAAGGCCGCTGCTGAGAACAACTTGTCGAAAGCAACATACGACGAAATTTACAGTCAGAGAAATCTCTTTGTTTCTATAATGAACGATTTCCTCAGGGAGACTGACAAAGAGATTGTGCTAACCAATCAGGAACCAAAATTTATGGTGAATGGTGATAAGGATAATCTCTTGACTTACAAAGAACTTTCTTCTGGAGAAAAGCAGGTTCTTTTGATAATGCTTACTGCGTTGCTTCAGGAGCGGAGAGAGTTTATTTTCACTCTTGACGAGCCTGAGATTTCGCTTCATACCGATTGGCAGAGAATCTTGATTGAAAAGATTAAACTCCTGAATCCAAATTGTCAGTTGATAATTGCGACTCATGCGCCAAGTATTATCTTGAATGGTTGGGCTTCTTGTGTTCAGAATATTGAGGATGTAAGAACTGTAAAAAAGTAATGGGATATGGCTACAAGTCTTATTGATTCAATTAGTTCCGTTTTCTTCGAGAGCACAAACGCACTTAACTCTAAGGGCAAAAGGGAGATTGTGCAGGTTTGGGTGGAGGATTATCTGGATGTTCAGTTTTGGAAATCTTTCCTGTCGAAATACAATTCCAAATACGATTTCAGGATATCGCCATACAATATCAACGGAAAGGAAACTCCCGGCAAGGGCGCAATCCTTGATCATATTAATGACTCTCATTTGGGTAAGAATCTGATTGTTTGCGTTGACAGCGATTTCGACGAGATAATCGAAAGCAAGTATTCCGCAAGAATCAAGGCTTGCAATTATATCCTTACCACATATTACCATTCCATAGAGAATCATTTTTGCCATTCTTCCAAAATAGGCAATGTGTTGAATCAGTTGGTGTTGTCAAGTGATGCCAATATAGATTTCGAGAGCATTCTCGCCCAAATATCCAAGGCATTGTCGAAGCTGTTTCTGCTGTCATTGTTTTTCGGCTGGGATGTCAACAGCCAGTATTCAATTCAGAAGTTCAATTCTCTCATTGGAAAACTTAAACTGAATTTGGATGGCTCAATCAGTGTCAATACCCAGACAGCCATAGTTGACGAATACAAATCTTGTGAGGCTCTTATTGCAGGCAATGTGGAAGGTCTCAACAAAATAGAAAACAAACTTTCGGAAATGGGATTCTCCGATAGCGAATACTATTTGCTGTATAGAGGTCATGATGTTTTCAGTTTCGTAAAACGTACATTAGAGGCTATGGCCAACAGCATACGACACAAGGAGATCCAAAAGATTTACGAAAGCGACGACACACTCTCCCGAAAAAAAGACCGTGAGGTTCAATACAAGGAAGCCACTCTCATGTCTGGCAAAATAAAACTTGACCAGCAGATAGACAATCTTTTGCATGCTGCGGATTGCAATATAGGAACTTCTGGTGCGGATAAGATTAACAAACAGATAGATAGAATTTTGGGATAATGCCACAATTAGCAATCATCGACTATTCCACAGGAAAAATCGAAATCCTCAACCTTTCAGCGGAAACTTTTGAGAAGTATTCCAATGATTTCGACGTGCTTGTTTATGAAGTATTAGGTTGCAGACAGTCAGATGTTTATTATATGGTAAGCGGGAATAGGATAGAGGTGAATTGTAGAGAAGAGGCGATTTAATTTGAAAATATTTTGATCTGAATTTTCATTTTCATATCTTTGCAAAGTCGTTGCGAATAGCAATGACAAACACATATTTAAAAGCGTCATTGAAGCTTTGTTTATGTTGACTTGAAACCACCACTTTTCAATATCCCTACACAAACAAGCAAACATGGTGCTTACGAGTATGATATACCATCATCCTTGGTATGCGGGAGGCTTGGTCCTCTTGCATATCTTTGGATGTGTATTTCAATATCGCGTGAGTATCTGTTGTTCTGTTGGGGATAAGGTCGTGGTGGACCGCAAGTCAGCGTGAACATTCTATCAGATGCTTGCGCTTTTTTTATGTCATCACAATAAACAATCATTGAGAATTTAGGTTATTATCCTCTTTAGATAAATCGGCAAAATTTAATCAGACGGGATGATAAGCAACTGTAATTCTACACATTATAAAAAAATAAGGTGTAGAGTTGGGTGCTTATTGCCGTCGCGGTTTTGCCGAACCCTTCTAAACATTAAGTGCCGCTCTATGCCATTTTAAAAGAAAAATGGCGAAATCAGATATACAAGCAAAACCTTTCGTAAAATGGGTGGGTGGAAAATCTCAACTTATCGAGCAAGTTGAGGCTCGCTTGCCACAAGATTTTTCTACTAAAAGCATTACCTACGTTGAGCCATTCGTGGGTGGAGGTGCTGTGCTTTGGCATATCCTTCAAAAATATGACAATATCGAAAAGGCGATTATCAATGATATAAATTCTGATTTGACAATAGTTTACAAGACTATTAAAGACAATCCTTCGAAATTAATTGATTATCTGCAAAATATTCAAGACGAATACATTCCACTCGATGATGACAAACGTAAAGATTATTACTTGTCGAAGCGTGATAGATTCAATACAAAAGCCTTGGATAATATCGAAAATTCAGCCTTGTTCATTTTTATAAATAGAACTTGTTTCAATGGTTTGTATCGGGTTAACAGCAAGGGGTTGTATAATGTTCCATTTGGAAGATATGCAAATCCAAAAATATGCGACCCTGAAACAATATTAGCTGATAGCAAGGTTTTGCAAAAGGTGGAAATCCTGAATGGAGATTTTGAGGAAACATTTAAATATGCAGGTGAGAATTCAGTGTTTTACATAGATCCTCCATATAAGCCTTTGAGTGAAACTTCAAGTTTCAACTCGTATGCAAAAGAGGCATTCAATGACAGCGAGCAAGTCCGATTGGCGGAATTCTGTAAAAAATTGGATGCCGCGAATGCAAAATTTATTCTCTCAAATTCTGATTTAAAGGGTAAAAATCCAGAGGATAATTTCTTTGATGATTTGTATTCCGAATTCAGAATCGATAGAGTAATTGCCACAAGAATGGTAAACGCAAATGCCAGTAAACGTGGAAAGTTGACAGAAATAATGGTAAGTAACATATTGTAATAGAGATTCTTCGCTTCGCTCAGAATGACAGTTAGGTTTGTCAGAGTGGGGGAGTTAGTCGGAGGAAGGAACCGGCTCCGCCGGTTCCTTCCTCCGACTAACTCCCTAACACACACAATCTACGATGTCATTCTGAGCGAAGCGAAGAATCTAAAAATAATACGACAATGCCAGCACATACAACAGAACAATTCAACGAATTTATCTCTCAATTGCAGGAAACCAATCAGACGCTTGATTTCTTCTGCGATTTTGAGAAGATAGGCAATAACGTTGACGATATAAAATTAAGTCTTTGTATTCTTAATAGTCTGATAGGAACAACTGATTTGAGAAAGTCAGTTGAGACAATTTGGAACAGAGATAAGTCGGCTTTCTCTGTAATGCCGATTCTAATTGCCGTAAGAGACGAAGGCAAGAAAATGGTTCTCAATTCATTGAATCAGTGCATTGAACTAAAATCTCTGTTCAATAGTATTGACGGAGTAATTGAGTTCGTCGAAAGTACTGGACTTGGTGATTTGTTCAGAGAACGCAAGATAAAGGATTTGGTTGATTATGTTTTCGGTATAGAAACCGGCCTTGACACTAATGCTCGCAAAAACCGAGGCGGACATGTGATGGAAAACTCAGTTGCAAAGTTGCTTACTGAAAACGGCATTAAATTCCGTCAAGAAGTATATTCAAGAGAATGGCCAACCTTAAATGCTGTTTTAGGCGAGGACGAAAAACGATTCGACTTTGTAATCGAAACTGCCCAAAAAGTTTACCTCATTGAAGTAAACTTTTATACCGCAGGCGGAAGTAAACTCAACGAAGTTGCACGTTCATACTCAGAACTTTCTCCAAAGATAAACAGCGTTGAAGGTTTTGAATTTGTATGGATAACTGACGGCATAGGCTGGCGTGGTGCAAAGAATAAACTTCAAGAGGCATACAACATTATACCGAGGGTATATAATTTGACTAATGTAAAAGAATTTATTAACGAGATAAAATAAGTGTCCACTACCACTTTCCCTAACTTCGCCCTTCACCTCGGTGATAGCATGGAAATTATTGCCAGTTTGCCTGACAATAGTTTCCAAACTATCTTCGCCGATCCGCCGTACTTTTTAAGTAACGGAGGAATCAGTGTGCAAAGTGGTAAACAAGTATGCGTTGATAAAGGCGACTGGGACAAAGGTGGTACGCCTGAATATATCCATGAGTTCAATATGAAATGGCTTTCGCTTTGCCGCGGCAAACTGAAAGAAAACGGAACTATCTGGATTAGCGGAACTTACCATAATATTTTTGCAGTAGCCAGTTGTCTTACAGAATTGGGCTACAAGATACTGAATGTTATCACTTGGCAGAAATCTGACCCTCCGCCAAATTTGTCGTGCAAATATTTCAACTTTTCAACAGAGTTTATCATTTGGGCGAGAAAATCAGAAAAGAAAACTCATAAATTCAATTATGGGACAATGAGATTCTTGAACGGCGACAAACAAATGACAGATGTTTGGAAACTTCCTGCGGTTGGACAATGGGAAAAAACTTGTGGAAAGCATCCAACTCAAAAGCCTTTGCGATTGCTGTATAGGATTATTCTTGCCTCAACTGATGCAGGTGATTTTGTTTTGGACCCGTTTTCAGGCAGCAGTACAACAGGAATTGCAGCTAATTTGTTAGGCAGAAATTTCGTTGGAATAGAGCGAGAACAGGAATTCTACGACCTGAGTATTCGTCGTAGAAATGATATTGAAAACGAAGAGCGTAGGGTAGAAATGCTTCGCAGGATAAAGGACAACAATACAGAAAGTACTGTTATGGTAAACTATGCTCGTCCCGAAACGATGAGGCTGATGATTGAGAAAGGCATTTGCTATTTGAGGGCTGGCGAATCGAAAGGTTCATTGCTTGTAAAACCTGGTTTCGATCGGTTGAAATATGTTTTGCTCCACAATAATAATGAGCATCATTTATATAAACTCACAAAATCAACTTTCCAGATTTGGACTGCCGATGAATTAAATTCAAAAGGATTTGATGCTCAACATGCTCCGTATTATGCTGTGTTGCATTTTGACAGTAGTAAGGAGTTGGATATTGATAATACAGAGCAACTCAATAATCAAGGAAAGAATACTTTTACAGCCAAGGTAATGAATATCGGTGAGTTTGTAAATTATTTATAACCCCTGTCCCCTTCGGGGACAAGCGCAGCCTACATTAACCCATAGTGCGACGATGCCTTGGCGTCGGGAGTACTATGGGTTTTTGTATCTGATTTTCTCCCCCCTCACAATTTTTTGCGGATAATCAAAATTTTTTGCAACTTTGCAATGTAAAACTTATCAGTTTCTTATGAAGAAGACTCTAAAGATAGCCTTGGCTGTGATGGCGGTGCTTCTGCTGGCGGCGGGAGTGGGTGGATATGTGATGTATCAGAAGATATATTCACCCAATATTTTTGTGGACGGCACCAAGTATCTGTATATTCCCCGGGATGCTGATTATCAGCGGGTAAAGGATTCGTTGTATGCCAATTTCCGCGTGGAGGACAAGGCCATGCTCGAGATGGTGGCCGATTGGAAAAACTATCCCAACAAGATAAAGCCCGGCCGTTACGAGATCACCGACGGCATGAGCAACAATGCCCTCATCAATATGCTCCGCTCCGGAAATCAGAAGCCTGTAAATGTCACTTTCAACAATATCAGGACTCTGGAGCAGTTGTCGTCGAAGGTTTCCAAGCAGATAGACGTGGACAGCACTTATCTCTTGCAATTGCTTAAGGACGACGGCTTTATGTCGAAATACGGCTTCGACAGCAAGACCTGTTTCGCCATGTTTATCCCTGATACTTACCAGTTTTTCTGGAACACCTCGGCCGAGAAATTCATCGAGCGCATGCACGACTGCTATTGCGACTACTGGACCGCCGACCGTGAGAGCAAGGCCAGTCAACTGAAACTCACAAAATTGCAGGTGAGCACCCTGGCTTCCATAGTACAGTGCGAGCAGTCGTCGAAAAAAGAGGAACAGCCCAAGATTGCGGGTCTCTACCTCAACCGTCTGAAAATCGGAATGGCGCTTCAGAGCGATCCCACAGTGGTTTACGCCTGCGGAAACTGGGGCGTGAAACGTGTAACAAACGCGATGCTCGAGGTGGAATCGCCATACAATACCTACAAGTATCCGGGACTTCCGCCATCGCCGATATGCTTTGCCGAGCAGAGCGCACTGGATGCCGTGCTCAACTACGACCACAACGACTATCTGTATATGTGCGCCAAGAGCGATTTCAGTGGTTACCACAATTTCGCCCGAACCTACGACCAGCATCTGCGCTATGCCCGTGAGTATCAGAAGGCACTAAGTCAGAGAGGTATTAGGTGATGAATAATGAATAATTAATAATTAACAATTAGCAATTCGTTTGTCGTCAGACGATGATTGGTACTCCTTTTGGGGAGTTTTAAGAGGAAAGGCACAGCCCCTTGTGGGCTGCACGTTGGTAACCGCTGGCATCGCCTGCGGGTCTAAGACAGGGGGGCCCTCAGGCGAAGATTGGTACCACGACTTTGAATCCCGCAGGCGATGCCAGCGGTTACCAGTGTAGTGGCCACAAGGGCCACCCCAACCAGGTAAAAGCATCAGACAATAATTGCTCATTGTTAATTATTAATTATTCATTGTCAATTGTTAATTTTTAATTTTTAATCATATAAATGAAATATTACGACATATCAGGCGCTGAGGCTTTTACCCGCGCGCTGATAGAGGAGGGAGTTGACACCGTTTTCGGATATCCGGGCGGCAGCAACCTTCCTATCTACGATTCTTTCTATCAATTCAGAGATAAAATCCAGCACGTGCTTGTACGTCACGAGCAGGGCGCGGTGCATGCCGCCGAGGGCTTTGCCGAGGTTTCGGGCAGGGTGGGAGTCTGCATGGTGACATCAGGCCCCGGCGCCACAAACCTTCTCACGGGCATTGCCGACGCTCAGCTCGACAGCGTTCCCGTGGTCTGCATTACTGGTCAGGTAAACCTCGGAAGCCTTGGCTACGACGCTTTTCAGGAGACTGATGTCGTGGGCTTCTCGATGCCTGTCACCAAGTGGAACTATCAGATTACTCGTGCCGACGAGATTGCCGAGACTATAGCCAAGGCTTTCTTCATTGCAAGGAGCGGACGTCCGGGCCCTGTGCTTATCGATATCACCAAAAACGCCCAGACCGAAATGCTGGCCGAGTTCGAGTACGAGAAATGCACCAAGATCCGCAGCTATCATCCGAAACTGAAGCCGCTTCAGTCTGATATAGAGTTGGCTGCCGAACTTCTCAACAAGGCCGAGCGCCCTCTCATGGTGGTGGGTCACGGTGTGCTACTCAGCGACTGCAAGGACGAGGTTCTGGCTCTTGCCGAGAAACTCGATATGCCTGTGGCAAGCACAATGCTCGGACTCTCGGCTTTCCCCTGCGAGCACCCGCTCTACGCCGGAATGGTGGGCCTTCACGGAAATCTTGCCCCAAACAAGATGACCAACAAGTGCGACGTACTTCTGGCCGTGGGAATGCGATTCGCCGACCGAGTAACGGGAAACGTGAAGAAATATGCACGTCAGGCCAACATAATCCATATCGAGATCGACCCCTCGGAAATCAAGAAAGTGGTGGATGTAAAGGTGGGCATTGTCTCTGATGCCAAGTCAGCAATTAATAAGCTGATGCCGCTTCTCAACGCCCAAAAGCACACCGACTGGCTTGAGAAAATGGCTGAGTACAAGGCCGTGGAGCAGCGCAAGGTTATCAACCACGACCTCGATACCGTGGAAGAGCCTATCAGAATGGGCCGCGTTGTCAGGGCGATATCAGACCTCAGGAAAAAGGGCGCTATCACTGTTACCGATGTGGGACAGAATCAGATGGCCTCGGCAAGATATTTCGACTACCGCAAGGACGACTACATTGTTACCTCTGGCGGACTCGGCACTATGGGATTCGCATTGCCTGCCGCTGTGGGCGCGTCGTTTGCCGAAAAGCAGAAGGACATCATCTGCATCATGGGTGACGGCGGTTTCCAGATGACCATCGAGGAGCTCGGCGTGATAATGCAGTACAAGATTCCTGTTAAAATGGTGCTCCTCAACAACAACTTCCTTGGAATGATACGACAGCTTCAGGACCTCTATTACAACAGCCGCTATTATTTCGGAGTCTTGGAGAATCCTGATTTTGTGAAAATTGTGGAGGCCTACAGAATCCCTGCGCGCAAGGTTACCCGTCAGGCCGACCTTGAGCTTGCCATCAGCGAGATGCTCTCTTGCGAGGGTCCATATTTCCTTGAGGTTCAGGTAGAACAGAAAGACAATATTTATCCCGTAATCCCCGCCGGCGCCGGAGTAGATGAGCTGCGCCTCGGCCCGGAGAACTAGCCGTAAAGCACCGCCTACGGCGTTGCTGGGGTTTTTATCCGAAAATTAAAAGAATGGAAAATAAATTAAAAGAATTATTTTAGGAACATAAATTATCGTGAATTAACACGAATTTTTCATAAATTATTATTGATAAAATTTTTGGTAATTCGTGGCCATTCGTGGTAATTCGTGTTCAAAAAATATTCTTTCCATTCTTTATAATTCTTTTAATTTTCGGATAAAGAAAAAACAAGTCACCGTCAGGTGACGTAATTTATGTATAACAGATGAAGCGAAAATACACATTACTTATATACACCGAAAATCACGTGGGACTCCTCAACAGGATTTCCATAATTTTCACGCGTCACAAGGTGAACATCGAGTCGCTGAACACCTCGCCTGCCATGGAGAAGGGTTTCCACTCGTTCTGTATCGCCATAGAGACCACTCAGGAGGTGGCCGAACATCTCCGCAAGATTATCGACAAGCAGGTGGAGGTGCTCCGCGCGTTCCTCTACGAGGAGAATCAGGTTATCGCTCAGGAGGTTGCGCTCTTCAAAGTGGCCACAGCATCAGTGCCTGACTACAATGTAATAGAGCAGCTTGTAAGAACCTCCAACGCAAGAATCCTCGCCATAGATCCGCAGTTTTTCGTGATAGAGAAAACCGGCCTCCAGAACGAGATTCAGAGTTTCCTCGACGAGCTTACCGCCAACTTCGACGTCCGCGAGTTCATCCAGTCGGGTAGGGTAGTGGTCACCCGTCCAATGGGCAAACTCATAGAGATTCTGGATGATTTGGAGAAACAGGAAGAGAAATAAATTGTTTATTTAGTTTCCTATTGTTGTGTAAATTATTATCTTTGCCACGAATAACCAATTAATTTAAATGATTATGTGTCAGACAGCATTGATATCAGAGAATATGGTGCGAATGAGCAAGCGTACCTATAACCACAGATTGGAGGTTGTCTCACAAAACGGTTATCGTGTGAGTCAGCTATCGAGGCTTAATAGGGATTTGGACAATCTCTATGAGTTGCTGTATGCCCAGTGGCGAACAGTTACAGAAGAGGACTATAAAGTTTTTGGCGGTCAATTCAAACTCTTGCTTGAGACAATAAAGGGTTTGTATGATACTTGTCGTAAAACTTTGAAAGAAAAATCTTTGAAGGAAGAAACCCGTAAATTGGGTATGAATTATTCTGCCCTTTACGAGGTGAATTCTGACATTGTTAATTTCAATATCAAGGCTCCCAGAAACGAGAGTCTTAAGGCTGCCTTTGCACGTTTGTCAGAAGTGGACAATAAAATACTTAATGAACAATGATAACATATCAGACAATTGCATATTTTAGGAGCCGTTTGGAGGTTCTCAAAAAGGTGAAGAAAGGAGTTTATTCCACTGTGGAAGACGAAATAAGGTCGGAATTCAGAGGTAAGCCTATAGAGCAAATTAGAATCAACAATGATATGGTGTTGATAGACGAACCTCGTGTGGTAATAAAACTTAGGTTGCCTGATAAGAAGCACCGACTATCGCGTAAGGATGGGTATCGTCTTTTGTACTTGGTGTATAAGGATCGGGAAGAGGTTGGCTTTTTGGATGTTTATCCTAAGAACGGCCCTTTGCAACAATTGGACGAAGACGATGATGTGATTGTAGCCTTGCTGGAACAATATGCGTCAGAGAAGGAGGCTGGTATTTTGGAAGGGTTTGAGATATAGTTTCATTCACCTTACTGCACTCAGAATTGGAGAGTAATCAAGCAGCATGATTCCACTTCAATACGCTTTACTTTCACTGACAAGGATTTTGAGTAATTATACTCGCTATTCTCTCTTATCAATAATTAATCCGAAGTTCTGGACTTGCAGGGCTTCGGATTTTTTTTTGTGGTTTAAAAATTTTTTAATTTTGAAAATAGTTCTTATCTTTGTAGAGTTAACACTATTAATTAATAACACTTATTAAATGAAAAAGACAATTATGCTTAGTGCCGCTCTCTTGGCAGGCACTTCGGTTTTCGCTCAGATGGCTCCTCCATCAGGTGGCAAGGCTATCAGCGATGAGCTTATCGGTATCTTCTTCGAGGATATTTCTATGTCAGCTGATGGCGGACTTAATGCAGACCTCGTACAGAACGGCTCTTTCGAGTACAACCTGAGCGAGCGCGACGGCTGGGGCGCAGGTACTTGCTGGAAGGTGGCACGTCCAGGTCACGCCCTCGGATTGGTTTCTGTAATGCAGCAGAATCCTATCCACCCAAACAATCCCAACTATATGCGTCTCCACGTGGAGCGTACACGCGATTTCGGTGAGAAATGGTTTGACGGCAAGCCAGGTTACGGTCTCCAGAACGCCGGATTCAACGGCATGAGCGTAAAGAATGGCGCCAAGTACGACTTCTCTCTCTTTGCCCGCAATGTGGCAGGCGACGCCAAGAAGATCCGTGTTGCTATCGTTCAGCCACAGGGCTGGGGCAAGCAGCCAAAGGTACTCGCTGAGGGCATTTTCACTGTAAATACCAACGACTGGAAGAAATACGAGTGCACTCTCACAGCTTCTGAGGATTGCCAGAACGCAGAACTCCAGGTACTCTCAGAGACTGTCGGTGATTTCGATGTTGATATGATCTCTCTGATGCCTCAGGATACATACCACGGCCACGGAATCCGCAAGGATCTCGCCGAGGCTCTCGAGGCTCTCAATCCTAAGTTCCTCCGTTTCCCTGGCGGATGCGTGGTTCACGGCGGTGGCGAGGGTTTCTGGAACACATACATGTGGAAGGAGACTATCGGACCTAAGGAGACACGTCGTCAGCAGAAAAACACATGGGGTTACCACCAGTCGATGGCTATTGGATACTACGAGTATTTCCAGCTCTGCGAGGATATGAAGATGGCTCCATTGCCAATCCTTCCTTGTGGTGTTAGCTGCCAGGGTACCAACGGCGGTTGGAATATGTGGCCAGACCAGGCTCAGGACGTTTGCGATATGAAGGATATCGAGAAGTGGACTCAGGACGCTCTCGACCTCATTGAGTGGGCCAACGGCGACGAAAACACCAAGTGGGGTAAGATCCGTGCCGAGCAGGGTCATCCTAAGCCATTCGGTCTCAAGTATCTCGGTATCGGCAACGAGGAGAAGATCTCTCCAGAGTTCGTAGAGAGATTCAAGTATATGTACGACCGCATCACAAAGGCTCACCCAGAGATCGTGATTGTAGGTACCGCAGGTCCAGGCTCTCACCCAGGCAATCCTGACTACGAGGCTGGCTGGAAACTCGCCAACGAGATTGGTCTCCCAATCATCGACGAGCACTATTACGAGAAGAAGGACTACTTCTACTTCTCACGTCAGTACGACAAGTACCCACGCAACCGCAAGACCAAGGTTTACCTCGGTGAGTACGCCACACAGGATCCTGCCAACAATAAGAAGTGGGTTTCTGCCCTTGGCGAGGCTCTCTACCTCATGCACGTGGAGCGCAATGCCGATGTTGTTGTAATGACATCATACGCACCACTCTTTGCCCGCAGAGACAACACCAACTGGGATCCAGACCTCATCTACTTCGACGACAACAAGACATACCTCACCTGCAGCTACTATGTACAGCAGATGTTCGGTCAGTCGTCAGGTCAGTACTTCTATGACAAGCTCGTTACAATCGAGAACGGCGACGCCAAGTTTACAGGTTCTTCTGTTGTTCTCAACACCAAGACCAAGACTCTCTACGTGAAAATGGCCAACGCAACACCAGAGGCTGTAAATGCCAAGGTTAACCTCAGCAAGTTCAATGTAAAGCCAAACGCCAAGATCACAAAGCTTCAGGGTCAGCCTTTTATGGAGAACAACTACGACGCTCAGCCAGTAACTCCTAAGGTAGAGGACTTCAAGGCCGCTAAGCAGATGACTGTTAAGTTGGAGCCTTACTCATTCCAGATGATTACTATTCAGTTGTAGGGCATCTGTGTTATCCGTACTGCGTGGTCCGTAAGCTCTGTCCTGCGGACTTCGCATACGGTTATGCACTGCGACGCCTCTCCGAGGCTGTGATTACATTTATATAAAAAATCCGGCGATATCGTGATGATATTGCCGGATTTTTTTTATTTCCTCTCAAGCCATTCCTTCCTTTCCTTCTCGTCCATTTTCTCGATGGCGTATCTCAGCGTGGTGCGTGACATCTCACTGTAATGCTCATCCAGAAAATCACGGAGAAGGTCCATATCAATGCGGCTGCCCATCTCGCGGAGCATCCAGCCCACGGCCTTGTGCATTAGGTCGTGCTTGTGTTTCAGGTGTTTCAGACAATATCTCAGGGAATATTCAGGCAGGTTATATCTGACGGTCATCCAAGTAAAAACCACCGACATACGCTCACCCCAGAGATTTCCGCTGTTGGCGAGGTTCTCTATCACGTCTTCCTTGTCGCACTGGTCCATTATGGTATGCTCCACAATCCAGTTTCCTAACAGTTTCGGCGCCGACATATCCACCAAATCCCAGTTGTTCACCTGTTTGAAGTTTCTCACATAGAAGTCTATTATGGAGTCTCTGCTTGCCATCGATGAGAGGTCGTTTTTCAGTTTA
>JAZQPB010000227.1:0-2493 GCA_045628165.1 Bacteroidales bacterium | reverse complement strand
CTCAACAGACTGAGCCTTGCGCTCAATGCCATTACAAGATTTATTACAATATATCAGCGCATAAGGATAGCAACTAAGCTTGCTTGCTTGCTTGCTTGCTTGCTTGCTTGCTTGCTAACATAATTTCCTTATTTACCAAATTATTTGTCATAAATTTTGTTAATATTTTACAAATATTTCTTGTTTGTATCTGCAAAGGTAGAAACTATTTTTGAATCGTGCAATAGTTTCCACAAATATTTTTTCAATATCTTGCCATCAGCTGAAAAAAATAAAATTTGCCATCAGCTGAAAAAATAAAAAAATCAGAAGAAATTGCCGGGATTCTTCTCCACGGGGATTATGGTAAACTTGTAATTGGGATCCTCGATAAAGAGCAGACCAAACTCACCTTTCACCAGTCCCTGAGCGGAGGCCTTCTTGTACCACTTGATGGCATCGGAGTCCGATTGTCTGGTGCCGTATCCCAGATGATAGCACAATCCCACAATAAACTGAGCAGAGATCATCCTGCGATACAATTTCGTCCTGTACCTGCGCCATGGCGGAATTTACAGCAATTGCAAATCCCAGAATCAATGCAAAAAGTTTTTTCATTTTGATAATGTGTTTTTAGTTATAAAAAATTTAACAGAACTCATAATATTAACGCGAGTTCGATGAAAAGAGAAAAACGTCGCTTCGCTCAAAATTAATCAAAAATCTTTTCAAAATTACACAGAAAACACGTCCCGATAGGGACAAAGAGATTTTTGTCAAATTTTTGCCCAGAATTTCGGGCGATATTTTAAAATGATTTTAATAAAATTTTGAGCGGAGCGACGTCTAAAAAAAAATCATCGAACTCAATTATATTAGATGAAAACCAAAGCAAAAAATGAATCAGCTGAAACAAAAAAATTTTGCAGATTAAAAATAAATACTTTACATTTGCAAAAATCTTAACACTTAAATTATAAATTTTTTATGAAATTACAATTACTAACCGGCGCCCTCGCACTCACAGCGGCGCTGTCGGCATCGGCACAGAACAGCCATGTCATGGACATCAACACAGGAAAAGTTGGTGCCCCCATCCAGAAAACCATGTACGGTATCTTCTTCGAGGATATCAATTATGCAGCTGATGGCGGTTTATATGCCGAAATGGTCAAGAACCGCTCTTTCGAGTTT
Source organism: Bacteroidales bacterium (assembly GCA_045628165.1). Taxonomy (GTDB): domain Bacteria; phylum Bacteroidota; class Bacteroidia; order Bacteroidales; family UBA3824; genus UBA3824. Next base: position 1,320 of record JAZQPB010000227.1, on the reverse strand, counting down.
CCACAGAGCCTGATGGGCTGGAGATCATTCGGAAACGTGGAGGTGCGCAACGACGGACCTTTCGAAAACAATCCCCATTATGTACGCCTCAAGTACGCCGGCCATCCTCACAAGCACACCGGTATCGAAAACGAGGGTTTCTTCGGAATCTCCATCAAGGAAGGCGAGGAATACAGATTCTCGGTATGGGCACGCTGTCCAGAGGGCGGCAAGAGCACCATTCTCGTTCAGGTAGTGGACAATGCAAGCATGGGCGAGGCCCAGGAGCAGGAGGTCTGCTGGGTGGATGTAGACAGCAAGGACTGGAAGAAATACGAGGTTAAGTTCAAGGGCAAGGTCACAAATCCCAAGGCTTCTCTCCGACTCTTCCTCCGCGGATACGACAAGAATCCTATCGTAACCACCGACTTGGAGCACGTATCTCTCTTCCCTACAGATACATGGCGTGGCCGTGAAAACGGTATGCGCAAGGATCTTGCACAGGCGCTGTACGACCTCAAGCCGGGCGTATTCCGTTTCCCCGACGGATGTATCGTAGAGGGCACCGACCTTGAGAGCCGTTACCAGTGGAAAAACTCAGTAGGCCCTGTTGAGAACCGCAAGCTCAACGAGAACCGCTGGCACTACACATTCGATTTCAGATTCTATCCCGACTATTTCCAGAGTTACGGCCTCGGATTCTACGAGTTCTTCCAGCTCTGCGAGGACTTTGGCTCAGAGCCGCTTCCTGTTATCAGCTGCGGTCTTGCCTGCCAGTTCCAGAACCAGAACCACAAGGAGGGCGAGCCTGATATGGAAGCTCACTGCAAGCTCGAGGACCTTCAGCCATACATCGACGACGCTCTCGATCTCATAGAGTTTGCCAACGGCGACAAGTCCACCAAGTGGGGCAAGGTACGAGCTGATATGGGACATCCTCAGCCATTCAACCTAAAATACCTCGGCGTGGGCAACGAGCAGAGGGACTATCAGGACAACCCTGTATTCACCGAGCGCCTCAAGAAATTCACCGAGGCCATCCGCGCCAAATATCCTGATATCAAGCTGATAGGCACCACCGGCCCAGACTCTGAGGGTCCTGCCTACGATATGCTGAAACCAAGAATGAAGACCATCGGCGTAGACCTCTACGACGAGCATTTCTACCGTCCCGAAAAGTGGTTCCTCTCGGAGGGTCACCGCTACGACAAGTACGACCGCAAGGGACCTAAGGTATTTGCCGGCGAGTACGCCTGCCACGGCAAGGGCAAGAAGTGGAACCACTTTGAGGCATCGCTCCTCGAGGCCGCATTCATGACCGGCATCGAGCGCAACGCCGAC
>JAZQPB010000226.1:0-4049 GCA_045628165.1 Bacteroidales bacterium | reverse complement strand
GGTGGAGGTCACCTGTTGGGCGTATTCCGCTTAATACTGTCTGCATTTTGATATGTTTTTTGTGTTAGTACCTTATTAATAATAGGTGCAAAGTTATAACATTTTTTTAGATTATAGATAACTATTGATTTATTATTACACTTTTTTAATGTCAGTCTTTGTCCCTGACATCATTTTATGATTGTAATTTGTAAAATTAATGTTGTGGAAAACACCGAACATTAAGCATATATTAAAAAAATGAAAAAAAAGTATCAAAAAATTTTGCCGGAGAAAATAATTATTCATAATTTTAGGAGACCAAAAAATGTATAATATAGCGGACAGCTAAATCACTAATATTATGAATTTTGTAAAAAGAATAATATTCGTAGCGCTCATGTTTATCATGGCGAATGTATCGGTAGCAGTGGCTCAGGAGGGTGGTGCTCATCAGGAATCATCCAAGCCCTTTGCCGCAGGTGAGTTTATCCTTCATCATGTGGGCGATTCGTACGAGTGGCACATGGCTACCATAGGCGATTTCCATCTTACATTGCCCCTGCCTTGCATTCTCTACAGCGAGACATCAGGTTTCCACATGTTCAGCTCCAGCAATTTCCATCACGGAGAGGCCGAGTACGAGGGCTTCCGCATCAGCGAGTCGGAGAAATACGAGGGCAAGATTGTGGAGATCGTGAATGGCGAGGAGGTGCGTCCTTGGGATTTCTCCATCACCAAGAATGTGGCCGCCATATTCGTGAGCATGATTATCATCTGCCTTATATTTATAGGACTCCGCAAGCATTACGAGAAAAACGTGGGCCGCGCGCCCAAGGGTCTCTGGAACGGTGTGGAGATGCTCGTGATGACTGTGAGGGAAGATATTGCATACGCATCGCTCGGCAAGAAGTACGGCGACAAGTTTATGCCGTTCTTGATGACGGTGTTCTTCTTCATCTTCATCAACAATCTTCTCGGATTGGTTCCTTTCTTCCCCGGCGGAGCTAATGTGACTGGCAATATCGCGATTACATGCGTATTGGCGCTGTTCACGTTTGTGATTACCACCTTCTCGGGCAACAAGCACTACTGGATTGACATCTTCTGGCCTCACGGCGTGCCTGTATGGCTCAAGTGTCCGCCCATTATTCCGCTCGTGGAGCTCATGGGAGTATTCACCAAGCCTATCGTGCTCATGGTGCGTCTGTTTGCCAATATCACCGCGGGCCACATCATAGCGCTTGCGTTCTACTCGCTGATATTCATCTTCGGTGCCAATTCGCCTGCCACTGGCTACGGCGTAGCATCGTTCTCTATAGTATTCACAGTGTTCATGTCGGTATTGGAGCTTCTGGTGGCTTTCATTCAGGCATACGTATTCACACTGCTTACCGCCATCTACTTCAGCCTTGCAGTGGGCGGAGGCGAGGAGCACGAGGCTGTGGAGGCTAAGTAACATAGTAAACAATAAATTTAATTAATAATTAAAACAGTACAGATTATGACATTAATGACTATTTTGAATGCATTGTTGCAGGCAGGTGTTGACCCATCAACAGCAGAAGCAGCAACTTCTACTCTGGGTGTAATGGGCGCTGGTATCGGCGCTGGTTTGGCCGTTCTCGGTGCCGGTCTCGGTATCGGCAAGATCGGCTCTTCAGCAATGGAGGCTATCGCACGTCAGCCTGAATCTGTAGGTGATATCCGTTCCAGCATGATTATCGCAGCCGCTCTCGTGGAGGGTGTTGCTCTGTTCGCAGTAGTTTGCTGTCTGCTGGTTATGGTTAAGTAACATCGCTGGTTTTTGCAGGAGAAAAATCTTTGTTTCACGCATCAGGCTGCAATGCGGTTGGCAGAGAGCCTGATGCTGATACAAGGTTTGCTGATATGCATACAGCCAGGGATCGGCAAGACAATTACTTCAATTATTAAAAAAACTTGTAAAAGATATGAATTTAGTAACCCCGGAATTTGGACTTCTGTTTTGGATGCTGGTGTCGTTCGGCATTCTGCTGTTTCTGCTCGCTAAGTTTGCGTGGAAACCAATCATGAAGATGCTTCAGGACCGTGAGGACGAGATCAACAAGTCTCTCGACCAGGCTCAGGCCGCCAAGGCTGAGATGGCCAAGCTCACCGCCGAAAACGAGGCTATCATGAAGCAGGCGCGTGCAGAGCGCGACGAGATGCTCCGCGAGGCCAAGGCTACCAAGGATCAGATTGTGGCTGAGGCGCAGTCGGTTGCCAAGGCCGAGGCCGACAAGATTATTCTGGCTGCCCGCCAGGAGATTGTGGCCGAGAAGGAGGCTGCTATGGCTGAGATTTCCGGCAAGGTTGCCGAACTCTCAGTAGAGATTGCCGAGAAGATTCTCCGCAAGGAGCTAAGCTCGGATATCAAGCAGGGCGATTACGTAAACGACCTTGTAAAAAACATTACTCTCAACTAACCGGATAATCTATAGACACTATGAACGATAGCAAGATATCGGTAAGATATGCCAAGGCGTTGCTTCAGACAGCGATAGAGCAGAAATGCGAGGACGTGGTGAAGGCCGATGTGGAGTCTATGAGAGACTGCATCGCGCAATCCGACGAACTAAAGGCTGTATTGGAGAGCCCCGTAATTGTGGACAGCATGAAGATCGAGATTTTCGAAAAGCTGTTTGCCGGCAGTTTCTGCAAGCTCTCGATGGATTTTCTGAAAGTGCTGGTAAAGAACAAGCGTGAGAATTTCCTCAGGATTATCTGTCTCGATTATCTGGAGTTCTACGCCAGGCACAAGAATATCCGCCGTGTAAGAGTGACTTCTGCTGTCAGCATTTCAGCTGATATACAGGCCAGTGTAAAGGAGTTGGCCGGTGCCGGTGCTTCTGATGTGGAGCTTACTCCGGTGGTGGATCCCGGTATCATTGGCGGTCTTATAGTGCAGATCGACGACAAGGTTTACGACGCAAGCGTAAGGTCTCAGCTTGCCAAGATTAAGGAAAATTTAAAGTAAAATACTAAATACTCAGAACTATGGCTTCAATAAAAGCGGGTGAAGTATCAGAGATTATCAAGCGTCAGCTGCAGGGAATCGATACCCAGGTCTCGTTCAACGAGGTGGGGTCGGTTTTGCAGGTGGCAGACGGTACTGCGCTCATCTACGGATTGAGCAATGTACAGGCCGGCGAGATGATCGAGTTCGAGAATGGCGTTAAGGGTATCGTCCTCAACCTCGAGGAGGATAACGTTGGTGCTGTGCTTCTCGGCTCTTCCGATGGTATCCACGAGGGTACACAGGTGAAGCGCACATCAAAAATCGCCTCCATCAATGTGGGCGAGGGTCTGCTTGGCCGTGTGGTAAACACACTGGGCGAGCCTCTCGACGGCAAGGGCGAGGTTACCGGAGAGCTCTACAATATGCCTCTTGAGCGCAAGGCTCCTGGCGTGTTGTTCCGTCAGCCGGTAAAAGAGCCACTCCAGACTGGTATCAAGGCTATCGACGCTATGATTCCTATCGGACGTGGACAGCGTGAGCTTATCATCGGCGACCGTCAGACTGGTAAGTCTGCCATCGCTATCGATACTATCATCAATCAGAAAGAATTCTTCGACAAGGGAAACCCTGTTTACTGTATCTATGTCGCTATAGGACAGAAGGGTTCCACAGTTGCCTCTATCGCTAAGACACTGGAGGAGAAGGGCGCAATGCCTTACACCGTTATCGTATCGGCCTCGGCCTCTGATCCTGCCGCATTGCAGTATTACGCCCCATACGCAGGCGCCGCTATCGGTGAGTTCTTCCGCGATACCGGCCGTGCCGCGCTCATCGTTTATGACGACCTCAGCAAGCAGGCCGTAAGCTACCGCGAGGTGTCTTTGCTCCTCCGCCGTCCACCAGGACGTGAGGCTTACCCTGGCGATGTATTCTACCTGCACTCACGTCTTCTCGAGAGAGCCGCCAAGATCATCAACAACGATGAGGTGGCCCGTCAGATGAACGACGTTCCTGAGTCCATCAAGCATCTTGTGAAGGGTGGCGGTTCGCTTACCGCTCTTCCTATCATCGAGACTCAGGCCGGTGACGT
>JAZQPB010000225.1:0-2752 GCA_045628165.1 Bacteroidales bacterium | reverse complement strand
TGTCTATGAGGCCGAGTCCGGCTCCCTGCTTGTTGGACAGCTTGCCCTCTCTCAGCTGTTTCTTGTACATTGCGTTCAGCTCCTCCTTGGTGGCGCTGTTTACGCAGTCGAGTGCTTCGGTGAGGTGGGCTATGTCCTGCTTGGTTACCTTGTTGGCGGTCATTATGTAGTATCTGCCTTCCTTGCGGCCTATCATGAACAGGCCGTTTATCAGGCTGAATTCAGTCTGGAACTCAGTGCTGTGTTTCTGCATGTTTTGCAGTATCTCCACCAGGGAGTGGTGCACGCGACGCTTCACTTGTTTGTCCTCGTTGCTCTGTTCCATCTCGTCCTCGTTTTTCTCGGTGAACATCTTCACCACCTGATGTGTGAATTTTCCGATGTATACCACGGAGATACCGTTCTCTATGAGCTCGTCGTACAGGGAGAGTACGTTGCTCATAAAGTTTTTGTCGAGTTCCATTGCCGGATTCCTTGTGCTCATATATTCTACTTGGTTAGCTAATTAACTTGGGTTCAGTGTGTTTACTGCTGTATTCCCCGGTCTACTCGGCGTCCTTGCCGGTCTCCAGGGCGTCCTTAAGCTCCAGGATTGTCTTCTTTAGGTTTTGGAGTATCTTTATCACCTCGAAGTTGGCCACTCCGTCCTCGGGTGTGTGGGTCTTCAGGTGTTTCTTGGCTCCCTCCAGGGTCATTCCCCTGTCTTTCACCAGGAAGTGGATCTTCTTGATGGTCTCTATGTCCTTCTTGGTGAACATTCGGTTGCCCCTGCCGTTTTTCTTGGGCTTGATGCTCGGGAACTCCTTTTCCCAGTATCTTATGAGCGATGTGTTGGCGTTGAACATCTTGGAAACCTCGCCTATGGTGTAGTATACCTTGTCGAGGTTCTTGATTTCCTCGTCGGATATCACGGCGCCGTCGCCGGGAGTCAGCTCGCCGTCCATTGGCTCGGTTATCTCCATTTCCTGATTTGTATTTTCCATATATCCTTGTATATTTTTTTTGTTAGCTAATGGGGTTTTATATTGTTATGCTCTTAGTCGAGGCTCAGTCCTCGGCTGTTGGCCTCGCGGTTCAGCTTCTGCCACTTGTCGGGCACCAGCGACCCGAATGTGTGTGTGGTGGGGTTTATGGCCTGTCCCTTGTACTGGATTTCGTAGTGGAGGTGCGGTGTGAGCGATTTTCCCGAATTGCCCACAAAGCCTATCAGCTCGCCTCTCTTTATCCTCTGTCCGTATTTCACCACTGTGCCACTCAGGTGCGCGTATATTGTCTTGTATCCGTTTTTGTGGTTTATCACCACGTGCTTGCCGTGTTTCTGTATGTCGCCGGTGTATTCCACTATTCCGTTGGCCGTGGCCACTACCTCGGTGCCTATGTTGGCGGCTATGTCGAGGCCGTTGTGTATGTCGGGGGTCTTGTATATGGGGTCCAGCTTGCGGCCGAATCCGTAATATATCAGCTCCACGCCGGGGTCGGGTATGGGCAGTATCGACGGTATCTCGGTGAGGTTTTCCTTGTAGTTGGTGAGCTTGTATTTCAGCTCGTTGAATACCGACTCTTCCCTCTTGAGCCTTGCGGCCTGTCGCCCGGCCATCATCCTTACGGTGTCGGCCAGCGCGTATTCGTCTTCTATGCCGGCGTAGTATTCGAGGTTGGTCTCGCGGGTGCCGTCGTTAAGCTCTGTCTCGAATATGGCCCTGTATATGTCGCGGTCGCGCTGCTGTATGTCCTTGAGCACCGAGTCCACCTTGTTCTGCTTGTCCCTGAGCACATCGAGCTCCTGCTGCATTACCGTGTTCTCCCGCTCCAGCTTTTTCTGTCTGGGGCTCTTGATGGTATACGATATCGTCAGAAAAACCACGACGCCTATTATCAGTGCCGCGATAATCTGTGTGGATGCTCCAATGAGGATTTTGCGTCCTCTCTTGGGGTCTTTCTTCTCGTATGAGAGATTCTCTGGGTCGAATATGTAGTTTCCGTCCGACATTGGCTGCCTTTGTTTTTCAGTTGCGCCCCCTTGGCGGAGCCGCCTCGGGAAAATTTTACAAATGTATAAAAAAAAAGTATTTGAAAAAACTTGTTTTCAATTTTTTTGCTGCCGCAACCTTTTTTTTTGCAATGAGCTTATTTTTTTTTCGGAAACTAATTTTTTTTATTATATTTGTGGCATAATAAATGCATTGTAAGCATAGGGTGGCCATTAGCTGCCATGATATTATCACCTTATATATAATGATATGGAATTTAGACTAAAGACAGATGATGTCAAGAGGCGCCTGCGCGAGTACGAGGTTTCCGGAGATATTTCGGTTCAGAACATCGAGTCGCTCGTGGATGGCATGCGCGATTGCGTGGCCGAGTGCGACGAGCTCGTTGTGGATCTCAGGCAGATTACGGGCTTCGATGCGGCGGCTTTCCAGTTCTTCATCTCCCTCAAAAACAGTTTTATACGCGACAAGAAGAAGATGAGGGTTACCTGCTCGCTCGATCCGGCGGTTAGTCAGCTGCTGGCCAACTGCGGCATATCCGATCTTGCCCAGATGCTGTCGATAGAGGAGGATTAGTAATACAGTTAATACGAATACAATCAATATTTATAATAAATATACCAATACCATTATGGCAAAGACAATACTTATAGTTGATGATTCAGAGAGCATCCGCGAGGTAGTGAATTTCACATTGCAGAATGCGGGTTTCGACGTGTTTGCTGCGGGCAATGGCAAGGAGGCCACCACTTTCCTGGACG
>JAZQPB010000224.1:0-3279 GCA_045628165.1 Bacteroidales bacterium | reverse complement strand
AAAACGACAGCTCGTTGCTCTTGGCAGCCTTCTGCAACTCGTCTTCGATACAGCCTTGAACTCCCAGGAGCGACAAGGCCAGCATCGATACAGATAAAAGTTTTCTCATTTTTTTCATTTTCTGAGATTTTAGTGTAAAATTAGTTAAGCAGTAAAAATTAATTATGTATAAAAAATATTTTTTATAGTCTAATTGTCAGTTATGTTAAAGAACTCTTCTTTAAATGTATGTTTTTGCAAATCTCTCTATTTTAATAAAATCCCTTTCTCTATTTTTTTCTCTCTTTTTCTGCTGCAAATATAGGGTGTTAATTCAACATTAACAAATTTATTTTTCGTAACGATTATTTAATGTATGATAAACAATTAATTAATTTATTACGGATGCTTGAATTAGTGTCTATGAAACAACGAAAAACTCTGATGAAAAAAAATTAAATTTTTTTTTAGTTGTACCTGGTACAATATAAAAATTGCGTTTATTCACCAAAAAATCACATTTTTACATATAAAAAATCCAATTATTTTTTGCAATTTTGCAGTCTGAAATAATTACGAGTTACGAATTACGAAATCCGAATTCCAGGCTCGTGATTATCTTTATTGTTTAATAGGATTGCGGGCAATTCGTAACTCGCAATCCGTAATTCGTAATTAACAAAATGAGCAGAAACATTTTGGCCGTTACGGGCAATCCCGTGCTGCACAGCCTGAGTCCAGTGCTGATGAATGCAGCCATAAAGGCCAATGATATAGACTTCAGATATTTGCGCCTGCCAGCCAAGAGCGCCGGGGAGGCCATGATGACATTCAAGATGCTCGATTTCAAGGGCATGAACGTTACCGCGCCTTTCAAGAAAGATATCATGCAGTATCTCGACTGCCTGACCCCAAACGCGCAGAAGGCCGACGCCGTAAACTGCGTATACATGCGCGACGGCAAATACTGGGGCGACAATACCGACATCACCGGCGTGGAGCTCAGCATCAAGCAGTTCCCGGAGTTTTTGGCTGACGGCAAGATGCTGGTGATAGGCAGCGGAGGAGCCACCAACGCCGTAATTATCGCGGGTCAGAATCTCGGCCTCAAGGTAACGGTGTGCGCGCGAAATGTATCGGCATTAGCTGCACTGAAAGAAAAATACGGCGTGGAGACCGCAACATTGGAGCAGGTACACAGTCTCGTATCAGCTCACAAAATAATAGTACAGGCACTGCCAGCCAATGCCAAGGTTTTCGAGCCTGATGAGCTGAAAGCCGACTGCATGATTCTGGACGCCAACTACAAGAACTCGATTTTTGAGGAGCCGGCCAGGAAGATAGGCTACAAGTTCCTTTCGGGCAAAAACTGGCTTGTAAACCAGGCCATTCCGGCGTTCGAGACCTTCACGGGATGCAAGGTGGACGCATCGGTGATGTATCAGGCTCTCGACAACTACCATTTCGACTACCGCGGACGCATAGCCCTCACCGGATTCATGGGCGTGGGCAAGACTACTTCGGGCCGTCAGCTGGCCAAGAAAATGAACTACCGTTTCATAGACATGGACGTGGAGATAGAGAAGCAGGAGCAGATGTCGATAAAGGAGATTTTCGCGCAGAAGGGCGAGGAATATTTCCGCGAGGTGGAGACCGCCATGCTCGAGAAATACGCCGACGAGGTGGATGTAATTCTATCGTGCGGAGGAGGCACCGCCAAGAGCGCATACAACCGCGAGATACTCCGCAACAAGTTCGTGAACCTATGGCTCTATGCCTCGGCCGCATACTGCATCGACGGACTCGATATAAGCAACCGCCCACTGCTCCAGTGCGACGACCCCGCCGCGGCCGCCGAGAAGATGCTCCAGGAGCGAATCCCGATGTACGTGGATGGCGCTTACGGTATTATTAATGTAATGAATTTGAACAGATACAAAACCGCTGACAAGATATATGAACAAATCGTTGAAACCTTCGGCATTTAACGCCGAGCTCACCATACCATCATCCAAGAGCTACATGCAGAGGGCTGTGGCTCTCTCGATATTAGCTGATGGCAAATCCACTCTCGTAAACCCCGACTACAGCAACGACTCGCGCGCGGGTCTCGGCATAGCCAAAACCCTGGGCTGCAATGTCGTGGAAATGGACGGCAGGATCACCGTGGAGGGAATCCGCGAAATCCGCAGCACCACAGTATCGGTGGGCGAGGCAGGTCTCGGCCTCAGGCTCTACACGCCGGTATGCGCGCTCTTTGGCCGCGAGATGGTGATAGAGGGCCACGGCACACTGCTTACCCGCCCCATGAACATGCTGGAGCAGCCGATGAGGGAGTTGGGAGCTGATATCAGCCTTACAAACGGAAGCTACGCGCCAATACACATACACAGCGGAATCAAGGGCGGAAATGTGGAGATAGACGGCAGCGAGAGCTCTCAGTTCCTTACAGGACTGCTGGTTGCATTGCCATTAGCTGAAAACGACTCCGTGCTCACAGTGCGCAATCTCAAGAGTCTGCCGTACGTGCAGATGACGATAGACATAATCAAGAAATTCGGCGGCGAGATCGTGAACGAGGATTTCAAGGTTTTCAGAATAAAGGGACGTCAGAAATACACCGCCACAGAATACATTGTGGAGGGCGACTGGAGCAGCGCCGCGGCTCATTTGGTATCGGGCGCCACCAGCGGAAAGGCCGTAGTCAAGGGCCTGAATCCCGATTCGCTCCAGGCCGACAAGGCTGTATTGGAGGTGCTGCGTGCGTGCGGCGCGGATGTTTGTGTTTCAGCTGATAGCATTATTATTACTCGCCATCAGCTGAAGGCCTTCGATTTCGACGCCACCAACTGTCCCGACCTTTTCCCGGTATTGGCATCGCTGGCCGCAAGCTGCGAGGGCGATTCACACATAAAAGGCGTAACCCGACTGGCACACAAGGAGAGCGACCGCGCCAACGCCATCAAGGACGAGTTCGCTAAAATAGGAATCAAGGTTTCGCTCGACGGCGACATCATGACCATAACCGGCGGACAGATCCACGGCGCAAAGGTTTCGAGCCACAAGGACCACCGCATGGCGATGAGCATGGCCGTATGCGCCCTGAACGCCGACGGCATCATAGAGGTGGACGATGCCGAGTGCGTGGGCAAATCGTACCCGAGATTCTGGGACGACTACGAAAAATCAGTAGTTAGTAGATAGTAGATAGTAGATAGTAGATAGTAGATAGTAGTTAGTAGATAGTCCATTCGGTTACGTGCATACATTATTATGATTATCATTATCATTGGAGAGCAC
>JAZQPB010000223.1:0-1937 GCA_045628165.1 Bacteroidales bacterium | reverse complement strand
TTGGGTGATGGCCGGCTTGCCTATTCCGCTGTCCTCCGGGAACATCCTCATGGCCTTGCGGTCCTTGGGGTCGCGGCCGATGTTGCCTACTATCGTGCCTTCAGCTTCCTGGATGTCGCCCCATACGAGAGCTTGATAGCGGCGGTTTACGGTGTGGTTGAAGAACTGACGGGCCAGGTGCGCCTTCGATTTCTCGTTCTTGGCTATTACCAGAAGGCCCGATGTGTTCTTGTCGATGCGGTGCACGAGGCCGGGGCGTGTGTCGTTGGTATCAAACTGCGAATTCTCCTCGCCGATGTGGTAGGCGAGGGCGTTCACCAATGTGCCGGTGAAATTGCCGTGGGCCGGGTGCACCACCATTCCGGCCTTCTTGTTCACCACAATCAGGTCGTCGTCCTCATAAACGATGTCGAGCGGAATGTTCTCTGGCTCCAGCTTGTATTCGAAATGCTCGCCGGGCAGCATTACCACCACCTCGTCGCCGGGGTGTACTCGGTAGTTGCTCTTCTGGGCCTTGCCGTTTACGAGTATGCATCCTGCCTTGGCGGCCTCCTGAATCTTGTTTCGGGAGATTCCGGCTATACGCATGTCGAGATACTTGTCGAGGCGCTCCAGCTCCTGCTTCTGGTCTACTGTTACGCGGTAGCGCTCGGTCATCTGTCCGTTGCCGTGGTCTATGGTCTCGCCCTCCAGCTGCTCTATCTCCTCGGCGTCGTCCAGTTCGTCTATTTCTTCGTCGCTTATGAGCCCGTTGTCCATCAGCTCATCGTCCTGTGGTATAATGTTTTCTGTCATAATTCTAATTTGCTTTTATGAATTTGGCGCTCGCCTTGTTGCCGGGCGAGTATATTATGTATGTGCCCTTGGCCAGGCCTGATATGTCTATTTCGGTCTCGTCGGTTTCGTCTGCCCGTATCTCCATCACCGGTATTCCCGAGGCGCTTATTATCATTAGTTTTTGGCAGCTGATGGCGTTGGATACGCGCACATGGCTTGTGGCGGGGTTGGGGTACACATTCAGCCTTGGCCGCCTGATGTCGGTGATGCCGGGCCTGATGTCGCTGGCCGGTGTGCTCACATCGCCGAAAGCCGGGCGGAGCATTATCTGTCCCGGCTCGTTGGATTGTTTCCACTTGCCGCCTATGTTGTAGAATTTGGGATTTACGGCGGTGGTGTTCTTGTCGAAACCTATTGCTATCATCGGGTTCTCGTTTTTCTCCCATCCCACAAAGAAGGTGTCGGCCACCTCCACGGTCTCTTCTATCGGTATCAGTATGTACTGGCCGGTTCTGTCCTTGGGCACCTCCACGTTCCGCTGTGTGTATATCGCGTTTTTGGGTTTGCCGTCCACGCAGTCCCAGATTTTCAGGTTGAAGTTGCCGGCCTGCCTGTTGCCGTATATCGGGCAGAAATACATGTAGATACCCTTGATTATGTCGCGCTTCAGCGGACAGAATCTCACGGCCACCAGGCCTCCGCTCGATCCCTCGCCCTGCAGGCCGTATGCAGCCTCGGCTGTGCCGTCGTCGTAGGCGTAGCAGTTGGTGAGGCTTTTCTCTATGGTGAGGCTGTTGTTGTTGGGATAGTCGCTGGATAGCGCGTCGCTCACGAGTCTTACCTCTATCCTGTAGCTGGCCGCCGAATCCGAATTTGATTTCAGCGTGTATCCCAGGTCCTTGTTCTCGTTGTCGAAATCCATGCTGCCGGGCATGTTGTATGTGCCCAGTGCATACTTGTCGGTTATTCCGTCGTGGGTCAGGTATAGATTTATGGAATCCAGCAGACGCGCCTTGCTGTCGTTGTTGCGGTATTTTATCAGATAGTTTACAGGGGGCTTCTTGGCCGCGGCGGTGTAGTGCATCCATGGTATCAGCTGATAATCACCTATCCTGACCTCCGGGTGTGCGGTGAGGGCCACATCGCTGTACATGGTGTCA
>JAZQPB010000222.1:0-26140 GCA_045628165.1 Bacteroidales bacterium | reverse complement strand
ATTACGGGCATCATGTATCCGCGGTCCTCAAGCTGGCGGTACGAGCATCCGCAGTTGCGGAACACATCGCTTCTGGCCGCTTCGTAATACATTGGATAATTGCCGTAATAGCAGTAGCCCATCTTGTCGGTCTCGCCGTAGCGTACTCTTATTTGTGTCTGACTTTCAAACATTTTCTTATTGTAGTATTAATTTGCAAATCGGCGCAAATTTATTAATTAATAGCACAAAATAAAAATATATTGCATTTTTTTTCACTTCGGTTTGGCTATAACGGCGTTTTTGAATATATTTGCACCAAATATTAACAGCAAATTCAGTAATACCAAATTCAAAAATATGGATACAGAAAAGCAAGTAGCCAAATATCTTCTTGATATCAAGGCAGTTAAATTGCAGCCGGAACATCCGTTTATATGGGCATCAGGCTGGCATTCCCCAATCTATACCGACAATCGCAAGACCCTCTCTTACCCGGAGGTTAGAAAATATCTCGTAGCTCAGTTCGTTGAGAAGATCAAGGCACAGTATCCCGATGTGGAGCTGATAGCAGGAGTAGCCACCGGCGCCATTGCCGTGGGCGTGCTTGTGGCCGAGGCCATGGGTCTCCCGTTTGTGTACGTGCGCTCCAGCAGCAAGAACCACGGCCTTGAGAATCAGGTGGAAGGCGTCTGCAATCCCGGACAGAAGACCGTTGTAATCGAGGACCTCGTATCTACCGGCATGAGCAGTCTGAAGGCTGTAACCGCGCTCCGCGAGAAGGAGGTGGATGTGATGGGCATGCTCGCCATCTTCACATACGGTTTCCCGGTGGCCGAGGAGGCTTTCAAGGAGGCCAGCTGCACTCTCAACACTCTCAGCAACTACAATTCGCTCATAGCCCTCGCCCAGGAGGCCGGCTACGTTCAGCAGGACCAGCTCGACACTCTCCTCGCATGGCGCAAGAGCCCTGAGACATGGGGACAGAATTAAGTGATTGAAGTAATTGAAGTGTTGAAGTGATTGAAAGCTTCATAGTTTCAACCACTTCAACATTTCAATTACTTCAACAATTAAACATTTCAATCACTTCAACAATTAAATTGTAATGATGAAATCAATGACCGGCTACGGCAAGGTTTCCCGCAGCCGCAACGGTAAGAATATAGAGGTGGAAATCCGCTCGCTCAATTCCAAGAGCCTCGATGTGCATACCAAGGTGCCTCAGCAGTACAACGACAAGGACCTTGATATCCGCTCGATGATAGCCAAGAGCCTTGAGCGCGGCAAGATCGACTTCTCGATGACCTACACCAGCGAGACCAGCGACGATGCGCTCCGCATCAACGAGAGTCTGCTGGAGGCTTATTTCAAGAAGGTGATGGGGATTTCGGAGAAGCTTGGCGCCAGGGTGGACAGCGCTCTCATCCTCAGCACTTTGCTCCGGTTCTCCGATGTGCAGAAGATGGAGGCCGAGGAGGTGAGCGACGACGACTGGAATTTTATCCGCGAGATGGTGGCCGAGGCTATCAAGCAGCTCGACGATTTCCGCATCCAGGAGGGACAGAACCTCAAGCAGGACTTCATCCACCGCATAGACCTCATTCTCGGATACCTCGCTCAGGTGGAACCTTTTGAGAAACAGCGCGTTCCGGTAATCAAGGAGCGCATTATGCAGAGATTTGAGGAGCTGAAGGGAATAGTGGATCTCGACAGCAACCGTCTGGAGCAGGAGCTGATATTCTACATCGAGAAACTCGACATCACCGAGGAGAAAGTCCGCCTGCGTCAGCACTGCAAATACTTCATAGAGAATATCGACGCCAACGAATCCACCGGCAAGAAACTCGGTTTCATTGCCCAGGAGATGGGCCGTGAGATCAACACCCTGGGATCTAAGGCCAACGACGCCGAAATCCAGAAAATCGTGGTGATGATGAAGGACGAACTCGAGAAAATAAAGGAACAGGTATTGAATATATTATAACAAAAAACATAGAAAACAATGAAATTATTAGAAGGAAAAGTAGCTGTAATCACAGGTGCAGCTCGTGGTATTGGCAAGGCTCTCGCTCTCAAGTTTGCAGCTGAAGGCGCCAACATCGCTTTCACCGACTTGGCCATCAACGACGACGCCAAGGCTACAGAGGCTGAGATCGCGGCTCTCGGCGTTAAGGTAAAGGGCTACGCAAGCAACGCCGCCGATTTTGAGCAGACTCACCAGGTGGTAGAGGAAATCCACAAGGAATTCGGCTCTATCGACATCCTCGTAAACAATGCAGGCATCACAAAGGACGGTCTGCTCCTCAAGATGACTGAGGCTCAGTGGGACGCTGTACTTACAGTAAACCTGAAGTCGGCTTTCAACTTCAGCCACGCCATCGTTCCTATCATGCTCCGTCAGCGCAAGGGCTCCATCATCAATATGAGCTCTGTAGTAGGTGTACACGGCAACGCCGCTCAGTGCAACTACTCAGCTTCCAAGGCCGGCATGATCGGTCTGGCCAAGTCTATCGCCCAGGAGTACGGCAAGAAGGGCATCCGCGCCAACGCCATCGCTCCAGGCTTCATCATCACAGCCATGACTGCACAGCTCTCTGAGGAGATCCGCAAGGAGTGGTGCGAGAAGATCCCTCTCCACCGCGGCGGTACACCAGAGGACATCGCTAATGTGGCCACATTCCTCGCTTCGGATATGTCTTCTTACGTATCGGGCCAGGTAATTCAGGTAGACGGCGGCATGAACATGTAATAAAAATTGCCATTAGCTGAAAAAATGATAAAAAAAGACTGATACATATTTTTATGTGTCAGCCTTTTTTTTTATTTTTGGAGCTGATTACAAAACACTTCAATCTAACCAAATAAAAGACCAATAATTATGGGATGGTTTAGCAATCTATTCAAGAGCAAGAAAAAAATCGCCGCTCAGATGAATAAAGTCGATATGTCGGTAGCGGCTATCGTAGATAAAAACGGTGTGGCTGTATCCAAGAAGGGCATGGTGAACACCGGAACCCTGAACGCCAGGGAGCACGCCACTACAGACGCCAAGGTGCTCTTTAAGCTGAAGAAGCACACCGTGGTAAATGTGATAGGCGAGAGCGCCGAATGGTACAAGATAAGCACTTCGATCGGCAATGCTTTCTGCATGTCGAAATACATAGATATCCAGCAGACCATCGAGAAGATTCTTGTGGAGGCCAAAACACTGAATGTGAGGTCGTTCTACAGCACCGACGCTTCCATTATAGGCAAGGTTCACAAGGGCGACATCTTCGTGAAACTTAGCAAGCACGGCAACTGGTACGGCATCGACTATAACGGCAAAACCGGTTATGTATCAGCTGACTACGCCTCTCTGCTCGATTCGCCATCAGGCTCGGGAAGCAATACCAAGAAGGAGGAGCCAAAGAAGACCACCACAACCACCACAAAGGACGAGAGCCGTGTGTTTTTCAATACCAGAAAGGACCTCGCAAAGGTGGACCTCGCTCCCAAGAAACAGCTTTCGGCCGACGGCCTTGATAAGTACGGCAAGGTAGCCGTGAAGACATGGAACAATTACGGAAACATTATCTCTGTGATTTCCAAGGAATTGGGCATTGATGTTGAAAGGGCTTTGGCGGTAATCTGCGTGGAGAGCGGCGGAAGCGGTTTCAGCTCTGATGGCAAAATGCTAATCCGTTTCGAGAACCACGTTTTCCACTCGTACTGGGGATCCAAGAGCGAGGAGAATCAGAAACTCTTTGAC
This sequence comes from Bacteroidales bacterium, assembly GCA_045628165.1. GTDB lineage: Bacteria > Bacteroidota > Bacteroidia > Bacteroidales > UBA3824 > UBA3824. The sequence goes on along the minus strand of JAZQPB010000222.1, from coordinate 22,407 downwards.
GAGCATTTTACTTTCGACCCCAAAAACCGCAGAAACAATCACCAGTACCGCGCCAAGAAATCCGACGACTGGAAGACCGGTCACACCGGACAGGCGGCAGAGTGGGAGAGCCTCGAGATAGCGCGCAAGCTGAACGACACCCAGGCGCTCTATTCCATAAGCATGGGCGCTCCGCAGGTAATGGGTTTCAATTACAAGATGATAGGCTACAACTCTGTAAATGAGATGTTTGACGCCTTCAGCAAGGACATCCGCTATCACATAATGGCGCTGTTTGATTTCTGCACCGCCAAGAGTACCCGTGTACAGTACCTCATTACCGGCGATTTTCTCTCGTTTGCCAAGGAATACAACGGTCTTACCGCTCCCGAGCAATACGAGGCTCGCCTTATCCAGTATTACGATATCTACAAGAAAATACTCAAGTAAAATTTTAACCGTCATAAGCTAAATCACACATCGCCAAATGATTAGCACAATAGTTTCGGACTATTCATGGTACTGGCCTGTAATATGTTTCGTATTTGCGTTGGCGGCTACGGCAGTCTCTTATTACCGCAACAGGAGGCTGTCGGATTTCAGTGCCTGGAAAATCCGCCTGCTTGGCGCTCTGCGATTTGCGGCGCTTTTCCTGATATCGATTCTGCTGCTGAATATCTTTGTGAAACGCAATCTTCAGCGCACCGAAAAACCGATTCTCGCCATCGCCATCGACAATTCGGAATCGATGCTGATGCGTGGTCCGGGTTCTGCCGACAGCCTGAAGTCTTTTATGTATCAGCTGAAACAATCCGCTGAAAACCTGCAAGATAAATACAATGTCAAGTTTTTCGGATTCGGCATGGGAATGCAGCCATGCGGTATCAATCAGCTGAATTTTCAGGAAAAGTACACCGACATCTCGCAGATGATGGAATCGATGCAGAGCACCTTGTACAATACCAATTCGGGTGCGCTTGTTTTGTGTTCCGACGGCATCTACAACCGCGGGCAGAATCCCGTGTACGCGGCGCAGAGTCTCGGCAAGAAGATTTACACCGTTACCATGGGCGACACATCGGCCTATATGGATATTGTGGCAGCTAAAGCCGTTTATAATGAAACCGCTTTCCTCGGCAACGAGTTTCCGCTCCAGATTACCATGAGCGCGCGGATGCTGAAAGGCAAAAACACATTGTGCGAGGTAAGGCACAACGGCAAGGTGGAGTTTGCGCAGAATATCAGCATCTTATCCAACAATTTCACGCATGAGATTTCCACGACTCTCAAAGCCGAGCAGAAGGGACTTCAGAAATACACAATCTCGTTCTCGGCCATCGACGGCGAATTCACCACGGCCAACAACTCCCGCGATATTATGATAGAGGTTGTGGACGACAAGCACAAGGTTTTGATTTTGAGCGCAATGCCGCATCCCGATGTGGCCGCCGTCCGCAATGCCCTGAGCTCCAACCGCGGTCTCGATGTGGAGGTGGCCACCATCCAGAAATTCGACAAAAGCGTATCGGGATACAATCTCGTGATTCTTGTTCAGATTCCATCTTCGGGCATTAATAGCGACAAGATTCTCGGCGAGATTAAGTCCAAGAATATTCCGGCGATGTTTATCCTGGGCACAGGCACCGATTTCGCAAAATTCAACGAGGCAAACAACTGCCTGAGCATCAGCAAGAAGAGCGACCGTTTCGAGGAGGTTTCGTATACCGAGAATTCACGGTTCTCGCTTTTCAGCTTCGATAATGGGGTAGAGGAGTTCCTGTCAAAGGCGCCGCCTCTCTACTGCGCTTTCGGCGAATACAACACGCTGGCGCAGACTCAGGTGTTCGGCAATCAGATGGTAAGGGGAGTGCCCACCAACAAGCCTCTTATCGCGGTTTCCGATCCGTCGAAATCGCGCACGGCGGTAATCTCGGGCGAGGGAATCTGGCGCTGGCGCATCGACTGCTACAAGCGCTACCTCAACCACGAGAAATTCGACCTGCTGATATCAAGGCTCTGCCAGTTCCTGATTACCCGCACCGACAAGGAGCGTTTCTCGATAGCCACACGCAGCATTTTCAGCGAGAACGAGCCTGTCTACTTCAACGCCAAGGTAATGAGCGAGCTTCTGGAGCCAGACCGTGAGGCCGAGGTGAATATCTCGATATCAGCTGATAACAATCCATCCGAAAACTATCGGATGGAGCGATCGGGAAACGGTTATTACCTGAGAATCGACAACTTGAAGCCCGGCACCTACACCTATACTGCAAGAGCAGTCTCGGGAGGGAAAACCCTCACCAAGCAGGGAATGTTCTCGGTATCGGAGATTAAGACCGAGGCCGAAAACCTGATAGCCAACGCCGCAATAATGCAGAAAATTGCATCGCAGACCGGCGGACAGAATTTCGGCCCGGACGGCATCAAGGCCCTTGAGGATGCTCTCATAGGCGACAACACGATACGCCCCGTGGTATACACCGACACAACTTCGGCTCCGCTGATGAGTTTCAAATGGCTGTTTGCGTTGATAGTGATTTTGCTATCAGCTGAATGGTTTCTGCGGAAATTCTGGGGAACGATATAAAAAAAATGGATAGCGCTCATTCAGGCGTTATCCATTTTTTTTATTTGTTTTCGTCTTCCGGTGATTCTTTCATTTCCTCGTCGAGGTATACCGGCTCGTAAAAATCGTTCTCGAACTTGGACTGCGACGGCGCAAGCACCAGCATGAAAATGAGCGACACGGCCGATGTGTATCCAAACTGATCCATGCCGAAAATTATCCAGAGCAGGAGGTTGAGAACTCCGGCGCCAAATATCAATATGCCCTGAAAACTGGTGGCTTTCAGATAATTGACCTCTTTCTCCTCGTCGTTGGATTTAGGTTTCAGGATCTCGGCGGTCTTGTCGTAATTATTGTATCCGTACCAGATGGCGAAACCTGAAACGAGCATCGCGATGTAGAGTACCGAGATTCCTGTCTGCGAGCTCTTGGCCTCTCCGCGCGTAATCCAGACTGTGGCCAGGGCCACCGCCAGCAGCAGAACGCCTATCCAGTGGCGCAGTCTGGCGCTTCTGAGTTTTTGGGTAAAATCCATTTTGATTTCTGTTTATAGTTTTACATAAAAAAACCGGCACAATGCAATGCCGGTCAATCTATTAGCTGATGATAATAAACTAATTAAATCACCTCGTCGGCGCCGTCGTCGTAGCCCTTCGACTCCTTGAGCTCTATGGGCACCTTCGATACATTCTGGAAATCCCTTCCGGCATCCAACAAGTCGCTGTCGCTGTAGAACCAGGTGATATTGAGCTCCTTGCCCGGAATATCGTTTATCTTGTTGAATTCCTTGAGGATATTGTAAATCCAAATCTGCGATGATGTATTATAGTAATCCAGCGAGAGGTGCACAGTAGTTTTCTCTACAGGTGTCTTCACATAATCGCTAAGAACCTTGAACACAGGCTCGTAAAACGAGAATGTGTTCTCGATTATCGAACGACCTCTTATTTCGAAGAATCCATTGTCACAATCGAAGTTGATGAACGGACTCTTAGCGCTTTCCGCTATATGCAAACTTTCCATTTCTGTTGTTTTATTGGTTTTGTAATTTTGGTATGTTTTTCCTTGTTTGCCTTTTTTGAGTACTGCAAATCTAAGTAATTATTTCGCAAACTCCAAATAAAAATGCTAAATAATGAAAAAAAATTTCCAAATAATATTTTTTTTAAGAAAATTATCTTTTTTTAATTTTATAGTTTTAGCTAAAAATCATATCTTTACGCCAAATTAAAAAGCATCACAAATGAGAAAAATAATCATGGCCATCGCGGCCGCCGTATTGGTATCCACAGCCCACGCGCAGGAGATCACAAGCTCCGACGTGGATTCCACATCCATATACAATATCCTGAACAACCCCAACGACTATTCGCAGGCGCCCACCACTCTGCCCAAGCGCAAGGTGCTGGACCGCAGCAGGATATCCACCAACATCAACATGGGAACATCGTTTTCCAGCATCGGATCGGCGCAGTACATAAGCCCCGCCATCAGCTACCAGGCCACCGACCGCCTGCACGTATCCATAGGCATGGGCATGATGTATTCCACCCTGAACATCAGCGGTTTGGAGGGTTTTGCAGCTAATGGCGAAAAATTCAAGAACCGCACCGTCACCAACTATTACTCCGCATCGGCAAGCTATCAGCTCTCGCCCAGAAGCATGATATACGGAAGCATAATCTACGCCAAAAATCTCGACAACGGCAGCAACGCGCTCTCGCCATACTTCAACAAGGACAGATACATGGCAACATTTGGCGCCAATTTCAACATAACCGAATCGTTGTCGATAGGTTTTGAGGTAAGGAGAGCGCAAAACATGGGGCCTTATTATATGTACGACAGATACAACAGCGCCATGGGCTGGTAATTTTTTGAATCTTCACAAAAAAATTACTTCTTTTACGTAAGAAATTAAGATTTTTTTAGTAAAATTGCGTCATGAAATTTTTAGAAAGCTTCCGCGAGAATATAGGCTACAGGATGATATGTAGCAGAGGGTCCAAGTTGCAGAGAAACAAGACTTTCCACAATTTGGATTCAGCTAAGACTATAGGCATACTCTTCTGCGCCACCAACGACCAGGACTATCAGGCGGCCAGGGATTTTGCCGACAGTCTTATGGACGACCGCAAGCAGGTGGAGTCGATTGGTTTCGTGGAATTGCAGGAGAACATCGGCAAGTACGTGATAACAGGCAATATGAAATTCTTCTCGCTCGACCAGAAGGGTTTCTTCAAACTGCCCAAGGATGTGCCTGTAATAGAGTCGTTTGTGCTCAGTCAGTTCGATATGCTCATCAACATCTCGCCAGTGGAAAACATCATGGTGGATTACGTGATGGCGCTGTCGAAGGCCAGATTCAAGATATCGCCCAAGCTAAGCAACGACGACTTTGCGGATTTCATCATCAACTTCAGCGACAAGACTCAACTTAACTCAAAGGCCATCATCAAGAAGATAAGAGAAGTTTTGGCCATGCTGAACAGAAACTAAGATTAAAAACACTTCAAAAAAATATTTACGAAAAACTCAATCATGAGAAATGACAGAATACTTGGAGTAGGTGTTGCACTTGTAACCCCCTTCAATGAGGACGGCGCGGTAGACTACCCCGCTCTCGAAAAATTACTCAACCACATTATCAACGGCGGTATCGACTACATCGTAGTATCCGGCACCACAGGCGAACCAGCAACAATGACAGCCGACGAGAAGCGCGAGCTGCGGAAGTTCATAGTAAGCAAAGTAGACGGCAAGGTGCCATTGGTACTCGGCATCGGAGGCAACAACACCAAGGCTGTCTGCGATGAGATTCTAAATACCGACCTCACAGGTTTCAACAGCATTCTGAGCATTTCACCATACTACACAAAACCCACACAGCGAGGCATTTACGCTCATTTTGCCGAGATTGCCAAAATCAGCCCGCTTCCTGTAATATTATATAATGTGCCAGGACGCACCGGACGCGGCATTGACGCCGACACAATACTGAAGCTTGCACGCGATTTCCAGAACATCGTGGCCGTAAAGGAGGCCAGCGGAAACATGGACCAGATAATGCGCATCCTTCAGGAAAAGCCGGAGGATTTCATGCTGATCTCGGGCGACGACTCGCTCACCGTTCCAATGATCTCGATAGGATGCTGCGGAGTAATCTCTGTGGCAGCTAATGTGGTACCATCTCAGTTCTGCAAGATGATAAACACAGCCATCAAGGGCGATTTCAAGGAGGCTTCAAGGCTTCATTTCCAGCTTCTGGACCTCATGGATACCCTCTTTGAGGACGGCAGTCCATCGGGCGCAAAAGCCGCTCTCGCCGAGCTCGGAATACTCAAGGAGGTTCTCCGTCTGCCTCTCGTGGAGGTATGCGATGCTACACGCAACCACATCAAAACGGCTCTCGCCAAGGCACTTAAGGCTTAACCACAAAAATTGTATATGAGCAATTTACCTATATGGGCGGCAGAAGCAGTCTGGTACCAAATTTTTCCAGACCGCTTCTGCCGTTTCGGTACACATAACCCCATAACCGCCGCCGATCTGGAAGGCACCACGCCATGGAACCTCAACCACAGCGATCCATGGGAGATACATCCGTGGACATCAGACTGGTATGAGCGCCAGCCGTACGAGCAGGCCAACACCAGGAATCAGAAAACCAACATTCTGCGCAGGCGTTACTGCGGCGATATCAGGGGAATAATCTCGAAACTCGACTATCTCTGCGACCTCGGCATCAATGCGCTGTATATCAATCCGATGCAGTATTCGCCCAGCCTTCATAAATACGACGGCACCGATTTTCTGCACATAGACCCCTTTCTCGGCAGCAATCCCATTGCCGACAAGAAACAGATAGAGGACGAGGATTTCGACGACTTTGACCACGCCGGATGGACCACAGCAGATATGGAGGCACTTCAGCTGATATCAGAAGCTCACAAACGCGGAATCCGTGTGGTTTTCGATGGAGTTTTCAACCATATCGGCTACAACAGCAAGCCGTTTCAGGACCTGCTGAAAAACCGTGAGAAATCCAAATACAAGGACTGGTTTCTTGCCGACCTCGAACATTCCACACGCAAAAAACTCATTTACGACAAGTTCTGGGGATGCGTGGACGAAATGCCGAAACTCAATTACAGTTGCAATGATGTAAAGCGTTATGTATTCGCAACCTTAAAGAGATGGTTGAAACCAATAGTAAACGGCACTGAGTATGAAGGAATTGACGGCTGGCGACTGGATCATGTAATTGGAGTACCGCCCACTTTCTGGAAATCAGCTCAAAGATTTACAAAAAACATTGCAAAAGATTCATTGTTCTTGGCAGAATTGATAGAGCCCAATACTATAATAAAGCCATACCTTGATAATGCAATTTTTGATAGCGTGATGAACTACGGATTTTACTTTTCGGCATGCGAATTTTTTGCCTCCGAGAAAAATTCCATCTCCGCTTTTGAATTTGACAAGCGCATTCAACATCAACTTCAGCTTTTCCCCGTATCGGCCAACTATCTGATGATGAATCTGTTGGGAACTCACGACAGCGAGCGCATAGCCTCCCTGATAGTAAACCGCGGGATAAAAAAGTACGGTGATATAGCCACATTCTTCCAAAACTCTCATATTGAGGACAAAGGCTACACCTCGCGGATGCCCGACTTCAAGGACCGGCAGATCCAGCAGATGATGGTGGTTTTCGAGTTTGCGATGATAGGCGCGCCCATGGTCTACTACGGCGACGAGGTAGGAATGTGGGGAGCCAACGACCCCGACTGCCGCAAGCCGATGATGTGGCCCGGCATGCAGTTCAGCGCCGAGCACCTTGTGACAGGCGGCCGACACAGCAAGACCAGAAAAACTCCAGTGGCCATCAACGGCGAAATGCTCGATTTCTACAAAAAAATCATCCGCCTGAGGCGCAGCCACAAGGTTTTGAGTCACGGAAAGATGAAAACCGAATTTGCCCACGAAAAAGAGCGCGTATGGGCCATCAGCCGTCATGACGCCGACTCACGCATCATCTTCGTATTCAACCGCGAGGAAAAACCCGTGGAAATAAGCGTAGGGGCAGGAGAGGGGGAGCAATACATAGATTACATATCAGCTGAAAAACACACAGCCACAGATTCTGGAGTTTTGCAGCTGATGGCAAATCCATTGTCGTTCCTCATCCTGGTACGGAATTAATAGATGTAATGCTCAGTAGTTCAGTTTATTGTACATTTTGCTATTAAATTTAAGTAAAATATTTTAGATTCAAATTGCCGATTTTCAGCAAGTTTGCACCTTTGGCATAAAGTTTGATATTAATATAGTACAAACTATAAGAATCACAAACCAACTTAAAACGTAATAAACAAAAATGGCATTAAACTTAACAGGAGTTGTCAGCAAGGGCATACTAAAACTGAAACTCGCATTCGACTCAAAGGTTTCTATCAGCGAGAGAAACGCCAAGCTTGCCGGATACGCCAAATCATTCTGCGGCGCCGGACGATACACAATACTGAGTACCAAGCATTTTGCCGACGGAAGCTCTCTGGAGGCAAAAATCAACAGCTGAGATTACTATAAACAAAAAAGGCTCAATACACATCGGTATTGGGCCTTTTTTGTTTTTCCTTAATCCTCGAGCTCGCTTATGGACGGGGGAGTGCGGAAACCTTCGGCGGAGTCCTGCGCGCCGGCACTGCTCAGCGAGAAATAATCGTCGATGGTTTTGGCTATGAGCGACTTTATCTCCTCGCGCTGAGTCATTGTGAGCGATGGCGACTCTTTCTCGCCGTCCTCCAGAGTCAGATAGCTCACCGTAACTCCCAGAGCCTCAGCTATCTTCACCAGGTTCTTGACGGTATAGCCATTGGGGTCGTCCCGCGACAGCATTACCCTCAAGCTTACCGTCGGGATATTAGTCTCCTGAGCAAGCTTTGTGATAGTCCAGCCCTTTTCCTTGCGCAGGGTCTGGATCTTTGCAGTTATGTTCATTTCCTTTTACGTTAAATTTGAGTAGTTATAATACTGCAAACTTATAAAAAAATATAATTGTCAACAAATTTTTTTCAAAAAAAATATAGCAGCTAATACGTTTTTTATTAGCTGCTACATAAAAATAATTAGTCGTTGCTGAGTGATTGCAGGAATGTGAGGGCGTCGTTGGTGTTTGTAATCTTGTCCACCACGAGGCCGGCCTTGCCGTTTATCTGTTTCAGCTGGCAATTCCTCTTGTGCTGAATGCGGACCAGGATATTGCCGAAAAGCGCCGATTTGTAATACGGCGACTTGTCGTTGTAGACAAAGTAGCAGAGCATTTTTCCGCTTTTCAGCATTATTTTCTCCATGCCGAGGTCCATGGCCAGCCAGCGGAGTTTCACCACGTTGAAGAGCGCCAAAGTCTGCTTTGGAATGGCTCCAAACCTGTCTTCCAAACGCTTGGATACGCCGTTGAGTTCGGTAATGTCCTTCACGCTGTCGAGTGTGCGGTAAATCTTTACTCGCTCGGCCATATTCTGAACATAATCGGCCGGCAACAAAACTTCCATATCCGTATCCACCTGACAATCAGATACAAACTTGAAGTCCTTTGGCAATTCGATATCAGCTGAACCCTCGCTGTCGGAATATTCCAGCTGATTCTGAAATTCCTCCTCCTTGAGTTCGGCAAGCGCCTCGTCGAGAATTTTCTGATAAGTCTCGATACCAATCTCGGTGATAAAACCGCTCTGCTCGCCTCCCAGAAGGTTTCCGGCGCCTCTGATGTCGAGGTCCTGCATGGCGATATTGAATCCGCTGCCCAGCTCGCTGAAACTCTCGATGGCCCTCAGCCTCTGCCTTGCCTGCACGGTGAGATGCTCCTCGGGAGGCGCCAGCAGATAGCAGAAAGCCTTGCGGTTGGATCGTCCCACACGGCCCCTCAGCTGATGAAGCTCGCTAAGGCCAAAGTTCTGTGCATCCATCACTATGATGGTGTTGGCGTTAGGGATATCGAGTCCGTTTTCTATGATGGTGGTTGATATCAGGATATCGGCCTCATTGTTGATGAACGAGAGCATTATGTCTTCCAGGATGTTGCCGTCCATCTGTCCGTGACCCGTAAGCACCGATGCGTTCGGGAACAGTTTCCTCACCAGCGCCTCGGTCTCGTAGATGCGCTTTATCTTGTTCTGAATGATGAAAACCTGTCCATGACGGCCCAGCTCGTAGTCGATGGCCTCGCGTATCACATCCATGCTGAATGTATGCACCTCGGTGACAACGGGATACCTGTTGGCCGGCGGTGTGCTTATGATGCTGAGATCGCGCGCGCCCAGCAGCGAAAACTGCAACGTGCGCGGGATGGGAGTGGCGCTCAGGGTAAGAGTGTCCACATTAAGCTTCATCTGCTTGAGCTTCTCCTTGGCCGATACGCCGAATTTCTGCTCCTCGTCTATTATCAGCAGGCCCAGGTCCTTGAATGTGACACCCTTGCCTATAAGCTTGTGGGTGCCGATTACGATATCCGCGCTGCCGTCGGCAATGGATTTTTCCACATTGCGGATTTCCTTGGCGGTGCGCAGACGGCTCATGTATTCCACTTTTACGGGGAAGTCTTTCAGCCTGTCGCTGAATGTCTTATAATGCTGGAGTGCAAGTATTGTGGTAGGCACCAGCACGGCCACCTGCTTGCCGTCGCAGGCGGCCTTGAAAGCGGCGCGTATCGCCACCTCGGTTTTTCCGAAACCCACATCACCGCATATCAGGCGGTCCATCGGCTCGCCGCTCTCCATGTCGGCCTTTACGGCCGCGGTGGCCTTCTCCTGGTCGGGCGTGTCCTCGTAGATGAACGACGCCTCCAGCGCCTGCTGCATATACGAATCCGGCGAATATGCGAAACCCTTCTGCCGCTTGCGCATTGCGTAGAGCTTTATCAGCTTCTCGGCAATATCCTTCACCTTGGCTTTGGTCTTCATTTTCAGCTTGTTCCATGCACCGCTGCCAAGCTTGTATATCTTGGGAGGCTCGCCGTCGCCGGCCTTGTATTTCGATATCTTGTGGAGCGCGTGTATCGATACAAAAACATTGTCGTTGTCCTTGTATACCAGCCTTATCACTTCCTGAGGCTTGCCGTTTATGTCGATGGTCTGCAGTCCGTCAAAAATTCCTATTCCGTGGTCCTGATGCACCACATAGTCGCCGGGCTTCAGGCTGTTCATCTCATTGATGGTGAGCGCGTCGCGGTTGCGCTTTATCTTCGCCTCCTTTAGCCTGTATTTCAGATAGCGCTCAAAAATCTGGTGGTCGGTATACAGGCAGAGTTTCAGGTCGTGGTCTATGAATCCCTTGTTCAGCGACATCTGCACGCTCTTGAAATCCACCCGGTTTTTCACCACATCAGATGCAAAAATATCATGAAGCCTAATATTCTGGTGGTCGTTGAGCACGGCAATGTAGGTCTCGAAACCTAACTGCTGATACTCGCTTATGTTGTCGGCCAGGAGGCTGAAGTTTTTCTTGAAGTTGGGCTGGTCTATGATGTTGAATTTCACCGGACTGGAGTCTCCGCTCAACACTCCGGCATCAATAATCTTGTGCCCGGATATCGAATCCCTCAGCTCGTCGGGAGTATCAGTGCAGCTGATGGCGCTATCCATGGCCAGCTCCATATCGTGAAACCACATCATAGCGTCTTTCCGCACAAACTCCATGAAAGGAATCTTGCGCTTGGCGGTATCGTCGCTGCAGATGTTGGGGATTATGGTGATGGCCTGCACACGCTCTACCGACAGCTGATTAACCACATCGAATGTGCGGATGGAATCCACCTCGTCGCCGAAAAAGTCGATTCTGTACGGCTCGTCGTTGGAATACGAGTAGATGTCAATGATGCTTCCGCGCTTGGAATACTGTCCCGGCTCGGCCACAAAATCCACGTACTCGAACCCGTAGCTGTCCAGCACCTCGGTAATGAAATCGGTGTCCACCTTGTCGCCGGTCCTGAGCGAAAGCGTGTTTTCCGATAGGTCGCCGGGGCTTATCACATTTTCGGCCAGGCTCTCGGGATATGTTACCAGCACATAGTTGTCAAGTTTGGAGATCTTGCCGAGCACCTCGGTTTTCGAGAGTATAGATTCCTGGCTGAGCGAATTGTCGTCGGAGGCCGATTTCAGGGTAGATTTCCGCCTGCTGCTCGGATAGAAGAAAACCTCTCTCTTGCCTTCAGCTGTCTGAAAATCATTGTAGGTATACGCCGCATCCTCCTCGTTGTCCATCACCACTATCAGCGGATGCCGTGCAAGAACATCGTCTGACGATACGAAAAACGCCAATGCCGATGTCAGCATGCCTTTCACATGTATTATATCAGCTGAAGGGATTATATCCGCAAGCTGTCTGTGGGCTGGGTGAGAGGCGTAAAGTTTTGTTATTGGGGACATAATTTTATCTAAATCAAAAAGCCGAAAGATGTGATTTTGCTCACACCTTTTCGGCTTTTTCTAATGAGTTGAAAGGTTCCGGGATATCATCTGCTATCCTGCGGCGCCCTCCTCCTCAAAGTATGAGTTGTCTACTGTAGTGGGGTCGCCAGATTCTGTGTTGGCGGCGTTCATGGCATAGTTCTGTGCCACGATGGCCTCAGACATAGCCTTGGTCTTGCTCTTATCAACAGAGCTGATATGGTGCATAACCTTGGCGCCAAAGTAGAAGGCCACCATCATCTGGAATGCTGCGAGAAACTCGCTGAACTCTTCCTCGAGGCCAACAATTCGTACATTGGCAAGCTCTATCACAACAGTGATGAACAGGAGCGACATTGTGAGGATACCGCGGATGGTACCGCGAGGCATGTTGAATGTCTCACCGTCGTTTGGATTTGGATTCTCCTTGGTCCAGTCGCCGAAGGTGTATTTCTTGAACATCACTACGATGAAAATTACCGAAATGATGAGCCATATCATTACAGGCATGTATACTGTAAGATAATACTCGGTTCTATTCTCGTCCCAGAATAATACTGCGTCATTTGCGTAATTACCCATGATTTGTAAAAAGTTTTATGGTTGATTATTAATTTAATTTCAATTATTTGAGGAATATCACGGCTCCCACAGCGAGAACAGCCACCACGATCATTGCTATGCGTGACCTCTTGGCCTTTTTCTCGAAGTTGTGCGCTATCTCGCCGGCTCTGTCCACCTGGTCACGGCTCTGTGCGAGCTCGGTCATGTAGTAGTCGCGGTCGGTTTTCAGTGTGCTTATCAGCGAATCCTGCTTTACCGTGATGGCAGTGAGCGAATCCGACATCTGAGTGAGCACTTCCACCTGTTTTTCGGAGATGCGGTACTTCTTGCCTGTCTCTATTACGGACCTCATCCGCTCGTCGTTAATTACCCAGAGGGTGTCGCCTTCGGGCCTTACGAGAAGCTCCTGTCCCGGTTTTACGCACTGAAGGGTGATCTGCGCCTCAGCTCCCTGTATGCTCAGCAGCGAGATCAGGGCTATCAAAGCTAATGCTATTCTATTCATCTTTCAAATTGCCGTATAATTGTTCAAATGCCTTGGCCATTTCCTCGGAGCTCATCTCGCGCACCTCGTTGTGCACATTGGCGGCCTGTGATTTCAGCTCCTCGTTTTTGGTGCTTAGTACAGCCACCTGTTCCTGAAGTCTCTGAATCTCGGCCTGCTGCGATGTTTCCATGGCGTCGAACTGCTCGCGGTGAAGCGCATCGTTCTGTCTGGCCTCCTTGTTCTGATTGAGCAGTGCGGCAAGCTCGTCGGAGTCGTTCCTGTTGAAGAGCTTGTTCTTGATGTAGGTGTATGGTCCTGCAAGCGCCGCGAATATTATGGTGAGCGTGTTCCACTTGAAGTTGAGGTAGCCGTTCTCATGCAGAACGCCTATTACTATAAGTGCCACTATCACTACCAATATTATTATTATCCACTTTTTCATGATGTAGGTCTATTATATAAGGTTAGTTGACATCAAGATACTTGCCGAATACCCAGCCTTCCACTGTGGTGCGCACCTTAAACCAGCCGTTCTTCTCGTCCACGATGGATACCATGGTTCCCTTGCTGAGAGGCTGAGCCACGAGCTGTCCGTTGGTTTCGGGCGTGTTTCGGATATTGAGCGACTTGCTGGCCACGCGTCCGGTCTCAGGAGTCTCTGCCGCGCCGTCGTTTTTGCGGTCGCTGCCCAGAAGCTGCTCGCGGAGCTTGTCGAGAGGGAAAGCTGGACCCGGGTCTATCTTGCGGGCCGGCGCTATCTCCTCGTGGCCGAGTATCTGCTTGATGTTTGGATAGGTCTCGATGAGCTCCTGGCAGAGCTGTCTTACGGTCTCTATCTGCTCGGCTGTGTATACGTGCCAGAACTTGGTGACTGACTGGTTTCTGTGGATGGCCTCCATCACATCGCTCGGATTGTATGCGGCGCCAAACCACGATCTGTATACGTTTCCGCTCTTGGTGAGCGGTCCCGAGTTTACAATCTCTATTCCGATGGAATACTTGTTGTAGCCCGAGCGTCCGCCGTATGAGCTCTCGCCGGCGTGCCATGCTATCTCGTTGAATGGTATCAGCTGAGTGATGGATCCGTCGCGGTCTATCAGTACGTGGGCCGAGGCTTTTACCTTGGGGTTTACCAATGTATTAAGTGAAGACTGATAAGGACCTGCGGTATAGTGTATTACTATGGTGTCCAGATTGTTTTTCTGAAACTCTCCGCTGGTCTTGGTGCAGGTCACCATTTTCCTTACATTGTCTCCGCTTACCAGATTATCCTTGATTTGTAACATTTTCGGAATGTTTTAATAAATACTTCGTAAAAGTAAGGTTAATAATTGGTTTTTACAATTTTTTGAGCTAAAAAATTGTTATTTTTTGAAAGAACGCTCCAGATCGGAACCCACCAGGAACGATTTTATCACGTTGGGTGGTCCCTCGTAGCCGCGCTCCTCTGCTCTTACGAACACCGCAATCCTGTTCTCGTAGGGGCTCTTTATTACGCCCTGTATCATCCTTGAGAGACAGATATTGTAGTCGTTTTCGGTGTAGGAGTATATCTGCTTGGATCCGAGTTCAGGCGATTTGATGCTGATGTTGGTGGTCTTTACAACCTCGAAACCGAAATCAGGATCTGTCTCCATCTTGTTCTCGATTATCACCTTATATTTATTGCCGTCCTGCTGGAACTCTGTCCCCAGGAGCTTGATGTCGTTCTGAGGGATAATCTTGTACTCGTTGAGCTTGGCGGCGAAGGTCATGTTGTATTCCTTCCATATCTCCTTTACCGAACCGCTCTCAAGCTCGTCTTCGGGCTCCCATACGTATACATCCTTGTCGCTTATCATATTGCGGATTACGAGCTTGAAGAAATACAGGCCGGCGGCCTCGTCTGGTGGCTCCACCACGTATGCGAAATGTCCGTCCTTGCTCCATCCTATGGGATAGAATTTCTCGTAGATGTATTCATCCGACGATTTGAAGTATTTGAGCTCCGACGGTGCCTTGTATGCCTGCACGGCCGTCTCTGCGGGCAGAATCTCGTCCTCGCTTTCCATTTTCTCCTCGTTTTCCTGGTGTTTTACAAGCTCCTCCACAGCCGGATCGCTGGCCGGCGCGGTGGCAGCATATTGCTCCGTGTCGGTGGATTTGGCCTCAGGCTCGTCCTGCTGTCCGGCATTCTGATTGCCCTTCTTGCCGCCTCCACAGCTCATAAGAGATGCAATAATGACGATAGTCGCCATCAACTTGTTGATTCTCAATATTTTATTCATTATTTTATAAGTATTGGCTTACAATATTTTGATGGCAATAAAATTAGAAAGATTTTTTGATATTTTATCTACAAAAGTGATATTTTTTTGTAAAAAAAAATTTTTTAATTCAGAAATTGTTTTTTAAATTTGCACCGGATTTAGAATAACGGGACATAGCGCAGTTGGTAGCGTACAACGTTCGGGACGTTGGGGTCGCGAGTTCGAGTCTCGCTGTTCCGACAGAAAGCGGCTTTTCACAGGCCGCTTTTTTTGTTTATAGCATATTTCAGCTGATATGATACAAACACAAAACCCGCTCAAGCATACCAGCTTAAGCGGGTTTTATTGTATCATGCCATCAGCTGGCCGGGGATGAAAAAAAACTAATCGTAATACTCGATGGCGCGGGTCTCGGACCATGGATCCTCGCTGAGGACATCGCGGGCTATCCAGTTGCCGTATTTGTCGCGCTTGGTAATCTTGTACTTTACCACGCTCGCCTCGCTCCAGTCTTCCTCGCTCAGATCCTTGGTTTTCTCCGACATCTGCACCAAGTCGCCGTTGGCATCGTAGGTGTATTCCAGAAGGCCCTGGGCGCCCTCGCATTCCCACTCGTTTTTCACCATCTGGCCGTTTTCCCATGTATACTGGTTGATGGATTCCATGTACTCTACTTCGGAGATCTCGCCGTTGCTGTTTCGCCTGTATACCGGGAGGTCCTCCATGGTGCCCTCGTCGTCCATCATCACGCGCTCGGGATCGGTGCGCTTAAACATGGTCTTGTCGCCATTTACGGAATAGAGCCTGCCGTCGCCGGTAAATTCGTAGAATGTGTAGTTGTCGCTCTCCTCAAAATCGCCGAGTTTCAGATTCTTTACGGGACCGTGAAGCTCGTAAAGCGAGAGGTCGGGAGATGTGAGGTTCTTGTCGACACCGAGCGAGGTCTGCTCTTCAGCTGATGGTGCTTTTTCGGTGTTCTGTGTCTTGGTGCCTCCGCACGATGCGAGCATCGCCATGGCCATCAGGGCCGGGATGATGAGTCTTTTCATTTCTTTTTGTTTTGTTTAATTTTTATGGATATACAAAAAAATCCTCTGCACCATTTATCTGATTCAGAGGATTTTCTATAGCTAATGAATTTTCTTTGCTTACTTGCCGAGCTTTATCTGCATTGCCTTTACGTTCTTTTCGGCCTGCATTCCCTCGTTGCTCTTAGGATATTTCTGGAGGAGGGTCTCGTAAGCCTTGAGGGCGTCAGAGTACTTCTGCTCCTTCTCGTAAGCCACGCCGAGCTTCTGGAGGTAGATGGGCGCTACAAAAACATTCTCCTCAGCCATGTCGGCAGCCTTCTTGTAGAGATCGATGGCCTTTGATGTCTGGCCGAGCTCCATGTAGGCGTCGCCCTGAAGACCCTTGGCAATAGGAGCGAGGTTAGGATCGCTTGAGCTGAAGTCGTCAAGCATCTTGATAGCCTGGTTGAATTCGCCGAGACGCATGTAGCAGGCTCCTGCATAGTACTTTGCGTTGTTGGCCGCCTTGGTGCCAGAGAACTGGTTGATAATCTGGAGGAATCCAGGATAGTTGGCGTCGCCGTTGAGAGCGCGGCTTACCGAGTCCATCTCGAAATATGCCTCAGCCTGAAACATCTGGCTGGCCGCTCTTTCCTCCTTGGGTCCCTTTATAAACTTGGAGTATGCCCAAACACCGAGAATAATCAATACTACCACTGCTACTGCGGTAAGGAGCTTGTTCTGATTCTCCTCAATGAACTGTTCTGTTTTGCCCAGGGAATCCTCAACTATCTCAAGCTGGTCCTGCTGCTGTTCTTCGTTCTTTGTATTTTCCATTTTAAGTTTAAATGTGTTAGCTTAATTTCATGAATTAAAATTTGAGTGCAAATTTACGTTTTTAGATTATTTAAAAAAAATTTTTAAGTCTGTTTTTTGCGCTCAAACAAAAAAAAATCCTCAAAAATTGAGTTTTTGAGGATTTTAATTTTTTTTCAAGTTGTCCGAAAAGCTGAATTACATTCTCTTCTCCTTGATGCGGGCCTTCTTACCGGTGAGCTCTCTTACATAGTAGATTCTTGCTCTACGTACGCGGCCTCTCTTGTTGATCTCGATACCGCTGATGAATGGAGACTCTACTGGGAAAATTCTCTCAACACCGATGTTGCCAGACATTTTTCTTACTGTGAAAGTAGCGCTGATGCCGGCACCCTTCTTCTGGATTACCACGCCTCTAAACTGCTGGATTCTCTCCTTGTTGCCTTCCACAATCTTATAAGATACTGTTACAGTGTCACCACTGTTGAATTTTGGCCATTCTCTCTTTAAAGAGTATTGTTCTTCAACTACTTTTAATAATTCCATGGTTTTATTTATTATAATAAATTTAATTTCGTTTCTTTTTTCGAAGTGCAAAGTAAGACAATTTCCTCCACATTTGCAAATTTTTTAGCTAAAAAAAATATTTTTTTGAAGTCATTTAAATTTCAAGATGGATAATATACTAATATTCAGATATTTATTCATTTTACATCAAGTAATAAATCATATTTTTGAGCGGGGGCAGTTCCGTTTAATATCAATTATTTCTATCTTTGCACTCCGTTAACTCAATGCAATAACTACTAAAACAGTGAAAAAAGTTCGCACACTTATATTATTAGCTGCAATGGCCGTAATGCTGCAGGGATGCCTTATCAACTCGAAAGACGATGTATCTTTCGGAACGGCGCGCCCCTCCACCAAGACTCCCATTGTGGCGGCTTACCTCCAGATCGGCAGCCGGAAGCTCGATGTAAGGGATATCGACCTCGAGGGCGTAAATGTTGTAAACCTCGCCTTCACCACCATCAAGAACAACCGGATAGGCCTCCTGTATCCCAACGACGCCGACAATTTCATGATAACACGCCAGCTAAAGAAAAAATATCCGGCCCTCAAGGTGCTTGTGTCGGTGGGCGGAGCTAATACATCAGCTATATTCTCTCAGCTGGTATCGGCCAAGGCCAACAGGGATATTTTCGTGGACGACGCCGTGCGTTTTGTAAGGAGCTACGGCCTCGACGGCATAGACATCGACTGGGAATTTCCCGGAATGAAAAAAGCCACACGCGAATCGGACCGCACCAACTTCACCGCGCTCATCCAGGAGCTCAGGATCGCGCTCAACAACGCCGGCATAGCTGATGGCAGAAAATACTACCTCACCATAGCCTCGGGAGCTTTCAAATACTATCTCGACTATGTGGAGCCGGTAAAACTGGCCGGACTCGTGGATTATTTCCACATAATGACATACGACTTTTACGGGCAGTGGAACGAGATCACGGGACACCACGCCAATCTGTATCCGTCGGAGCTGAAACCAACAGGATACGCCGTGAAAAACATCACCGAGCTATACATCAGGACCGGAATCCCGAGAGAGAAAATCATCATAGGCGCCGCATTCTACGGCCGGCAGTGGAACCACGTACCCGACCACAACCACGGCCTCTACGAAAAAGGCAACGGCATCGGATCCATCAACTACAAGAACATAAAGGCGCTCAACTCCGGCTACAGGAAATTCTGGGACGCCAAGGCGATGGCACCTTATATATACAACAGCGCCAATCAGACCTTCATAAGCTACGAGGACACATCATCTGTGCTCGCCAAAACCAACTACGCCTACATCAACTCGCTGGGCGGAATAATGTACTGGGAGCATTTCCAGGACAGCAACGGCGAGCTATCGGGCACAATAATCCGCCAGGCCGGAATCCTGAAAAAGGAGATTCCGCTTTTCCGTCTTCCGGGCGGTCTTATGATGTATGCGCGCAACAAATAGGAGAGGGGATACGTTATAAATGTATTAGCTGAAAAAAAAAACTAAAAACCATGGACTACGAAAACGAGCTGCAGAAGCTCCAAAACGAGTTTCTGAACAACATAATGCACGAGATACGCACTCCGCTGAACGCCATAATAGGATGCAGCGACATAATATCCATGCCCGATACCGACCGCGAGACAGTGGGGGAGTTGTCAGTGCAGCTGAGGCGATACTCCAACTATCTGCTGAAAATGATAGACAACATAATCACTGTAAGCAAGATACAGTCGGGCCTGATAAAGGTGGCGCCGTCCAAATTCGACATAGTTTTTCTGGCCACATACATTTACCACTCATCGATGTCGCTTGTAATGACCGACCCCGACAAGCGCGGAAAGATAAAATACACCCTCAGCAACACCCTCGGCGACAAGCCGGTGTTCATCTGGGCCGACGACACATTAATCTGCCAGACTGTGAACGCGCTGATAGACAACGCGATAAAATTCACCGACGAGGGCAGTGTGCAGTTGTCGTTTCAGCTGAAGGCCGACCACAACAAAAACGCATCCGACTACATACTCGAGATACGCACCACCGACACCGGCACAGGCATCTCGCCCGAAAACAGCCAGCTGATATTCGAGAAATTCCGTAAAATCTCGCCCGATTCCAGCCGTATTTTCGACGGCGCGGGCCTCGGACTCCACATCGCACGCGCCCTCACATCCATGATGCAGGGCACTCTGGAGTTTACATCCGAGCCCGGCGCCGGCACACAGTTTGTGCTCCGCATCCCCGTAGTGCGTTGTTAGCCAGCTGATGGCGATTTATATCTCGGCCAGCTGATGGCAATTTATATCTCAGCCAGCTTCTGTTTGAGCTCCTCTACGGCGGAGGGCATGTGCCTGTAATAGTAACTCACAAGCTCGGGATAGCGCTCGGGATGCTCCTGCCGGTCCACGAGGCCCTGAAGCTCCTGCATCTTATCCGACACATCGGATATGCCCATCACCTTGGATGTGGATTTGGCGAGATGCGCTATGCGTCCTATGGCCTCGGTATCGTTGTTGCCTTCAGCTTCCTTAAAGTTGTCCGTAATCTCCTGACTCTGAACAAGAAACATTTCTATCAGCTGACGCATCGACTCCTTGTCGCCATCAGTAACATCTGTCAAATAAGTTAAATCTACCATATCTTGACGATAAAAAAATCACAGACCCCGGACAATAGCCAGAGCCTGTGAAAAAAAAATAATCATTAATCATTAATCTCGGATGCGGATTTTACCGTAGCCACTATCTTGTCGCCCTCGGGGCTAAGTGTGGCCACAATCTGATCGCCGTCGTGGGTTTCCCTGCCGATTACGGCGCTTGCAAGCTCGTCTTCCAGATATTTCTGAATGGCTCTCTTGAGCGGACGCGCGCCAAATTTCGGGTCGAATCCCTTGTCGGCTATAAAGTTCTTGGCCTCGTCGGTAAGCACGAGTGACATCTTCATCTGCTCCACACGCTTGTAGAGACCCTTGAGCTCTATGTCGATTATCTTGTGGATATCCTCGCGTGTAAGGCTGTTGAATGTGAGAATATCGTCCACACGGTTTAGGAACTCAGGCGAGAAAGCCTTCTTGAGGGCCTTCTCCACGATGGCCTTGTTGGTCTCGTCGCTGTTGTCGCCGGATCCGAAACCGAGTCCGTGGCCGTAATTCTGGATGTCGCGCGCGCCGATGTTCGATGTCATTATCACGATGGTGTTCTTGAAATCTATCTTACGGCCCGACGCGTCGGTCAGGTGTCCCTCGTCGAGTATCTGGAGCAGAATGTTGAACACCTCGGGATGAGCCTTCTCTATCTCATCGAGCAATACGATGGAGTAGGGCTTGCGTCTTACCTTCTCTGTCAGCTGACCGCCCTCCTCATAGCCCACATATCCGGGTGCCGATCCTATAAGTCTCGATACATTGAATTTCTCCATGTATTCGCTCATATCCAGGCGGATAAGTGCCTCCTTGGAATCGAAAAGGTATTCGGCAAGAATCTTGGCGAGCTGTGTTTTGCCCACTCCCGTAGGACCCAGGAATATGAAAGTTCCGATAGGCTTGTTGGGATCCTTGAGACCCACGCGGTTGCGCTGAATGCACTTCACAACCTTCTCTATTACGTGGTCCTGGCCCACAACCTTGCCTTTCAGCTCATCATACATCACCTTCAGGCGCTGACCCTCGGCCTGTGCCACGCGCGATACGGGCACGCCGGTCATCATGGCTATCACCTCCTCTATATTCGAGGCGTCCACCACTTCGCGGTTTTTGCTGAGATTCTTCTCCCATTTGTCGCGCTCCTTCTGCAGCAGGGTCTCCAGTTCCTTCTGCTTGTCGCGGTGACTGGCAGCCAGCTCAAAGTTCTGGTTCTGGATGGCCTTGTCCTTCTCCTGCTTTACGGCCAGAATCTGCTCCTCAAATTCGTTGATGGTTTCAGGCACCTTAATATTGGAGATGTGCACACGCGATCCGGCCTCGTCGAGCGCGTCGATGGCCTTGTCGGGGAGACATCTGTCGCTGATATACCTCTCGGAAAGCTTTACGCAAGCCTCAATGGCCTCCGGAGTGTATGTTACATTGTGATGGCTCTCGTATTTGTCCTTTATGTTGTTGAGTATCTCGATGGACTCCTCCACGGTGGATGGCTCAAGGATTATCTTCTGGAAACGGCGCTCCAGGGCACCATCCTTCTCGATGTACTCGCGGTATTCGCTCAGGGTAGTGGCGCCAATGCACTGGATGTCACCTCTTGCGAGGGCCGGTTTCAGCATATTGCTTGCGTCCATCGATCCGCTGGCATTGCCCGCGCCTACAAGCTGATGAATCTCGTCGATGAAAAGGATAATGTTCTTGTTGCGTGTAAGCTCGTTGAGTATCGATTTTATTCGCTCCTCAAACTGTCCGCGGTATTTGGTGCCGGCCACCAGCGATCCAAGGTCAAGAGTTACCACACGCTTGCCGTACAATACTCTCGATACCTGCTTGGCTATTATCTTGAGAGCAAGACCTTCGGCCAGCGCAGATTTTCCCACGCCTGGCTCGCCTATTATCACGGGATTGTTTTTCTTGCGGCGGCTTAATATCTGAACCATACGCTCAATCTCCTTGCTGCGTCCCACAATGGGGTCCAGCCTTCCTTCCTCGGCCGCGCGGGTGAGGTCGGTGCCGAAATTATCCAGCACAGGTGTCTCGCCGTCTTCCTCCGACTTGGAGTTCTGCTCGTTTTTCTTCGACGACTCGAAATCATC
>JAZQPB010000221.1:0-6982 GCA_045628165.1 Bacteroidales bacterium | reverse complement strand
AAGTACTTGCTAACAGCAAATGGGTTTAGTCATATAGAAACTATTGATTTGAGTACTTCTGATTATGCTTTTGATCTTTCTCTTAATAAGCAGTGGCGAATTTGTCTTTCTCTCGACTGTCGTTTTTATACAGCTGTTGCTGATGTTCGTTATGATAGTGAGGTTTATTATGGTTCTTTTGATAGAAGCACTGGAAACTTCAAGAGAATTTCAAGTTATAAACTTCCTTCTAGATATACACACGCAGAATATTCTCTTATATCCCATGATGGTTCAAAGATCTATTATGATTTGCGTAATCACAATAATGGTTTATTGGAAATAGTTGAGTCTCCAATAATTGATGGGATACCTGATTACTCAAAAATAAGAATTATTGATTCACCGACAACTTCAGGAATGAAAAGTGTAATGTATTTGTATTATGGTTTTGACGGTGCTGTATATTCTGCACTATTTCGCAATAAAAAATTATCAATAGGGAAAATAGAAATTGATAATAATGGGGAATCTCATTTTTATGATGAAATTAAGACCAAGGATAACTTTATGTTTAATAATAAAGTTAAGTTCCTGTCATCGTGGTATGGTAATGTAGAATGTGATAACTCTTCCACTCCTCCTTCGGGTTCTCACACCGCCTGCCTAAATTCTTCCACGGATTATTTCATAGAAAATCCCGTCAAGGGCTCAAAATACGTTTGGAGTATATCGCCAAGTGGTATGGGTGATGTGGTGTCTAATTCCGAAAGTTATGATAAAATTTCTGTGAGATGGAAAAATGTTGGCGATGCTCAAATCTCTGTCTATGAGGTTAATTCATCTGCTTGCAACAGCGATGCTTCAACTATTGATGTAAAAGTTTTGGAGAGTCCTGATGCTCAGTTCGACAATGCTACTCTTTGTTACGGTGAGCCGCTAAATGTGATACTAAGTGGTGAAATTCCTTTTTCACTTGAATATAGTTTGGATAATGAAAATTTTAGCATTTTTGATATCAATGCAAATATTTATCAAATGCCCGAAACTACAGGAAAATATTCTATTATAAAAGTTATAGATAAGAATTGTTCTGCTATTCCCGAAAACAATAATAATGCTGTGATAGGCAAACAAATGAAGCCACTTAAGATAATGATAGGGGAGTAAAATTTTCGCCGAGATTCTGAGTGTCTCACTGTATTAATGCAAATGAAGTCCGCAATACTTTCCTTCCATTACATTCATTGCCAAGGGTGACGGCATATATGATATTCTGTCGTGGATGTTTTGGTATATGGTTGTTGCGGTTAAGCCTCCTATGAGTTTTGTGTCTCTATTCAAGTGGCTTTGGTCTTGATAGTGACAAAGTTCAATTATTTGGTTGAGACTGTATTCTGGATGTTCGAATATTAGTGACGTCATTTTGTTCACTCTTTCTATCATTATATATTGCTGTGCTGACAAACCTGTGTATTCATTAATTATTCGGTTGAAATTTCTTCTACTCGTACAATATCTTTCGGCAAGGTCATTTACATTTTGTATAAAAGGATTGTTCTTTATTGCCTTGATGCAATCCATAAGTTTCTTGTCTCTGATATTTGTATATGGGCTATTGATAATATTCTTTTCAATATACTCAAGTGTTGATGAAAATATTGTTTCGTTGTTTTCTGTATTGATGTTTTTAACAATACTGCATAGCAAATCGTTAGCACTATCCATAGGCAAGATATTGTTGGATAATGACTTTATTGGTATTCCAAAGAAATTGCCTGAATGTCCTGTTGGGAATTCTATGCCTATTGTATAAGTGTTGTTTTGTGATATTTCAAGAACAAGGTCTCTATGAGGGCCTATTATTATATAGTTGCCAACAGAAATTGCTTCGTTGGTTACTTTGTCGCACCACTCATTATATTCGATTGGAGTGTTTTTTAGGAACTCTTTGTCTATGGCTTTATATTTTGTGTTATTGCCCAATTGTATTAATATGCATACATTGGTACTTGGTTTTACTTCCCTAATAGTGGTTTCATAATCCCATTTTGCTAACCATATACGATTAACGTAATTCCCTGTTTCTCCGCTTGTTGTTTTTGTTTCGTAGAACATTTTTTATAGTTTTAGTGCGCAAATATACAAATTGTAGAAGTTTTTCCATTGTAAAAATGGGACAATTTTTTATAGAGTAGTTTCTTTTTTGTCCTGTTTTTACAATAGAATGACTGGGGTAGTCTTTATCTTTGCGTTGTGATTTTGCAAAACACATACAGTTTTCTTATTTATTAACTATAAATTTTTCAAACGATGAAACGAAAAATTTTGCTCGCCACGCTTATTGCAAGTGTGGGGCTGATGCTGGCCTCGTGTGAGAGGGAGGAAGGCATTCTGCCCTCCGAGGGAACCCAAAAGGTTCAGGTTGGGGACAATCAATGTGTTTCTGTAGTAACAGATCCTGCCGATATTGAGTCTGTAAAAACCATCGCTACTTTTAAGCCTGGAACTCATTTGTCGAAGGGTTATTTTGGTCCTATTGACTGGCTGGAGTTAGGTGAAGCAACTTATGTTGATGATCCCTCGTTTACATATCAGACAATGAAAGTCTATCGTCGATCTGATCCTAATAAGTACTTTTATGTTATGCTTACTAACTTGAACATTCCAGATTCTGCTGTTAGTTGGTCTTATGCAAATGACAGGACTAATGACCAATTGTACGGAAGGTTGTATTCAAGAGACGGCGCTGATATGTATGCAACCAAAGTAAAAATGTTTATACCTGTCTATAGGCCAGGCAGGCCTCCTAGAAATGGTAATGTGTTTGGTAGCCTAATGACTCAGGAAGATTTGTGTGATATTTTGGAGATTGACTCTTTTGATTCCAATGAAACATACGATCTGTCTTCTAATTATCAGATTAGGGCTTGGGATATGTATTATGACGCTTTTGTGTTTGGTTTGGGAGACGATGCTTCAGAATCTGCGTCATATCATACATTGGCAGGATGGAGAAACTCTGCGTCTATTTATGACCCTATGTTGCATTTGACACCTGAGCAGTTGCATCAGATGGAGATTGCCTACGAGGCTGGTTATTATACACAGAAAAATCATAAGGGTATGTACTGGATGAATTATGTAAATCCTGTCAACGATGCTTCTGATGTTCTTATGATATATCGGCACAATTATTGGGATGATGATGACTATTGGAAGGTTGGTGTTGGACCTTTGGCTAATCATTCTTACGATTTGTATGGTTTCTCTGTACGATATGTTTTCGATCCGTTCCTTGATTAAGGAATTGTCTTTGGCCTTGGTGGCAGTGCTTATGTCGGCACTGCCGTCATTGGCTCAGATGGAGTTTTCCAACTTGTTGTTGGGGAATGGGCAGGTTTTGTCTCTTGACGGGGAAGGCAATTCAGAAATCAATGATATCGATTTTAGGGAAATAGTTTTCCCAAGGTTTTGCTTGTCTAATTATGAGGGGCGTTATATCTTGTATGGCGACCCTCTTGATATTCGTACCTGTACAGGTCAGAAGTTCGGTTCGGATATTTGCCTTTATTCTCATAATTTCGCTTTCAAGAGTCCTGATTCCAAGTATGTGTATCAGTTGCTTGCTCATCACACCAATCAAAATGGAAATGCCTATATCGTTTGTTATATCGCTCCTAACGATGAGGAAATATCCCATATCAAGGAAGTGGTTTTGTTGGATACTGCCATTTCCTGGGATATCAATCCGTTGGGGCTTACTTGTGCTTTGCCTCACTCGGATGGCAAACGTATGTGGCTTCTTGCGCAAGAGCCTGATTTGAGGACTGTTGATTCTTATCTGGTGGATGGAGAGGATATTGCATTGTATGGCAAGTCTGTAGTCGGGAAGGAGGTTGATATCAGTTACCTAATCCCGAAGGTAGTTTTGCCATCTAGTGGGGAGATCTTCTATTTTGACTATAGTGACGATTTTGCTATCTATTATTTGAAATTAGATAGAACGACTGGAGAGGTGACGGGACCGTTCTTGCTTTTCCGATACGAAATGAATAGTTTAGAGATTTCGCAGGATGGCAAATATTTGTATTCAATTTATCGGGATGAGATTTCACGTTTCCCGATGTCAGACTTGAGGAATGGAGTGGTTAATCCGCAAAAATTCTCAATTGAAATACCTTCCGATCGTCCTGTTAATTATACCCCTTACAGATTTATCAGATTGGGTATTGACGGCAATCTATATTTCAGGGACTGTTTTCAATTGCATATAATTAAGAATGTAAGTTCTGGGACTCCAATTATTGAGGAATTGGCCCGAATGAATGACCGTCGGTATCACGGGCTGGTGTTCCAGAATTATCTCCGTCCATATACTTTATGTGTCAATCCTCCTGATGCTCAGTTCGACAATGCTTCTCTTTGCTATGGTGAGCATTTGAATGTGATTCTCAGAGGCGTTGCTCCGTTTACGCTTGATTATACCTTGGATGGCGTGAGTTTCAGCATTCCTGATATCAATACTAATATTTACAAGATGCCCAATACTCCAGGAAAGTATTCTATAATAAAGGTCTCGGACAAGAATTGCTCGTCTGCCCCCGAAAAAAACAACAACGCCGTGATAGGCAAGGAAATGAAGACTTTGAAGATAAAGATAGCGGAGTAGTTTTTGCGGTTTTGAGAAAATAGTGTTATATTTGCGGAGTGTAACATAAATAATCGTTTATTATGGAACTAATTGCTACCAATATTAATGAGTTGCGTCATAATTGCATTGATATTCTTTACTCCACAGATAGTGTAGATGTGCTGAAAAGAATAAAGGACTTTATGTTGTCTTTTGTTTCCAAGAAAGAGGTCTCTGAAACTGCGGCTGTCTCTCCCAAAACTCAGTATGTGCTGGACAATATTTGTGGGAAAATTGACAATGAGGAATTCTTTGACGCTGTTAGTGACGCGCATAATCATTTGTTCAGAACTGTCAATTTTGATTAGATTATGAGATATTTGCTTGATACCAATGTCGTAGTTGACCTTATTAGGAACAATGATTCTGTTATAAAGCATTTAGTTAAGTGCGGAGCAGAAAATTGCTGTATTTCTGATTATTCTTTATACGAGTTGTTTTATGGCGTTTATAAAAGTGGACACGCTGAAAGAGAATTTCAGGTTGTAAGCAAGATTGTTAATTGTTTCGATGTTGTCCCTTTCTCTGATTATGTTTTGGAGGCTTCCCGTCAAAAGGATTTTTTGGAAAAGAAAGGCCAAAAAATTGAGGATGCTGATGTTTTGATTGGCAGTGCTTCGGTGGCTAAGAACTGTGTTTTAGTGACAAATAATATAAAACATATGTCGCGTCTTGATGGCGTGACGATAGAGAATTGGAGGGATTAGTTTTCTAATATGAGCAAAGTATTTATAAATTCATTCAGTCAGATTTCTGTGCAGAAGCCGTTTTCAGAGGAGTGGAAAAGTAGTCCGCTTTCCTTTGATGGTCAGAAACTTGTGCGTATTCAGGATCCTGATTTCAAGGAGTTTTTGCCGTCGGCGGTGTGCCGTAGAAATGGCAAGATTCTTAAACGTGCTATCCTTGTCTCCAACAAGGCTTTGGAGGCGTCGGGGCTTGATTCCGTGGACGCCGTTGTAACGGGAACTGGACTTGGATGCGTGGAGAATACCGAGGCTTTTCTTCAGGATCTGGTGCATAACGGCGAGGAGTTTCTGAAACCGTCGCTCTTTATGCAGAGCACCCACAACACCGTGAGTTCCACTATCGGCATTAACCTGAAGTGTCACGGATACAACTCAACATACTGTCACAATGGCGTTTCGTTCGAGTCGGCATTGCTGGATGTTTTCCTGCAAATCCAGATGGGAAGGATAAATTCGGCCTTTGTGGGCGGGTTCGACGAGATGTCGCAGTCATATTTCCAAATCCTTGAGCACCAGGGTTATCTGGGTGGCGACAGCAAGGGATTTGCTGGCGAGAGTGCCTGTGGTTGTGTGGTTAGCAACAAGAAAACTGACAATTCACTTTGCGAGATTTCCGCTGTAAGGATGTGCAACCGCGTATCAGCCGACGACCTTGAGCGTGAACTTCAGCATACTTTGGCTGATGCTGGTATTCAAATGTCTGATATTGACGCTATTATGACTGGTATTAATGGCAAGCCTGACAATGATGACGTTTATTGCAAGAACCTTGAATATTGGTTTGCCGACAAGCCTGTTTTGCAGTACGCCAACATTTTCGGCGAGAGTTACTCGGGATTTGTATATGGCTGTTATGCGTCGGCGGTTTCGCTGAGAGACGGCCGTATTCCAGATGTATTGTTTGTTGAGAAGACAGACTCCAACAATCTATCTCCCAAGAACATATTGCTCTATCATCATTTTGCTGAGAGAGACCACGCCTTTATAGTTTTAAGAAAATGCTAAGACTTCTGATATTGTCGTTGTCGCAGTCGGCCTTGTTGGCAATGGGTCAGGTATTCCTGAAGATTGCGATGAAAAACGCTCCTAAATTCGCGTTCACCTGGCCGATAATCAAGGATTATCTCACCAACTGGCCATTCCTTTATTGCGGTCTCTCGATGGGCGCCGCGTCGGTGCTATGGATGTATATATTAAGGCATTACGAATTCTCGGTGGCCTATCCGCTCACAAGTTTCGCCTACTTTTTCGGAATGTTGGCCTCGATGCTCATCTTCCACGAAACCGTGCCTTACACAAGATGGATAGGATTGGGGCTGATTGTTGTGGGAACGTTTTTTTTGCTGAAATGAGAAAAATATTTTCATAATCCCTTGCCAACTTTCGAATATATTCTTTATATTTGTCGGTGTAATATTAAATTGATAACAATGATGGATAATTCTCGGAATATTTTCATAGATAAGCATAGTGCTTTGTTTTGGTACACTCCACAGGCCAAGAAGCACGAAATCAGCGATAGTCTTTTGGTTGAGACAATTCTCAATTATGGCACTCTTGCTGA
>JAZQPB010000220.1:0-8251 GCA_045628165.1 Bacteroidales bacterium | reverse complement strand
CAAATTCCTTGGTTATCAGCAGGCCCATTCCCGATCCGCTCTCGCCCGATGTGCCTTTGGTGCTCTTGTTTTTGGAGACCGTGAATAGCTTGTCGATCACCTCCTGGGTCATTCCGATGCCGTTGTCCTCTATTATAATAGAGGTGCACACCTCGTTTTGGTCGGATCCTATCACAATGAGGCCGCCCTCGTTGGTGAATTTGATGGCGTTGGATGTGATGTTCCTTATTATGGTGAGCAGCATCTGCTTGTCGGCCCATATCTGACCGCCTATCTCGGTCTGGTTCATCAGCATTATGTGCTTTTTCTCGGCCTGGGCCAGTATCTCGCTTATGGCCTCGCCTGCCACGCTGTGGAGTGCAAGCATCTCGGGCTGATACTGGATGGTGTTTTGCTGTGTGCGCGCCCATACGAGGAGGTTTTCCAGCAGCTCGTAGGCTCCCTTGGCGCTGTCGTGTATTATCTGCGCCATGTCGTGGGATCGCTTGTCGGTCTCCGGGTCCAGACGTTTTACAAGCATTTCCGACAGTCCGTTGATCGCGTTGAATGGGTTGCGGAGGTCGTGGGCTATTATGGAGATAAACTTGTTTTTGGTCTCCACTGCCTTCTTGAGCTCCACGTTCTTGTCGTCGAGCTCTATGTTCTGCTTCTTGAGCATTCGGGTGAGCATCTTGTTCTCGTTGAGATTGCGCACCTCGTTGGATATGTTGCGGATAATTACGCCAACATTCTCAGGCTCTGGCATATAGATGCTCATATCGAAGTATCCGCCAAAGAGTTCCGACTTCAGGGTCATGTTGATGGATTCGCCGGTATCGAGCACTTTCACCATATTGTCGAAAAGCTCCTGCTCGCAGAATTTGCCTCCCGTAACCTCACAGCCCTTGTATTTGGGCAGGTCCTGGTTGAACATCTCGCATGCCTTGGCGTTGGCCTCCTCGAAATACATCTTGCCTTCCTTGCGGCTGAATCGGAAGAATCCCGACGACATATTGTCGAAAAGCTTGCGGAGTTTGGTTTTCTCTACCTCGAGGCTGTTGTTGATATCCTGAAGGTAGTCGGCCAACTCGCTGGAAATCTTTACCTGGTCCTGTGAGTCGTCGTATGACTTGCGCAGATCGTCGATGGTGGATGACATCACATCGAATGCGTTGCGCTCGAATGTTACGTCCTCCAGGTTTATGATTACGAGATTGCGGTTGTCGTATTCCAGTGGGGCCATCGATAGCTTGAGGCTGCGCTTGTGAGGCCTGCCGTCTTTCTGCTGAATGTATGACACTTCCTTGCGGATTACGCGCTTGCCTGTGCGGGCCACCTCGCGCTCCATCTCTGCTATCTTGCAGAATCCGCAGCTAAGGTGACAGTTGGCTCCATTGGACGACGAGCAGCTGAGAAGATCGCCTATCATGGCACCCTTAACCTCGTCGATGGTTTTGCCGAACTTGCTCAGTATGGCCTGATTGGCGCTCATGATGGTGCCGTTGCCATCGGATACCATCATCATTACCGGCAGAAAATCGATGAGTGAGTTCAGTTTCCTGATGTGCGAGTCTCTCATCTCCATTATCCTTCCGGTCATGGTTCTGAAACGCGCAAGATATATATTGTCGCTGAATGGAGTGCGCATGAAATCGTCCACGCCTATCTCGTAAGCCTTGCAGATAACATCCTCGTAAATCTCGGGTCCCATGAGCATTACTATGGCGTGAGGTCTGGTGCTCTTCACCAATACATCAATTTGCTCTATAGAATGGATGGTCTCGAGGTTGATGATTACTGCGTAGCAAATCTTGGAAAGCACGGCTATCCTGGCCTCGTCGAAACTGCAACTCTGCCGAGTATCGTAGCCGATGGAGCCAAGCAAGGCGGAAAGACGTTTGTAATTATTTTCGTTTTTGTCTACAATTAGGATGTTAGGCATAATAACTTTTAGTTCAAGAAATTAGTAACTTTTTCACGGAAGTCTGCGGCAGCTCTCTCCAGGTCGTCGTTGATTACAATGGTGTCGAACTTGGGCGCGCGGCTTATCTCCTGCTCGGCCTTGGCGAGGCGTTTCTCAATCTCCTCCATGGAGTCGGTGGCGCGGCCAAGAAGACGTTTCCGCAGTTCCTCTACGGAAGGAGGCTGAATGAAGATGCTGAGAGCATCAGCTCCGAAAATCTTCTTCAGGTTGATGCCGCCCTCCACGTCCACATCGAAAATCACGTTGTTGCCGTTCTGAAAAATGCGGTCGATCTCGCTCTTGAGAGTGCCATAATATCTGCCCTCGTACACCTGCTCGTATTCTACAAAGCCATTAGCTGCAATACGCTTCTCAAACTCCTCCACTGATAGGAAATGGTAGTCCTTGCCATCTACTTCCTGACCGCGTGGCGCACGGGTGGTGGCCGATATCGAGAATTCCAGTTTCAGGCTCTCGTCCTGCATAAGTTTACCTATAAGAGTGCTCTTTCCCGAGCCTGATGGTGCTGATATTATGATGATTTTGTTCATGATTTCTTAGTTTATTAACGATTTGTAAATATAGAAAGCTTTTTTATTAAATGCAAGAGAAAAAATAATTTTTTTTATTTCATGTCACCAGACCATCCATGTCCGAGGTCCCAGTGCTTGTCGTAAATAAACTCGAAATCGGGGAGATAAAACTCTGCTTCTATCATTTCACGCAATTGATCCTCTATTTCCTTAGCCCAATGTCCTACAAAGACTACAAATTTATTAATATCCCATGCAATTCTGCCACGGGGCACATTAGTATAATCGCCTTCAAATTTTGTTTCCAACCCCTTAACGTGGGCACGATAATATTCTTTTGCCCAAATCTGACGATGCAACTTGGGGTATGTTACGAATGGCACACCATCCTCCTCAGCCTCTTCCAACATTTTGGGAGTCAGTTCCATCTTGTTTACGCCAAAGAATTTCATTTCCTTGATGTCGAGCCAGAATATGCCAACGCAAGGAACTCCGCCATCGGCAAATTCCTTCATACTATTCATTATTGCGTCGTGTTCTTCTTGTGTAGCTTCTCTCATAATTGCGTTATTATTAAAATATTTCTCGCAAATGTATAATTTTTTTCGGTTTTTCAAAAAAATATTTCTAATTTTGCAAATTGGAAATTTAGAATAAAAATTTTGATATAAATCATTATGAGTATAGAACTTACAGAACAAGAGCAGATTAGAAGACAGTCTCTTGAGAAGATGCGTGCTTTGGGTATCGATCCATATCCAGCACCTAAGTACAATGTAGATACCAATACTGTTGAGATCAAGGAGCAGTTTGCAGGCCTCAAGGACGAGGAGCATTCGGGCAAGGTGATCAGCATAGCAGGCCGTATCATGAGCCGCCGCATCATGGGTAGCGCCTCTTTCGCCGAGCTTCAGGACAGCAAGGGCCGTATCCAGCTCTATGTGAATAGAGACGTTCTCTGTCCTACCGAGGACAAGATGATGTACAACGATGTTTTCAAGAAACTTCTCGATATCGGCGATATCATCGGCGTGAAGGGTGAGATTTTCCGCACCAAGATGGGTGAGATTTCTATCCTCGTAAATGAGCTTACAGTTCTCTGCAAGTCCCTGAAGCCTCTTCCAGTTGTTAAGGAGAAGGACGGTCAGGTGTTCGACGCCTTCACCGATCCCGAGCAGAGATACAGAAAGCGTTATGTAGACCTTATAGTAAACCCACAGGTAAAGGACGTTTTCGTAAAGCGTACCAAGCTTATGAATACAATGCGTCAGTACCTCGATACATTGGGCTGTCTTGAGGTGGAGACTCCTATCCTCCAGCCAATCTACGGCGGTGCTTCGGCACGTCCTTTCAAGACTCACCACAACGCCCTCGACCAGACTTTGTATCTCCGTATCGCCAACGAGCTCTACCTCAAGAAACTTATCGTAGGTGGTTTCGACGGTGTTTACGAGTTTTCAAAGGACTTCCGCAACGAGGGTATGGACCGTTTCCACAATCCTGAGTTCACTCAGATAGAGCTCTACGTGGCCTACAAGGACTACTACTGGATGATGGATACTGTAGAGGAGATGGTTGAGAAGGTTTGTCTGGCTCTCAACGGCAAGACAAAGATCACAGTTGGCCAGAACGAGATCGACTTCAAGCGTCCATGGCAGCGTTTCACTATGGCTGAGGCTATCCAGCACTACACAGGCGTTGATATCAGCGATATGGACGAGGCTCAGCTCGCCGAGACTGCCAAGGGCTTCGGCGTTGAGGTTGATTCAACAATGGGTAAGGGCAAGCTCATCGACGAGATTTTCGGCGAGACATGCGAGAGCAAGATCATTCAGCCTACCTTCATCACCGACTATCCTGTTGAGATGTCGCCTCTTACAAAGAAGCACCGCAGCAAGCCAGGTCTCGTGGAGCGTTTCGAGGCTATCTGTAATGGTAAGGAGCTTTGCAATGCTTACTCAGAGCTCAACGACCCAATCGACCAGCGTCAGAGATTCGAGGATCAGCTTCTGCTCGCCAAGCGCGGCGACGAGGAGGCTATGGTTCTCGACGAGGACTTCCTCACAGCCATCGACCACGGTATGCCTCCAACAGCGGGCGTAGGTATCGGTATCGACCGTCTCACAATGATTATGACAAATTCTGAGTCTATCCAGGATGTTCTCTTCTTCCCATCTATGAAGCCTGAGAAGAAGCTTGAGTACGACCCAGTAAGCGCATACACCGCATACGGCATTCCTGAGGAGTGGGT
This sequence comes from Bacteroidales bacterium, assembly GCA_045628165.1. Classification (GTDB taxonomy): domain Bacteria; phylum Bacteroidota; class Bacteroidia; order Bacteroidales; family UBA3824; genus UBA3824. The sequence goes on along the minus strand of JAZQPB010000220.1, from coordinate 3,525 downwards.
TCCAACAATCCAGAAGCTCGGATTCCTCATGGTTAAGGACTTGAAGGACGCCAAGTTCGGCAAGCTCGTGAACGACCTCCGCGGCATCAACAAGAAGGGCAAGCTCAACCTTCCAAACCTCGCCGACAACGACGTTAAGGCCTGGATCGAGAAGATTGCCGCCGACTTTGCTGAATAATCACGCTGATACGCTTCAAGTGATTGAAGTGTTGAAGTGATTGAAATAATTGAGACTCCGTTCCGGTAGATTTTTTCCGGGACGGAGTTTTTTTTGCTGTTACGAGGCGAAATTTTATATAATAGTTTCCTCACATAATCAGTTTTTATTATCTTCGCAGCGAAAACTCCCCCATAAAATGTGCGGATTTATCACAAAACTCGGGCATAAAATGTGCACGAAACCTCAAAAAGTGGGGCTTAAAATGTGTAGGATATGTATAAACGTAAAATAAATCAGATACTTACGAAATGGAAGCAAAGACCTGACCGAAAACCAATAATCATAAAGGGTGTGCGTCAGTGCGGAAAAACTTTCTCTGTTACAAAATTTGCCAAAGATAATTACAAAAATGTAATTTATTTGGACTTTTTTGCGCATCCAGAATTGAAGGATATTTTCGATGGCCCGATGGATATCGATAGGATCACAAGGAATATTTCTATGGCTGGAATTACCGACGCACTTTTCGAGAAAGGGAATACCTGCATTGTCTTTGACGAGATACAGGACTGTCCCAAGGCAAGAACGTCACTGAAGTATTTTGCTCTCGATGGTCGCTACGATGTAATATGCACAGGTTCGCTTCTTGGAGTAAACGGCTACAATTCCGACGCTCCAATTCCTGTAGGCTACGAGCAAATAGTGGATATGTATCCAATGGATTTTGAGGAATGGCTTTGGGCCAACGGCATAAAGGACGAGCATATCAGCTATCTGAAAGATTGTCTTGAAAAGCATCTGCCCGTAGATTCTGTAATACACCAAAGAATGCGTGAACTGTTGCAGCAATATATTATAGTAGGCGGAATGCCTGCTGCGGTGAAGGCATTTTTCGAAACCAATGATATCCGTGAAGTCAGGAATACACAACTTTCTATACTTGAGGATTATAGGAGCGATATGGTGAAGTATGCCTCGCCTACCGACAAGCCCCGCATTGTGGAGTGTTTCAACTCGATACCCTCGCAACTGAGCCGGGAATATAAGAAGTTTACATACTCATCAATAAAAAAAGGGGCACGAGGCCGCAATTATGAGGGATGTCTGCAATGGATAGAAGACGCCGGCATCGTAAGAAGGTGTTATAATACCGAAATTACAGAATTGCCTTTGGACGGGAACGCCCTGCGCGACGAGTTCAAGATATATATGGCTGATACAGGATTGTTTGTAAGTATGCTGGAAGACGGCACTGCCTGGAGCATATCGCAAGGCAACCTCTACGGATATAAGGGAGCCATATTCGAGAATTTGCTTGCTGATGTTTTCTCCAAGATGGGACGCAAACTCTATTATTACCACAAAAACAGCGGTATAGAACTTGATTTCCTAATCCGATACAAGGGGAAATGCGTACCCGTGGAATGCAAGGCTTCTGATGGCAATGCCAAATCATTGAGAACCGTCCTCCAAAATCAAGACAAATACCACGTGAATGCCGCAATTAAAATAGGTGATTACAATATCGCCCTCAGCGGTCAGACTCTTGTAATTCCTCATTATCTTGCGTTCTTGCTGATAGAGGTATGAAATTGTTTTTGATTCCTTTTCGCCACGTAACGGAATTCAACCAACTTGAAATATATACAATATTTCTTTGAGTTGTATAGTGGTAATTGTTTGGATATCAGTGGTCCACAAGTTGTGGACCGAAATAATGAAATCAGTCCGCAACTTGCGGACTTAAATGTCATAAATCGTCCGCAACTTGCGGACGATTTCAAAAACACTGATATTTTTGAAATTCCGTGGGGCCATCAGGTACAAATTATTGGAAAGTGCCAAGGCAATATGGACAAAGCGCTCTTCTATGTCCGCAAGACTATAGAGAACAATTGGAGCCGTGCAGTATTGCTCAATTTCCTTGACACTGATTTGTATGAGCGTGAGGGTAAGGCTGTTACTAATTTCAAGGAAACCTTGCCTTTGCCATTAGGTGACTTGGCTCAGCAAATCGTCAAGGATCCATACTTTAAGTCAACATTGCCGTCGATAGAGGAAATAGAGGCGGAATTGAATGGGAATATAAAAGGTTAGAATAGTTTTTTCGCCACGAAATGGGATTTTTACTGTTTCGTGGCGAAATTTTTATCTAAAAAGAACAACAACCACTGACAGTCAAAAACTACAATGAGAAAACAATCCCTAAAAAAAGTTAAAATATATTTGTGGGATTCAGATAATATAAATACTTTTGCAGCGTTAGAAAAACATAAATAAGCATATCTAATATGCCTAACAACATACGACATTAACAATTAATCGCATTCAAGAAAAAAGCCCAGGAAACTCTTTTCTTAGAATAAGGATTGGTTAATTAGACGCATTCTTTGTGCCCGGAGGCATTACGCCATCTGGAGATGGAGATTGCCCTCAGAGTTTAGTGTTCGCACCGTATAGGTGTGGACTTTTCTCTCTGAGGGGACGGTTTCCATCCTGGGCTTCCGTTGAATGCGATAGAAAGGTTCACGCCTTTTTTGTGCCCAGTCCTGAACAGTTTTTCCTTTCTTTTTTATTGTCTTCGATTTTTAGCTGATGCCGGCAGGAATGCCGAGGCCTGATAGAAGTAGGCGGAAATTACTAATATCAAATAATCACTATGAAAGTATTTATGATTGTGGCGTTTTTGTCAATAATGGTTATTGATTCATTTGGACAAAACGCCAGTTCTCCTGTTACAGACGCGGCACACACAGCTCAACAATTATACCAAGCAGGAAATTACAAACAAGCAATGGCTCAATGTGATTACGTAATAGGAGCAGCACTTCCATACGAGGGCACTGAATGGGCAAAGCCTTATTGCTACAATTTGATGGGTAAAATGTATGAAAATGGCCAAGGAGTATATACCGATTGTGCTAAGGCTTTTGAATGTTATATGAATGCAACAAAATTGGAATTCAGCTACTACAAAGGCATCGACAACTTACTAAGAAGCAAGGATCCATTATGCAAGATTGACAAACAGAAAGCATTAGACCAATTTAAGGAATTATGCGACAATAAAAAGGAAAAAGAACCGCTAGCCGCTTATTGTCTATCCTTTCATTTCCAGAAAGAAGACGACTTAGAAGCATACAACAATTTAGGTCTATGGGTCAAATTGCAGGATGAGACATAGCCTATGATTCATATAATCAATATGTTATAGCATTTGAAAGCTTTCAGCGAAAAAATGAGGTTTTCAAACGCTCAATAGGTCAAATTGCAGGATATTGGGTTAATTCACTGATTTATTTATTTTTACGAGGATTAAAAACCTCAAAAATAAGTTAAAGTGAACAAAAGCAAATGTCCTGTAT
>JAZQPB010000219.1:0-5766 GCA_045628165.1 Bacteroidales bacterium | reverse complement strand
CCCTCTCCCAAGTAATAACAATTACCTAAGTAATAAAACACTTCAGGATCGTTAGTAAACTCCGATTGTGACAACAACGCAAAAGCCTCCTTATACAATTCTTGAGCTTTTTCATAATTCTTTTCTACTCCTGTACCACTTTCGTAACTATCAGCTATCTGATAAAACGCAGGACCATAGTCATACCTTGAGGACTCTAAGTAAAAACGGAATTTTTCTCCTTCATCCTCAAAATCCGCTGCTCGCTTATAAAGATCCCTACCCGTTTCTAACAAAGAAGGATCCAACACTCTATAAGTCTGCTTCTCTTCTGCATTTTCTACTTTCTCATCTACCTTCACCTCCTCTTTCCTTCCCTCTCCTACCTTTGTTCCGCATTCGGAGCAAAATTTCACGCCGGGCTTCAGTTCCATACCACAGCCGGAGCATAGCAATTTCTGAGGTGCTACCTTTGTTCCACACTCGGGGCAGAATTTTACGCCAGGCTCCAGTTTGTTGCCGCAGTTGGCGCAAACAAGAGCCTGCTCGTCCTTATCTACGAGAGGGCTTCCGCATTTCTTGCAGAATTTGCCCGACTCGTATTCTATGTTACAGTTTTTACAGATTTTCATGATATTACTTGTTTAATGGAGTTCCACAATTGTTACAAAACAATGCATCGCCATCGTTCTCTGTGCCACATTCGGGACAGAATTGAGACTTTGGCTTGCTCTCCTTTATGATTTTCTCTCCACAATGAGGACAGAATGTGGTATCAGGATCTATTGCAGTATTGCAATGAGGACAGCGGAAAGCGTCGGCAGGAATCAACTGCTTGAAGAATTCAATGACAACCTTCTTCATAGCATTGCGGATTTCATCGGCTTTCTTTTTATTACGCTCGTCCTGATTGGAATAATCCTTCCAGAATGCTGAAAAATCCACATCAAAGTCAAACTCCTCTACATTGCTATTGTTGGAGCGGACTCCAGATTTGTATTTGGAATAGAAATTGCCACCCGAGGAGGATCGTGCGTCTTCCAACTGACGCTCCATTTTGTCTTTATATTGCTCAATACGGATTTTGAGTTCCTTCTCTTTCGAACGCTGCTCCTTCAGTTTCTTAAGGTCTTCATCAATACATTCTATGTAATCGTTGAAAACCTCGTCGATTTTGTCGTTGATTTCAGTACAGCGTTTGTTGATATTGATTAGAACTGAGTTCTGACTCTTTATGAAGTCGAAAACTGAGGTCTCGTTCTCCTCAAACATATACTCCTCGCCTACAAAACTGTCAATAAGTTTCTTGTTGTCGGCATTCCTGACTTCCTTGGAGGCGTATGCCGAGATTCCCTCAATCTCAATTCCATTTTCCTCCAATTTGTCACGGACCTCGGCCATCACCTTCTGAAGCTGCGATTTGGCAAGGTCGGCCTTGGTGCAGATTACGTATATTTTCTTGTTGGGATCGTCTTCCTTTATCTTGTTGATGAAGGCGATACTCTTTTCGTGGATAGTACCATCCTTGACATTGATAGCCCAAATAATGGCACTCGAATCCTTTATGGCGTCAAACGCAATGGCAGAATCCTCCTCTGCATTATCGCCAGAAGGGTCGTATCCGGGAGTATCAATAAAACATACATTCTGCAACTCTTCCTGCAAACCGTCCTTGAAATTGGTGGCTACAGTTACGTATGGCATTATGCTCTTTAGGTTGAAACCAAGAGTATCTATCATATTATGGTCTATCTTGGCAAAGATATTTGTCGGAATCTCAGCCCTGCGGCCATCATTGGTAAATGCCACTACTTTCGAGACCTTGTCAGATACTATATACGTAGGAATGGCGGTAACAGGCTTTATTCCAATGGAAAGCTGAACATCGCAATTCTGAAAAAAGGTATTCAGAAACTTCGACTTTCCACTTGAGAATCCACCTGCCACCGAGATTATATTCTTGGTATAGAGCATCGGAAACATCGATACACTTTTCAGAGTCTGCTCCAAGTGCTTCAATTCGCTCAATGCCCATGCGTCCTTGGTATATGTGTGTTCGTCGCTTGCAAACTTGGCAAAATCGATATCCAAAAGGTCGGAGAACTTCTTGAGGCATTGGCTGCTCTCATTGTTCTCCGCCTTGGCCGACAATACCGCAGCAACGAACTTCAGCTGATTCTGAGAGTTCTCATAATCAGAGGTCAATTGCTTAATGTCAACTTCTTCCATTACTTAGCGTTGTCAATTTCGTTTTTAATGCTCATCACCTCTGCCCTCACCTTCTGCAAGTGGAAGAGTGTTTCCTTCTTGTTCTTTACCTTGGCCTCCATGTCGGAAATCTGCTTCTGCATTTTCTCAAGAACCATATTGGCCATTTGCTGAGGTTTGAACGAATCGTAAAGTTTCTTGCAATAATCACGTATCTCATCCTCGCAGGTGCGCTTCAGATCCTTGAGAGACTCATTGGCAGTCTGATTGAATTCGACAGCCTCATCGCCTTCCAGATTTCCACCCTTTTGCATATTAAACGGAAGCTCCCAATCGATATCAAAGCGAACATCAGGCATATTGTTCACAATTGCACCAGCCTGTGCCGACCTCGCACCTGAGCTGCAATAGTCTGTAGCCTCATATTTACCCCAGACATCAAGCAAAATACTCTTGAGCGACGTCTTGAATTTCCGCTTCAAATGCTCCACATAATCGTTCATGATATTGGAGATATCCATAGCGAAATCGTTGATAGAAGAGCATACTTTGTGACAATTAACGGTGTCCACATTTACCACATCCACAGTCTCGTATGGAACAGTACGCTCCACGTAATGATAGCCGTCGTCTCCAGAACCCCAAAGACGATCCCACCAGCCACCGAAACCGCTATTCTTCACACGATTGCGCTCCACACGTGTATGTTTGCTGATGATTTCCTTTTCTGCGGTTCCCTTACTGCTCTCCATTCCGGATTTGCTTTCCTTGTAAGCGCCATCCACAATCTCCTTGAGATTCTCCTTGGCATTATCCACAAAAGCCTCAACACATTCCTCGAATGTATCAATAAAATCGGCTCGTAGATTCTCCAAATTGGCTGACTGATTTCTCTGAGCCTCCTCCAACAAGGCAAGGTCCGCTTTCTCCACGTCAGATTTCTGAGCATCAATACCAGCAGCCAAAGTATTCGCGACATCCTTTACACCGTTGTATTTGGCTTCCATAAAATCCTGCTCTCGCTTGGCAAGAATATCCACCTTGGATTTTGCGACTTCCTGAATCTTGGAGCGGACGGCATCCACATTACCGATAACCTTGAGAAATTCCCTTGCAGAATCATCCTCAGAGGCAAAAAAGTCAGGATAAGTCTCTATAAGTCGATTCCAAACATCGGACTGCTCATCGTGCCAATTATCGCGGTCGTCCCAATTCTCATAAAGAGACTGACACATTCCGGAAGTATAGAGAAGATTAGTTCCTGTGCTTGCTGCCAGTTTGTTGATAAGTTCCAACGAAACATCATTGCGGTTTCTCATATTCTCGAGCATACGTTTCAATGTGCCCGAAATGCTGTCCACAATCTTGTCGAGTTCCTGCTTGATATCCTCACCGTCATAGAACTCGTTGCCAAGATCGTCATCAATGCGGCTTGCAATCACGTAAACCTCCTGAATGCCCTCGCCTTTCTCTATCTTGGCGATATTGCTTCTATCCTGATCGTTGCAGAAACTGCCCGAAGGACTCAATACGAAAATTGCGTCACAAACCTTAAGAGCCTCCCTTGCCAATGTGTCGCGAGAAGGCACAGGATCGTCGAAACCAGGAGTATCAACTACTGTAATATCCCTAAGTTGTTCGTTCGGAAAACCTATCTCAACATTACTTGTAATGGCGGTATATTTGCCTGTAGAGCCCACGTAATTACCAAGCTTATCGGCGATATCCGACATCTTTTCGGGATTTATAACGATAGGCGTGCCAAGATGAGACTTCACATCCTGAGGCGCATCAAGATACATCTTGTACTGCTCTGCCGCACCTGAGAGAATAAGATTATTTTCTCTCAAATCGCTGACTGCCAATTTCTCGGCTTTCTTGCGGAGTTCCTGCTGTCCAAGATTATCAGGCTCCTTCTTGTTTTTCTTAACAAAAAGCTCCACCTGCTTTTTATAAACATCCTCAATCTTTGATTTCAGGATTCTCTCATAGTCAGCCGACTTCTTCTTAAGCTCATCAATATCTGACTGCTCAAAGAAGTTGATCTTCACGGTGAGTTTGTCGCTGTAATACAACTTGGTGAGAGCGGCGGTCATAGGCGTGGCGGCCTTGGGCAACACGTCTTTGCCATCAAACAGCAACGAGTTGAGTAGTGACGACTTTCCGGCCTTCACCCTGCCCACAATTCCGATATGGAGCTGACGGTCAGGGTTTACCTTCTGTGCATACTCCTTCCTTATCTTCTCGGCGCTATCGAGCACCGTGCTGTCGCAGGACTGAAACAACTCCTGCAACTCCTCGGGATGAGCATCCACGAGGTTCTGTATCTTTTCGCGTAAAGCGATTATTTGTTCGATTGTCATAATAAAAAAGATATTACGCTACAGCACCTTCAACAAATGCTATAGCCTGTCCCACAGTTTGGATCTTTTCAGCTTGATCATCAGGAATGGTAATACCAAATTCCTTCTCCATCTGCATAATCAACTCAACAGAATCAAGAGAATCCGCACCTAAGTCATAAGCAAAATGAGCGTTCTCTGTAACCGAATACTCATCAACACCTAACTTATCCACGATAATGGCCTTAACCTTGCTCGCAATCTCGCTGTTCGAAGAATAGTAACCCGAAGACGATGATGACGAATAAGATGACGACGAGTAATCGTTGTCATTATTGTTATCAGACTGATTGTTGATTTCATCCAACCACTTCTGAGCTCTCTCCAAACCGTTGTTGGCAGCATTACGAACCAACTGAAGTCCATAATTCTCGTCCTTATGGCATCCAAAGCCATAATAATAGCACTGTCCTAAGTCACAGGTACAAGTAATATCTCCCTTTTCATGACCTTTATTATACATATTAAAGGCATTGATAGGATCTTTCTGGCAACCTGCACCATTTTCATAACAAACACCCATCCAGTAATAAGCCCATATAAAGTCCTTTTCTACAGATTTTTGAAAATACTTAAAAGCTGCATATCTATCCTCTTGGGTGCCTTCTCCAAAATAGTACAATCTACCTAATCTCAACCAAACTTCGGGTGTTTCGCCATCATCAGCTTGTTTGTAACAAGCAAAGGCGTTGCTATAACTTTGACTAACTCCATTACCATTTTCATAGCATATTCCCATCCATAAAGGGCTATCACCTTCTCTGAAGTATCTGAAAGCTGCATTATAGTCCTGTGCTACACCTGAGCCATTATAATAACAACGACCCAAAGGAGTACAAGCAGCTGTATCTCCATTATCAACAGCTTTCTTGTAATACTTATACGCTGCTCGAGCATTGGATTCGCATCCAATACCATCCTCATAACAAAAGGCTAACCAAAAATAAGCCCCAATATTACCCTCTCGCTCTGCCTGCTTTAGAAGTTCAAATCCCTTTTTAGGATCATCACCAAAGAGATAATCGGTTGCCTCGTCTACGATATCCCACTCGGCATTCGGATCCTTATCTTCAGCCACCTCTCCAATCTTCGCACCGCAGCTTGCGCAGAACTTCTTTCCTGCCTTTACCTCTGCGCCACACTTTGGACATGTGCAGGCAAGTCGGAGGCCAAGCGG
>JAZQPB010000218.1:0-5206 GCA_045628165.1 Bacteroidales bacterium | reverse complement strand
TGTCGGTGGATATTTTGGAACTTATGGAGCAGGTGCCGGAGAATATAAAAGGCGATGTAGAGCGCAAAATATACTTGGCAGATAATTATAAGAACCGATACGGCGACGGCTACAAGCTCTCGATTGAGAAATTTTATGGTGGAAATGTTTATTATGTGTTTGTATATAAGCATTTCGAGGACGTGAGGTTGGTGGCGGCTCCTCCATCTGCCATAGGCAATTTTGGAGCTGATACCGACAACTGGATGTGGCCCCGTCACAGTGGCGAGTTCTCTGTTTTCCGCATCTACGCCGACAAGGACAACAAGCCCGCCAAGTATTCTCCCGACAACAAGCCATACACTCCCAAGAGCCATTTCAAGGTTTCCGTCAAGGGTGTGCAAGAGGGCGATTTCACGATGGTTTTCGGATTTCCCGGCACCACCGAGGAGTACTTGCCAGCCAGCGCTGTGGATGTGAAACTCAATTACGAATATCCTCAGACGGTGTTTGTCCGTCAGAATATTATGGATATCTATGAGGAGGCTATGAACCGCGATCCTCAGGTCCGCATCAACTACACATCAAGAAACGCCTCTGTCGAAAACTATAAGAAAAAGCTTCAAGGTGCCATAATCGGTCTCCGACGCTTTGATGTTGTGAATCAGAAACTGGAGTTCGAGAAGGAGTTCATGCAGAGGCTCAATACTCCAGAACTGAAGGAAAAATACGGCAACATTTTCGAAAGATACAATAATATATATAAGCAGGATAGGTGCGAGGCGCTGCGAGTGGCCATGTTTTTCCTGGAGGGAATTTACTCCACCATGCAGTTCAGTACAGGACAGGCCTTGGCTCAGCTCAGGGATTTGTCCAATACATCGGGCGATGCCGCCGATGAGCTTATAAATAAGATAGAGCAGAAGGTGGGTGCCATCCTGAGCGGACGCGACAGCATCTGCGAGCGCAAGGTTTTCGAGCGTATGTATCAGATTTACTGCGATTCGTGTCCCGACTTCATGCCAAATGAGTGGCAGGCTTTTTATGAGACCAACGGTATCAAGGATGCTAAAGGTTTTGTGGATTTCTTTTACGAGAAGTCTCAGATGTCCGACAGCGCGCGCATCAAATCACTAATAGCGCAGTACCGCAAGGCCTCGGCTCTCAGGGGCAAAAAACGTGTGGAGGCCATCGACGCGCTCGATAAGGTTTTGGCAGCTGATGCCGGATATTTCCTCTATCGCAATTTCATGCAGATGTATTTCGATAAGTGCTATTACAAGATAGGTCTGCTTACCGAGACCGAAGATGTGGATAGGCTCTATCAGAAGGCTCTCCTGGAGCTCTTCCCCGAGAAGATTCAATTTCCTGACGCAAACCTGACCCTCCGCTTCACATACGGCAAGGTGGACGGTTTTGAGCCACGCGACGGCGTTATTTACAAGCATTACACCACTCTGGAGGGCGTTATCGAGAAAGACAATCCCGAGATTTACGATTACCATGTCCCCGAGGGCCTGAAGGAGATTTTCCGCAACAAGGATTACGGCCGCTACGCCGACAAGTCCGACGGCAAGATTCACGTATGCTTCGCCGCCAGTAACCACACCACGGGCGGCAATTCCGGCAGCCCCGTGATAAACGCCAACGGCGAGCTCATCGGCATCAACTTCGACCGCTGCTGGGAAGGCACAATGTCTGATATCCAGTACAATCCCGAAATATGCAGAAACATCTCGGTAGATATCCGCTACGTGCTCTTCCTGATAGACAAACTCGGCGGAGCCAAGTGGCTGATAGATGAGATGGAGATTGTGGAATAGGAAGAGGTGGCGCAAAAGCAATACCGCCACGGGAATGAGTTTTTTCTCGTGGCGGTATTTTCCTGAAAATGGGACGGGTTTAGAGTGAATTATTTCTTTTTTTCATCTTTGCCTCCTATTAATATTCCAAATCTTATGGCATTATAATTAACCTCTCCAAAATTCCTTACGTATGAAACTTTTAAATTTACCCAAGGTTTTATTGTTCTTATGAATGCACCTCCTACAGCTTCTGCCCCTTTCAAATAGCCGTCATGATATGAAGAGTTTCCTGCTACATAGACCTGTGTTTTGCAGCCATATCCTGCTCCTGCATATACGCCAAACCAATGAGTCCATCTCCAAACAAAAGATGGATGAATGCTCATCCTCAAGGTCCCCTTGTCTTCATAATTGAACGAAGCCTGCTCGTAATTATCGGGAAGCGGTTTCAAATCTTTAAAATGGTAAGGGGAGGAAAAAGCCCACGGACTCAAAGAGGTCTCGAAATCCATGAGAAAACCAAAACGACGAACTCCTCCTATCTGGATGCTTAAGGATGGGTGTTCGGGACAATAGTCAGCCCCAAAAAGGAACGACTTCTTCTCGATTATCTTTGAGAAACGATATGTCTTTTGGATATTGTCTCCGAGTGATACTTTTATTGTCTTGTTTTTTTGGCGCACCTTGCCCTTATATGATGGAATTTCGTCCTCGATATGAACTCTGTATTTGCCCAAAAGATTTTCACTCAAATGGCTATCATAGATACGGAAGCTTCCTGTCTTGGATTTCTTGGGGATTGAGTCTGGGGTAAACATTATTTTTGAGCCCTCATATCCATTCTTCACATAGATCAATACATTGCCTCCTTTATCCTGAAGGTTGACATTCTCTTGTACGGCTTTGCATTTTAGATCAACATCGAGTTCGAAATCCTCGTGATTGTGTTTGGACACTGTTATATGATGGAGGCCATTATTAAGTCGCTTTTCAAACTTATTGCCTCCTACAGAGTAGCTGACGCTATCAATATAGACTATGGAATTACTCTCGTCTATATTTAGAATGAGGTCGGCGCTGTTATCTGAATCTACCTTATAATCGAAAACATTATCCAAGTATCCCGAATGCGAAATCTTTATTTTATGGTTTCCGTTCTTGACAGACTTGTTGTACGAAAGACCTTCAACATCCTCCGCCACGCCATCAATTTCTATTCTACAACCCTTTACATCCATTGTGAAGCTTATCTCAGATGAGTCACAGCTTTCGGGCTTATAGCCTTGTTTGGTTATGTTGATTTTCTTCATGCAAGGAGCCTTTAATATCAGTTTATATATATGGGTTGGCTCTAAAGTATCTACCGAATAAAATAGATCCAATGGTTCATGGCTGTCTGCCACTATTTTTAATTTTATATCTTTGCCATCTTCGTTATATGTAGGGACAAATACGGATACATGACCCTTGGGGCCTTTATCGATTTTTGATGTATCCAGAAAAGAACTCGAAACCTTAAATTCTTCTACGTTAGGAATCACAATATCTATTCTGGCACGGTAATATATCGTATCTTCTTTGTATGGATCTTGATCATACGGACATTTGCCATAGGAAACAAACCCAGGTAAACTTTCCCATGAAACTATTTTTAGTTCGCATTCCTGTGCCAATACCGGCAACGACATCGCCAGTACAAATATAAATGTCAATAATTTTTTCATTGTCAAATTGCTTTATATTATTAATCAATTTCAATATCTTCCAGACCTATTAATTCTCTCGGAGGCAATGTGCTGCCATCCGGCTTGAACTTGTTTTGCCAGACTCTGACATGTATCATTGGTCTAGACCCAGTGAAATCCCATACTAGAAACAGGTAGCCAGTATCATGGTATCCATTACTGTTTTTCCAGTCCTGCACCAATCTTGTTCCATATATGCCGGGCCTTTCCTTGAGGATTCTAAATTGAATATCGGAAAATTCCACGCGAACCCTGGCGTTGGCAAGGAATATCTGTCTCAATTTTGTGATATATTCATTTTTGGTGTGTGTGGTGTAATCAGTTTTTATCACTTCTCCTGTCATTATCGACCTTCCGGTAATGATGAGGGCATTATCGCTGTATATCTGGTCGAGAAAATTAATATCTTTTTCCTCGTATGCTGTACGCAGACGCTCCAAATTATCCAGTATTACCAGACGGTTGCGCGTTTCCGAGACACTGTCTCCATCTATTCGATAATTGAAAATATTGTTGTAGCAATTCTGCTTCACCGAAATATGGAAGGCGGTAATCTTTCCGGTGTTGTCGAATATAAATGAGCACTCGTTGTCGTGATCATCATCTTCCTTATTTTTGAAATAGAAGGGAACACCCCTCACCTCGTACTCGTCGGTTTGTCCAATGTTCGAGATAATCTTGTCCAACGAAGAGCTCTTGCAGTAAAAGGGGGAATTTTGCCACAGCCTCATTACCGACTTGCGGGCAGGGGAGGTCATCTGAAGTTTGGCCGTGTCGATTCTCCTGTTTGCCCTGTAGGCGGAGTTTACCTCCCTTATGAAAGAAGCAATGCTCTTGCTGGCAGGATCTACGAACGGCCGGCCCTCGAACCCACTAAGGTTTACTGCAATATTCTGCTGGGGCTGAGCCCAAATGCTGGATGAAAACAGCATCATCAGCCCAATTAAAATTAAGTATCTAACGTTTCTTTTCATATAGGCTTTTAAGTTTATCTGTTGGTATATAGGTATTGATGTCAAGTATTATATGCAAGTCATCAGAGTCCGCGTCAAGGTGTACAAGGTGACAGTATGAGTAATGCCTATTGACGAAGACCGCACTAGCCCTTATGGCGCCATCGTCCAGGTATTCCACCCCCCAATATGGAGTGCATCCCTCGCTGATGCAAAATCTCACGAGCTTATCAACCGACACATTGCACGATACCTCCGAGAAATCATACAGGAGTTGTCGTGCCTCTGCCTTTATGCCCGATTCTACCACTCCCATGAATATGTTTGCCCATGTCTGTGCCGGATAGAATATCGACTTTAGCGGCATGGTGTCGCTCTTGGAGTAATATGTGTCAGACCTTAGGGCATTTATCTGATATGAATCACCTTCATTTACAAGGTAATAAGAGTCTTTCCTAAGGTTGGAAAGATTGGGTTTGGGTGTGTCCAAAGATGCAAGCGATGTATCAGTGATCATTTTCCAGAAATATCTCTGTCTTTCGATAACATTCATCCCCGAGATAAGCACAAATGATTTCTCGAAGGAGATTTCTCCAATCATCTTGTCTTCCCTGCTCCATGTCGCGGTGTAGTGTTTGTCATACTCGTTTAGTGAGAAATCGCAAAGAGTGTCCACTCTTAGGAACTCGTCAACAATTACCTTGACATTGTCGTCGTTGACGAG
>JAZQPB010000217.1:0-3684 GCA_045628165.1 Bacteroidales bacterium | reverse complement strand
CAACAATCTCACGGTCACCGAAGAGTTGAGAAATCAACTTAACGTATGGAGTCTCTCCGCAACCAGCGCAAGCGCCAGAGAACTCAAACAATGGAGTAGCGAACTGTGAGTTCTTTACGTTAGACTTGATGTCAACGAGATCCTGCTTAGAAGATACCTTCTCAACGCAGTAGTTCCACTGAGCAGCCTCCTTAGCGGCAGCCTCAGAACCATCGTCGTAAGGAACCATCTTGAGAGCAGGCTCCTTAGCCATACATACGTCAGCACAGTTACCGCAAGCCAAGCAGTCCTTAACGCCTACCTGGATTGTGAAGTACATACCCTTCATAGCGGCTGGTGCCTTCATCTCGATTGTATCGCCAGTGTAGCCAGCCTTCTCCTCGGCTGTCATTACGAATGGACGGATACAAGCGTGAGGACAAACGTAAGCACACTTGTTACACTGGATACACTTAGAGGCATCCCACACAGGAACGAATGCGCCAACACCACGCTTCTCGTACTTGGCTGTGCTTGCATACCAGGTACCATCCTCAATGCCCTTGAATGAAGATACTGGAAGCAAGTCGCCGTCCTGAGCGTTGATAGGACGAACTACATTGTTGATGAAGTCGTCGCCATCAGAGTAAACCTTAGGCTGAGCCTCGAGGTTTGCCCACTCGGCCTTAACGTCGAGCTGCTTGTACTCGCCACCACGGTCGATAGCTGCGTAGTTCATATCAACGATGTTCTGACCCTTCTTGCCGTAAGACTTGAGGGCGAAGTGCTTCATCTCCTCAACAGCCTGGTCAACAGGAATTACGCCTGTGATACGGAAGAATGCAGACTGGAGGATAGTGTTGGTACGGTTGCCGAGACCAATCTCCTGAGCAATCTTGGTAGCGTTGATGTAGTAAACCTTGATATTGTTCTTAGCGAAGTAAGCCTTTACCTTGTTAGGAATATTGCGCTCGAGATCCTCGCCTTCCCAAATGGTGTTCAAAAGGAATGTACCGCCATTCTGGAGACCGCGGGTTACGTCGTACATATTCAGGTAAGCCTGCTGGTGACAAGCAACGAAGTTAGGTGTTGTTACCAAGTATGTAGAGCGGATAGGCTCGTCGCCGAAACGGAGGTGTGAGCAAGTGAAACCGCCTGACTTCTTTGAGTCGTATGAGAAGTAAGCCTGGCAGTACTTGTTGGTAGTCTCACCGATAATCTTAACTGAGTTCTTGTTGGCACCTACTGTACCATCGGCACCGAGACCGAAGAACTTAGCCTGGAACATACCAGCTGGAGCAACAGAAACCTCGTCGCCAACTGGGAGAGACTTGAATGTAACGTCGTCAACAATACCCAAAGTGAAGTGGTTCTTAGGAGTATTGAGGGCGAGGTTCTCATAAACTGCGATGATCTGGGCAGGAGTTGTATCGTTTGAACCCAAGCCGTAGCGGCCGCCAACAACTGTGAGATTGTTGATCATACCGAGCTCTGTCAAAGCGTCAACAACGTCGAGGTACAATGGCTCTGAGTTTGCACCAGGCTCCTTTGTACGGTCGAGAACGCAGATCTTCTTAGCTGAAGCAGGAATAGCCTCTTTCAAGTACTTGAGAGAGAATGGACGGTAGAGATGTACAGAAATCAAACCAACCTTCTCGCCATTCTTAGCCTTGTAGTCGATAACCTCCTTGATACACTCTGTAGCCGAACCCATAGCGATAATGATGTTCTCGGCATCAGGAGCACCGTAGTAGTCGAAAGGACGGTACTTTCTGCCAGTGATAGCAGAAACCTTGTCCATATACTCAGAAACGATATCGGCAACAGCGTCGTAGTAAGGGTTGCAAGACTCTCTGTGGGCGAAGAATACGTCTGGATTCTCAGCCATACCGCGCATCTGAGGTCTCTCTGGAGAGAGTGCTCTCTCGCGGAACTCCTTGAGTGCCTGCTGGTCAACGAGAGGAATAAGGTCTTCCTGATCAACAACCTCCACCTTCTGATACTCGTGAGAAGTACGGAAACCGTCGAAGAAGTTGAGGAAAGGAACTCTTGACTTGAGAGTAGCCAAGTGAGCTACACCTGCCAAGTCCATAACCTCCTGTACTGAACCCTCGGCCAACATAGCGAAACCTGTCTGACGGCAAGCCAATACGTCCTGGTGGTCACCGAAAATACAGAGAGCGTGAGAAGCCAATGTACGGGCAGATACGTGGAAAACGCAAGGAAGCAATTCACCAGCGATCTTGTACATATTAGGGATCATAAGGAGAAGACCCTGTGAGGCAGTGAAAGTAGTAGTGAGGGCACCAGCCTGCAACGAACCGTGTACTGTACCGGCGGCACCACCCTCGCTCTGCATTTCCTGAACGAGAACAGTCTCACCAAACATATTCTTACGGCCCTGAGCGGCCCACTCATCTACATTCTCAGCCATTGGAGAAGAAGGAGTGATAGGATAGATAGCGGCAACTTCTGTGAACATATACGCGATATGTGCAGCAGCGGCGTTACCATCCATCGTCTGTAACTTTTTTGCCATAACTTTTTATTAAAATTATTTGTTTGATATTTTATGTTTGTATTGTCAGTATTTATATAAGCGCAAAGTTAATAAAAAATGAATAAACTTTCATCTTTTAGAATACGTTTTTTGCTAAAAATTACTAATTATTTTTTGTACGACACTTCCCTCTCGTCCGCAAACTTCACAACCTTCCTGTTCATTGGCTGATTGTTGAGTTTGTTGATATCGTCAACTGAACCGAAAACAATCTCGGGGGTTACGCGGATTTTGCTTCTGAAACGGTCTTTCAGGTCCTTGAAAACCGAGTCCTGAGTCACTGAATCTCTGAGACCTACTTCCACTACCAAATGATCGAGGCCGTCGCAGTCGCTCTTTAGGCGCACGAAATAATTCTCAACGTAGGGCACATTGTCCAAAACGTCGAAGACGGCCGGCGGATAGAGCGCCGTTCCCTTGAATTTTATCATCTGATTCAAGCGGCCGACGATAGGGCCAATCCTGAAAGAGTTTCGTCCGCACTCGCATTTCTCGGTGTACATACAGGTGATGTCGCCGGTGCGGAATCTCAGCAGAGGCATTCCCTCCACGCCGAGAGTAGTGATTACAAGCTCGCCGTATTGACCAGGCTCCACAGGATTCAAGTTGTCGTCAACAATCTCGCAGATAAGGAGTTGCGGATGATGATGACCGCCCTTGTGGCAATCGCACTCCGTGAAACTGGTTGACATTTCGGTGGAGGCGTAAGATGAATACAATTCCACATTCCATTTGCTCAGGATGTCCTTGGCCAGAAGGCTGTAAGAGCCGTCCTCCTGGTAAATTGCCTCGCCCATACAGACTATCTTCTTCACTGAGCAGTTATTGTAGTCAATACCGTGAGCATCAGCATATTTCAAGAGAGATTTCACGAATGAGGGCACGAGAGCGAGAACGGTAGGCTTCAGCCTCATAATTGTATCCCACTGAAACTCTGGAACTGCGGTGCCCACACGGATGATTCCCGCGCCCAACTTCCTCAGTCCCAAGTACCAGGCCAGTCCGCACATAAAGCGCTTGTCCATTGTGCACATAAGCTGGACGGTGTCGTCGGGAGTTACGCCGGCGCATCCGAACGAGAGGCACTCATTCAGGGCCAGTCGGTCGAGGTCCTTGTCGGTGAGGGCAAAGATTACGGGAGTTCC
>JAZQPB010000216.1:0-7705 GCA_045628165.1 Bacteroidales bacterium | reverse complement strand
CCTTTGTGGATGGCAACGGCAATTCTACTGTGAAGGTGCTGAACTCTTCCAATGGCGTTGATTCGGCGTTGTATGTTGGACAGAAGATAACGGCGTAATTAAATAATCAAAAAACACTTAAAAACCATGTACTTCGGAACTACAACCTTCAAATGCAGTGAGTGCGACCACTTCTTCAAGGCTCCGGCTATTGAGTGGATGGCTACTGCCTATCTTGTGCCTCAGCCTTGTCCAAAATGCAAGTCGATACGGACTTATCCATTTGCTCAGATTCTGAATAGGCCTATTTATTCTGGCATTTGGAAAACGATGGAGAAGGATAACGGTGAGAACAAATAAGAGACCAAATAACAATGGCCACTTCGATTGATTACCGAAGCGGCCATTGTTTTTTATCATCTATCCAAAAATTAATTTATCCAGATCTTCTTGGGAATTGATTTCCTTGCATTGCCCGTTTTTTACTTGTTGGCGAGCCTCCTCTATGTCCTTGTAAAACTGCTCAGACTCGTAATAGTCCTCGTCGGTTAATTTTATTGTAGCTGCTTCCATGGTTTTATAAGTGAAATAAAAAAACAATAGTTTGATTTCTCAGGGACTACTGGGGATTAAAAGATATATGGTTTTGCGCCAAATTAACCGAACACTGGGGCGTATGAAATACCAAGAATATTGGACAATTTCAAGAAACTGAACATTCCGATATCCGCCTTGCCATCCTCTATTTCAGAAATATACGATGGGGTATTGTTTATCTTTTTAGCCAAATCCTCCTGAGAGATATTGAGCGTTTCCCTGCGTTCTTTAAGAATCTCGCCGAAGTACCATGCAAAACTTTCGGCGTCGAAAGCAAGGCGCTCTTGAGTATTAGGCTTGCCATATTTTTCGTCAAGCAGTTGGCTCGCTGTCTTGAGTTTTGACAATTTATTTGGATCCAGTTTTATCATGATTCGTAAGATTTAAGGATTTGTTCTGCTAATGTTATCTGCTTTTTATAGTCTTTAGTTGATTTTTTCATAAACGCATTAAGTAACAATACTTGTGATGCGTTTATTATATTGTCATTGTCAATACTGAAAACTATAGTTCTGTATTCATTATTGCCAATAGAGACACGCATTTCGTAAAAATCAGTTTCTTCCAGTTTTTTCACGAACTTGATATTAGGAACTTTCTCTTTCTGTAATATGTTCATTACGTAATCGAACTTTTTCCTAACATTCTCATTCTGTTGATTATAATAGTCCGTAAAACTATCAGAAAGCAACAATTCGCGTATTATTTGTTCTTCTGGCATTCTATGTACTTTTTATTTTTGCAAAAGTAAAAAATATATCAATTTCCCAAACTCTTTTCATTAAAAAATTTTGAAAGTTTTATTTCTTTCTCCCTTTTTTTTCTAATATCCAACAATTTTTTCTTATCTTTGTACAAATCAAAAATTACATTGTTATGAACGCAATTAGAGCAAACAGCCTTTGGGATTTGGTAAGGGCCCAAGATATTGACATTCAGTTTGACTTATGGGAAAAGTTGTCGAAAATTTTTACGAAGAGTAAAACCGAGGAGGCTACTTTACCTAAGGAATCCGTTTTGTCTGATAAGGAAAAACTTGAGATTTTTAGAAGTCTTAAAGGCTCTTGGCATTTGCCAGAGGATGAATATTCTACAGATCAACTTCTATCAGATATCGAAGCAACCGATTGGAAAGAGTATGACGATAGATTAATGAAATTGTTTGAAGAAAATGAAGAGGTATTTATTGGACACTAACATTCTCATTCATTATTTCAATGACAAATTTAATGTTGCTGAAAGAATAGAAGAGATTGGTTTGAAAAATTGCTGTATTTCAGAATTAGTACTTGCTGAGTTGAAAGTTGGATTTGAAGTTTCTAAGCGCAAGGGTTATAAAGTTGATCCCAAATTTGAACGATTGGTAGAAGTTATGGATGTCATTGATATTTCCAATGCAATCAATTATTTTGCCTCTGAGAGTGCCCGGCTTCGTTTGGCAGGGACTCCTGTTCATAATGGTTTCGACTTGATGATTGGTTGCAGTTCTGTTGTCAACAATATGATAATGGTTACAGAAAACCTCAAGGATTTTCAGAATATCAATGGTATCGAAATTCAAAATTGGGTAAAGAGATTCTAACTTCCAATAATTTTTTCTTATCTTTGCACCAAATCAAATACATAAAAACATGAAAAAGCTATTACTGATACTGGCGGTCATGATCTCCGCCGCTTTCGCTGCCGTTGCGCAGAATAGCAATATGGAGATTGTGTTCAATTTCGACAAGTGCGAGTACTTGGTCTCGGCCACGGGGCACCACGAGGTGGAATCGGTGTTTTACCAGAATCAGCCTCAGGGATTCGATAAATTCTGGGAGAAGCGCAAGGCCGAGCTCTGCGGAGTGTTCCAGAATGCCGCCAACCAGTCTGCCAACGGCAAGTACCTCTTTGGCGGATACATCAACTCGCCATACTATGTTGTGGTGAACGTGCTTCAGCTGGACCCCGACGGCGAGATGGAATGTACAGTAAAAGTGATGCGTCGCGGCGGCGAGGGCGAATACGAGCCCACCATAGCCGAATACGAGATTGGCGCCAACGGCAGTAAGTCGCAGCTCTACGACAACATCTCCTCAGAAGGTTTCCGCAAGGCCGGATTCAAGTTTGGAAGGCAGATGCTCAAGTACCGACCTGTCAGGTAAAAGAAAAACATTATCAAACAACTCAATATTTACAAGAAAAAATGAAAAAGTATTTATTTGCATTACTCATCTCCCTGCTCTCTGTGGCAGGATTTGCGCAGGACAGCACTGCTGTATCAGCTGATAACCAAAACCCTGGCGAGGGCAAGGTGGAGAAACTCTATTACAAGGCCAAGAAGATGCCCACCAACTGCATCAAGGCCAAAAACAAGAGCGACAGCTACATCCGTCAGGTTACCGTGGTTTTCTACGATAAGTACAGCCACATGCGCCAGGCCGTGCAGATATCCAACATCCGCCCCCACAAGAAAGAGAAGGTGGACTACATCAACATCCGCCGTATGCTCAAGACCTGGGGCAAGCAGCTGGATTCCAAGAACTTCGACCTCGTGGTGGAGATAGACCTCACACCCGGCTTCGAGATTCTCTCCACCCAGGACAAGCACAACAACCTTGTAATCAACATCATCGACAAGGGCGCCTGGAAATAGTCACAAAAAAATTGTAAACGAAAAAACACTGATTCACCGGACAAGCTTTCCGGGAAATCAGTGTTTTTTTTATTTGGTGTTTATCAGCTGATAGCCATTAGCTACTCTGCCGAAGCCTCAGAGGCCTCCACCTTCTTGTTGATGAGGTCGTTGATCTTCTTGGAAGACTCACGCATCTTGACAAGCTCCTTCTCGTCGGCCTTTGATATTCTGAGAATGTCGGCGTTCAGCTCCTTGATTATGGCGAGGTAAGTCTTCACATTGTCGTTGGCAATGTTGAGCTTGGCCACGTAGTTGCCGAAAGTCTTGTCTTCGCCGGTCTTGGCAATGCAGGTCTTGTCGTTTTCCATGTAGCGGCTCATGTACTTGTTCATCTCAGGAGTGGCCACGTCCTTCAGCTCGTTGAGAGTGTTGCGTACAAGCTCTATGGTGCTGTACACGCTTCCTATCTTGAGACGGAGGTCGGTGTCCTCAATGAAGTTGCCGTTGGAGATAAAGTTCTCCTCTATCCAGCGGTCCTGATTCTTGAAGCTCTCCTGATAGTAGATACCGAAGAAACTGTCGGCAATGTCCTCGGGAAGCTCTTCAGCGTCCGAAATCTCGTCCAAGAGGTCCACACCATACTGAGTGTACTCCTGAAGCGATGTTATCTGCTGCTCGTAGTTCTCGAGGTTGTTGATGGTGGCCACAATTATCTTCTGGTAATTGTCGGCCTTGTCGGCATCTTCCTTGGCCTTGTCCACCAGGAGACCGATTATGATACCTATCGCAGTCGCGATGATTGTGTTGATAGCGTCAATTGTAAGTTTCTTCCAATTGAGGTTTTCCTTGAATGAATTTTCTTCTGCCATTTTTTAATTGTATTTAATTGATAAAAAAATTATAGTTCGCTCTCGCTGCAGGTAAGTATTACATTGCCCTTGCTGATGTCGCCTGTGGTGAGTCCCAGCTTAAACCATTTCATCCTCTGCTCCGATGTGCCGTGAGTAAACTCCTTGGTGTTCACGTATCCGCGCGACGATTTCTGCAGGTAGTCGTCGCCTATCTGATGGGCGCACTTTATGGCCTCCTCCACATCCTT
Source organism: Bacteroidales bacterium (assembly GCA_045628165.1). Classification (GTDB taxonomy): domain Bacteria; phylum Bacteroidota; class Bacteroidia; order Bacteroidales; family UBA3824; genus UBA3824. The sequence goes on along the minus strand of JAZQPB010000216.1, from coordinate 3,413 downwards.
GTCGGATATCGAGTTGTGCCCCTTGTTTTCGTAGTAGCCCCAGATTCCGGCATAGAAGTCAGCTAATAGCTCTATTCTCACAGAAATCTTGTTGGCCTCGGCCTCGGTGCGGCACTGGTTCATCTGCTGGTGCAGCTTGCCGAGAAGTCCCAGCTCATATTCCACATGATGACCCACCTCGTGGGCTATCACGTATGCGTAGGCAAAATCTCCGCCCGCCTTCAGCTGGTTCTTCATTGTGGAGTAGAAACTCAGGTCTATGTACAGCTTCTGGTCGCCCGAGCAGTAGAATGGGCCGGTGGCCGAAGTTGCGTTTCCGCAGGCGGTTCTCACCTCGCGCTCAAAATACACCATCTTTGGATTGTGGTACTCCAGGCCGTTCTGCTTGAAAATGTATGTCCACACATCCTCGGTGCTGCCCAGGATTACGCTGCAGAACTGTGCGAGCGATTCCTCATTGAGGCTCTCCACATCTTTCTCGCTGAACTTTATCGACTGCGAGTTTTGCGGAAGCTGCACCTCCTGCACATTTCCGCCGCCGTTGCTTGCCACCTGCTGGCTCTGTATCAGGCTGGCATCTCCTGTGGTCATATACACCACATATCCCAATATTACGGCCAGTGTGCCGAAAATTCCGCCTTTTGCGGCGCCAGATACTTTCTTGTTGGAGCCCGATGATGCGCCGCTTCTGCGGTCCTCCACATTCGAGCTGCCTCTACGTCCGTCTAATTGCATTTTATTATCGTATTATTGGTTTGTATTATGTTTTTCGCCTGCGCAAATTTATAAAAAAAAATAATAATTAAAAATTTTGTTAATTTTTTGTTGTTCTAAAATTTATAAACTATCTTCGCAATGGATAAATACTTATATCAGATGGGACCTATAAGACAGATATTTTTGGGCATTGGCAGCTACAGGCGCTCGTTCGGCATTATCCGGGAGTGCGGCCTGGGCAAGTATTTTGTGCTGCCTGTTATTATAAATGTGGCGCTGATGGTGCTGCTGTGGTATGCCAGCGGATGGCTTGGCGACTGGCTCGGCAACTGGATTGCTGCCAGGTTTTCAGCTGATGGCGGGGGATTCTGGGGATTCCTGGCCTCTCTCATCAGCCACATCATCAAGCTGGTGGCATATCTGCTGTTTATATTTGTGGGCGGGCAGATAGTGAATATGCTTATGGCGCCCGTGTATTCCATCATCTCCGAGAAGGTGGACCGCCACATTACCCACCGCACATACGAGACCACAGCGTCAATGACCGCGGCCGATATCTGGCGCGGTGTGGTTATCACATTCAAGTGCACCATCAAGGAGCTCGTGGTTACATCGCTTCTGCTCCTGCTCAACCTCGTGCCGGTAATAGGCACCGTGGCATCGTTGGTGCTCATATTCCTTGTCAACTGCTATTATTTCGGATATTCGTTTCTTGACTACGCCCACGAGCGCGAGCGCCGCAACGCCGGCGAGACATCGCGCCAGGTGTTCAAGTACAAGTATCTGGCCATCACCATAGGCGCCGTATATGCGCTGTCGCTCTACATGGTGTGCGGAGCGTTCATAGCCGCATTTGTAGGCGGTCTGTCCACCATAGCCGCCACACTGGCTCAGCTCAAGCTCGATGGATATGATGGCGATGTAGAATAAGACTCCACATATTTTAAAATTAGATATGGACAAACTCAAGATAGTATTGGTTTCGTACCACAATTCGCTCCCATTCCTCTACGGTTTGGAGCATTCCGATTTCATCAAGGAGAATTGTGAGATCATACTCAAATACCCCTCGGAGGGCGCTCAGATGCTTCTCCGCAAGGAGTGTGATATAGCTCTTGTGCCTGTGGGCATTATCCCTCAGCTCAAGATCAGCTACATTGTATCCAAGTACTGCATTGGAGCTGAAGGCAAGGTAAAGTCGGTGATACTGGCCAGCCAGGTGCCTCTCGATCAGATTACGCGTGTCTATCTCGACTATCAGTCGGCCACAAGCGTGCGTCTGGTTAGGATTCTGGCCAAGCACCTTTGGAAAATTCAGCCCGAATTTGTGGATGCCAAGCCCGGCTACGAGACTCAGATACAGGGCACTGTGGCCGGAGTAATCATCGGCGACCGCACATTCGAGTTCACCGGATTCAACTACAAGTACGACCTCGCCGAAGAGTGGATCAGGCTCACCGGTTTCCCATTCGTATTCGCCGCGTGGCTGGCCGTAAAACCCGTGAAGCCCGAGGTCAAGAAAGCGCTCAACGAGGCCCTGGAGTACGGAATATCCCACATCGAGGATGTTATCCAGACCTACAAGAAGCAGTTCAGCGAAAACTTCAATCCTGTGGAATACTATACTCAGAATATCAGCTACTACCTCAACGACCAGAAGTCGAAGGGCATGAACACCTTCATCAAATATGTCTGCGTGATGAACCGCGACGAGAACGACCTCCTCAAGCGTCAGCTGTTTGCCAGCAAATAAAGAAGATACAAAAAAAATCCCGGAGCCTCGGCCCCGGGATTTTTTTTGTTATATTGTTTGTTTACTGTATCTTGAATCCCATTACAAGGATGTCGTCCACCTGGTCGTAATCCACGCCCATCCAGTTTTCTATCTTCTCGTTCAGCACCTTGCCCTGCTCCTGCAGCGGAAGGGCGGATATATCGAGAAGTATCTTCTGGAAACGGCTGCTCATGATCTTGCGTCCGTACTTGCCGCCAAACTGTGATGCGTATCCGTCCGAGAAGATGTATACCACATCGTCTTTCTGCATATCTACATCGTATGTGGTGAAGTTTACATTCACATTGTCGTGTATACCTATAGGCATTCGGTCGGCGCGGTATTCTATCAGCTCGCCGCCGCGTACCACGAGCATCGGATTGAATGCTCCGGAAAACTGCATGTGCCTTGTCTCGGTATCCAGCACGCAGAGCGCCATGTCCATACCGTCCTTGGCCTCGTCCACGCGGCCGGTCTGTTTCAGCGATTCTATTATCAGCTGCCTAAGCTGGTCGAGTATGTGGCCGGAGTTCAGGTTTTTCTGATTGTTTACCACTATCTCGTTGATGTACGCGCTGCCCAGCATGCTCATGAAAGCGCCCGGCACACCGTGTCCCGTGCAGTCGGCCGCCACTATCACTGCGTAGCGGTCCATGTGCTTGAAGTAGTAGAAATCGCCTGATACTATGTCTCTTGGGCGGAAGAGTATGAAGTTTTCGGGCAATACATTGTTTATGGAGTTGGCGGTAGGCATTATGGCCGACTGTATTCTCTTGGCGTAGTATATCGAGTCCATAATCTCCTTCTCGCGCTGTGCTATCTCGTCGCGCTGCTTGGTGGCTATGTTTCGCTGCACCATGATTTCCTCACGCTGGGCCTCAAGCTCCTCGTTCTTGAGCTCGATGTCCTCTTTCTGCTTCTG
>JAZQPB010000215.1:0-4012 GCA_045628165.1 Bacteroidales bacterium | reverse complement strand
ATGGTTGCACAAGCCTTGCACTGACCTCGCTTCCTGAGAATCTTACCAGCATTGGAAAAAAAGCATTCAATGGTTGCACAAACCTTAAACTGAAATCGCTTCCTAAGAATCTTACCAGCATTGTAGACCGAGCGTTCTTTAATTGCACAAGCCTTGCTCTGGAATCGCTTCCTGAGGATCTTGAAATCATTGGAGACGAGGCATTCTATGGTTGCGCAAGCCTTGCAATAACCTCGCTTCCTAAGAATCTTACAAGCATTGGAGATAACGCATTCGTGGATTGTGAAAGCCTTGAGCAAATCACCATTCCTTCTAAGGTTACAAAATTAGGTAATGATGCATTCAAGGGTTGCTCAAGTTTGAAATCAATAACAATATCGGGCAATCCTACAATCGGAGATCTTAGCAAGAATGATGATTACAGCTCCTGTCCTGCTGGCACTGTAATCAATGTGTCTGAGGAATCGTACAATAGCTATACAGATTATTGGAACTATTGGAACGAACAATCTAATATCACAGTAAATGTCTTGCCTTAATCATCCCAATCACGCATTATAAAACAATCAACCCCTCTCTGACGGACAGATTTCCGCCGGAGAGGGGTTTTTGATTTTTTGTTGGTGAAAAATCTTACAATGACATTACAGGTTTGGTAATTTCTATCCTAAGGCCCAAAGCCTCAATAATTTGGGCGAACAGACCTATGCCAGGCTCAACCAAACCATTCTCTATTTTTGAGATATATGATTTGTTGGCACCAATTTTCTTGGCAAGTTCGCTTTGTGTAATCTTCTCTCTTTTGCGGGTCTCGCACAGCAACTGCCCCATATTATAAGCGTATGCCTCTCTGGTAAAAGCCTCACGCTCAGGAGTTCCCTGTGCGCCGTAAGTCTCATCCAGCCAGGCGTCAACGTCATAAATATCCTTTTCTATTTCCTTAAGATTTACTTCCATAGTATTCCTCCTTTATTGATTTTGCCTTCTCAAATTCGTTCTTTGGTGTCTTCTGACTCTTCTTTTGGAAGCCGTTGAACAATACAACGATATTTCCATTATCAAACACAAAGAAAACACGGTAAATGTTGTTATTAACAGCGCAAATATATCAAAAGTTGCAATATATTACAACTTATTTTTGAAAAAAAATTCCCAATACAAAGCAATTTCCGAAAAAAAGAATTATATTTGCGGAGAGAAAAAGTAAGAAATGGACAAGAAAACCTTATACATAATAGCAGGTTGCAATGGAGCAGGAAAGACCTCAGCGTCTATTTCCATTCTGCCACAAATTCTTGATTGCAAGGAGTTTGTAAATGCCGACGAGATTGCGAGAGGACTTTCGCCCTTCAATCCCGAAAGCGTTGCCATAGAGGCTGGCAGACTGATGTTGCAGAGAATCAACGTTTTGCTGGAAGGCGATAATTCTTTCTCGATAGAAACCACGCTTTCCACAAAATCGTACAAATCTCTGATACAGCGTGCCAAGGAAAAAGGTTTTTACATTCAACTGCTATTCTTCTGGCTTCCGTCGCCTGAATACGCAGAAAAACGTGTTGCTCAGCGTGTTAAAGAAGGCGGTCACAATATCCCAACCGATGTGATTCACCGAAGATACTGGGCCGGAATCAAGAACCTTTTCGAAATATACATTCCAATTGTTGACAGTTGGATGTTGATAAAAAACACAAAGAAACGGGAAATTGTGGCTCAAAAAGATAAAGAATTCGAAATTATTAATAAAGAAACGCTTTTCAACAAGATCAAAAATTATGACAGCAAAGGAAAGTAATGAACTAACAAACAAAATCATCCACGCCTTGGAGATTGCGGAGTATGAAACCTTGAAAAAGAAGGCTATGCTCAATCAGAATGTAGTGGTGGAGGACGAGAACGGCGACCCTATCGTTGTTCCCGCAAGAGAGGTTTTCGTTGAGAGGTTCAACGAACCAGTACCGACGTTTTAAAATAAAAATTGATAATTATGGCAACAGCAGTAATAAATAATTTTGATGTATTGAGTGATTTGCGTCATTCAATAATGGACTTGGTGTATTCGATATCCGACCCAGTCAAATTGCAGAAGATGTTGGATTCAGTAAAAAGCCTACCAAAATACTCAGAGCAAGTAAGCCCCTCAGGCGACGAATGGTTCGACGATCCTGAGAATATCAAAATGCTGGACGAGCGTAAAGCCGAAGCAGACCGTGGCGAAGTTTTCGAGATGTCTATGGATGAGATTAAAGAGGCTCTAAAATATAAACCACAAACCGCAGAAGGCTGATGCTTACAGCGTTCTGCGGTTATTATATTAGAAAAAAAAATTAACATACTTTTGTTAATTAATGTTAAATACTACCTTTTAAGGTGGTACGATACCACCTTATTGAGTATGTTTTTTGAATTGGAGACTTCTTCGAAGTCATATTTTTAAAGAAGTCGCTTCGCTCAAAATCTACAAAAATCAACAAAAAATCTATTATTTTCCTATTGCCCGAAATGTTAAAATCATTGAAAAAGGTAGCCAATGGCTACATTTTTCAACGATTTTAACAGTCACAAGGTGGAACGCGTACCACCTTATAAGCAAAAAAATCAGCGCCGGACAAAACTCTCGTCTTGTCCGGCGCTGATTGCATTATCCATTATCCATTAAATCATTGTCCATTAGTTTTTGCGCTTGGGGCGCAAAAACTATTGTATTCCCTTCATCATCTTCTTCAATGTTGGGCAGAGGGCGAAGAGGGCTATGGCGGCTACTCCGGCCATTACTGCGAATACGGTGAAGAATTCGGTGAGGTTGGTGATCTGGAAGCCGAGGAAACTCTGGGCCTCGCCGTCGGAGCCGGGAAGTAATGTCGCCAACTTTCCGCTGAAGATGTTTGCGGCGGCGTTGCTCATAAACCATACGCCCATAAGCAATGAGGCAAGGCGTGCTGGTGAGAGTTTGTTTACCATTGAGAGGCCGATTGGTGAAAGGCTCAACTCTCCTATTGTGTGGATGAAGTAAAGAGCCACAAGCCACCACATTGATACTTTGGTGTCACCTGATACTCCGTTGGTAGCAACGGCGATTACAACGTATCCGAGGGCCAAAAGAACAAGACCGATTGCCTGCTTGGCTGGTGAGAATGGCTCCATATTGCGCTTTCCAAGGAAACTCCACAAGGCGGCCATAATTGGTGCAAACGATACCACAACGATTGGGTTGATAGACTGGAACCAGGTTGTAGGCATAGTCCAATCGCCGATGGTTCTATCCACCTGCTGATCGGCAAAGATTGTGAGTGAGGATCCTGCCTGCTCGAAGGCGCTCCAGAAGAAGATTACGAAAACGGCGATGATGTAGATAACGCCGATTCGTGATTTCTCGTCACCGGTGAGTCCCTTGTCGGTAATGATGAACACGGGCAGGGCGATTGAGAGCGCATAGATAGCGGCCGATATGAAGTCATTGGCGGTGGTGCCTTCCCAACTCATTGTCTCCCAATTGAGTGAGAATCCTATGAGCATAAGTATTGCGGCGCCAAGACAGCCCCAGAGACGGATTGGTGAGTTCTCGACCTCGGGCTCGTCTGCCTTTCCTGCCTTATGTTTGGCCTCGGCGTCTTTCTGATGACGGAGTTCGCTCTGGCTTGGAGGAAGGCCAATCTGAAGGCCTTCGGGAGTTGAGAGGAATCTGTCCTTGAATAACACGAAAACCACTACTGAGAGCACCATAGCGATACCTGCTATCAGGAATCCCCACTTGAACGACGATGGGTCGAGCCAACCGTTCTCGTTGTGGAACGATCCGCAGATGAGCGGTGCTATGAAGGCGCCTACGTTGATACCCATATAGAAAATGGTGAAGGCCGAGTCCTTGCGCGAGTCGGTTGGCTCGTAGAGGTCGCCCACCATTGTTGAGATGTTTGGCTTGAAGAATCCGTTTCCGAATATCAGACAGGCCAATCCTGCAAAGAGCAGGAATGTTGAGAGTCCGTTGTCCACGTTAGGGTCGATGGCTCCGCCC
>JAZQPB010000214.1:0-55086 GCA_045628165.1 Bacteroidales bacterium | reverse complement strand
GCCGACGTTCCAGAGAAATAATCCAACTTGCATAAACAAGCATAAATAAAAAACAATTTCAGCCGAAATGCGCGGAAATACAGTCCGGGCATTTCGGCTGATTTTTTTTGTTACATCCCTCACTACCCGTAAATTTTGGAGTCCAATTCCATATTTACACGTAAAATTTGGAATTGAAGTCCAAATCTGCACGTAAATTTTGGAATTGAATTCCAAATTTGCACGTAAATTTTGGAATTGAAGAAAAAAAATACCTCTATAACCTGCCAAAACACCATAAAAAATGATAGTTTTGGCAGATTATAGAGGGTATTTTTTATTTTTTTCTCCTGACAATCACCCACAAAATCACCGGTGCGCCGAAGATTGGAGTTATGGCGTTGATGGGCAGAATGCCTATTGACGGGAAACTTGATGAGATGATGCAGCATCCGAGGGCAACTATGCCGCCGCAGAGCATGGATAATGGAAGGAGTTTCTTGTGGTCGGAGGTCTTGGCAAGAAACCTCGCAATGTGCGGAACGGCCAGACCAACAAAGGATATCGGTCCGCAATATGTTGTAACAATGGCGGTAAGCAGACCCGTGACAAGTAGAATCAGATTCCGTGAACGGCTGACGTTGATGCCGAGATTCTCGGCGTAGTTGTCGCCGAGGAGCATTGCGTTAAGCGGTTTCAGGAGAAGAAAGGCCGATATCAGCCCCAAGATACATAAAAGCGCAAACACAGAAATCTGACTCGGCATCACATTGCTGAAACTGCCCATTCCCCATACCGTGAAATTCTTGACGCTCTGGCTCGGCGCAAAATAATTGAGCAGCGATATCGCCGACGATGCAAAATAGCTTATCATAATGCCGACTATCAGCAGCATTGTATTGGATTTCAGGAACATGGAAAAGAGAAGTATCAGCGCCAAAATCCCGAAAGCGCCCATCAGCGCCCCAACTACCGACGCCACATTGATCCACGCCGCCGACGCTCCTCCCATAGCCATAGTGGCCACAGCCACACCAAGCGACGCCCCAGTGCTGATTCCAAGAATCGACGGCCCTGCCAAAGGATTATGAAAAGTGGTCTGAAGCATCAGCCCCGCCACACTCAGCGACATTCCAGCCAATACAGCAGTAATGCACTGAGGCACACGGTATTCAAGAATTATTTTCCGTGCAATCTCATCCTTCCCCATATCCCACAGCGAAAGCTCCGTGCTGCCCGTAGCCACGCACGCCACCGCCAACACGACAAGAAGAATCAATAATATGGAGATTTTGGAGAACAAAGTGTAAAGTGTAAAGCTTAAAGTGTAAAGTGTAAAGCTTAAAGTTTAAAGGATACCTCAGTTGCGATGGCCCTTGTGGCCATTACATTGGTAACCGCTGGCATCGCCTGCGGCTTCAAAGATAAGCATACCAGTCATCCAGTTTAGCCCCCGCAGGCGATGCCAGCGGTTACCCACGTGCAGTCCACAAGGGACTGGCCTTCCGAATAGAAGCTCTTAATTCTTAATTCTTAATTTTACTAAAAAACCGCGGCTGATATTCCGGCAGGATCTCTGGGTGGAGTATCGCCACCATATCACGCAGCAGAATGTCGGGGCGGAACGGAACTATATCATAATAAGGCAGATACTTGGTGTTGCAGGCCCAGATGTTTCTGTCCTTGAAGGCCTTGAACTCGGCGTAGAGCTCGTAATCATTGGCGAGGCTCTCGTATGAGAAGTCCGAATCGCTGTAATACTTGAAAAACCAGAAATCAGCGTCGTGGCCCTTCGCCAAAACCTGCTCGAAGGAAAGCGGCATTACGGCCTTATCAGCTGAAATATTGCTGAAAATATAATCCGCGCCGGCGTCGTGATAGATTGCTCCAGTGGTACTGTGGCCCGTTGGAGTGTACCAGACCTGACCTGTAAGCAGCTCGGCAATCATCTTGGGACGGTTGACGACATTCCTGACGCTGTCGCGGAGATTCAGATAATTGCGCTCCACAATGCTGAAAATGCTGTCGGCCTCCTTCTCACGGCCTATCAACATTCCGTAAAATCTCATCCATTCGGCCTGACCAAGCGGCGTAGACTCCAGATAGTCAACGCACTGAATCACATTGAGTCCGCTCTCGGAATAGAAACTGTAGTCGGCGCCCTCGTATGGCGAGATTAAGACAGCATCAGGCCTCAAGGCAAGAATCATTTCCTTATTCGGCGACATTGTGGCCCCGCAGTTCATTATTTTTTTGGAGCTGATGCTTGCCTGAATAGTGCTGTCCACGATATACTCGGCGTCGCACAATCCGCCAATGTTATCCAGTCCGCCAAGATTTTTGATAAGGATGGAATGTAGCGAGGTTGTAACGAGCGCATTCGTTACCGGAGAATCAATATTGTATTTCGCCAAAACCTTGCTTGTATCCCAGGGATTAAGGATTGTGGCAATTCTATTACCATCCACAAGATTGATTTTCAGCAATGTGGCATATTTGGTATCTACCCTTGTCCCAACATTCTGATAATCCTGCACGTTGCCACGGAAACAGGCGGAAAATGTGGTAAGGAATATTAGAAGAATGTAGAGACGCACGGACGTGCGTCTCATTACATATTTGTATTCCATATTTTAGAAATCATTTTATTGTCTAAGCCCCTCCAACAGGAAATCGCCGAAATATTTCAGCCACGCGCCGTATGTATCCTGCGCCGACTGAAACGTTCCTATCAGAAAACCCGGAGTATATAGGAACTCGCTGAGTCCGCGGTAATAATACATTTTGTGGTTGTCGTCGATGATGAAAGGGAGAATGTTGTTTCTGAGGCACTCACGGAAAAGAATCAGCCTTCCCACACGGCCATTGCCGTCCTGAAAAGGATGAATGCTCTCGAATTTGTGATGATATTTTGCAAGAGTTTCAAGCGTGATATCCTTCTGAGAAGTGTACCATTTTGATAGATTCCTCATCTCCTTATCCACCTCCTCGGGCTTGGCGGTCTTGCGGCCGGAAACCTCGTTGGCAAGTTTTTTCCAATCGCCAACCTTGAACCAGGATTTCTGAGCGTCGGCAGTTCCTGTCTTCAGGATTTTGTGGAATTCCTTTATAAGCTTGTTGGATAATGGCTTGTCGATGGTGTCCAAAAGATAATCGAAAGCCACAAAATGGTTGGCAGTCTCTATGATGTCGTCAACAGGCACAGCCTCCTGGTCCTTGAATCCGATAGTGCGGGTCTCAAAGATGTAACGGGTCTGATCCTCAGAGAGTTTGCTACCCTCTATTCGGTTGGAATTGTACGCAAACTGAACCTGTGTTTTATGATAAATGCCACCCTTGCGCCTCGATTTCCTCTCTTCAACTAATATTTCGGTGAGTGTGTTCATATAGCGCAAAGGTAGCAAATATTATTCAATTATTCAAGTCAGAAACAAAGTAATAACTATGATTACCAGTATCACTTCTTGTATTTACATTCAAAGCTGTACTCGTTATTTGAAAATTTTGCAGAAATCTTCATTGTAATTTCCTCATCAGTATCAGGCTGCTTGTCCAAAACCAGCATCAGACGATCAGTGATATATCCTGTAGAAGCAGGATTTATATTATCAGCAGGATTTTTTACTACTGCATAAAACGGATTATATATGTCAAAATAATCCCTGGTATTTTCAATAAAGCCATCCTTTAACCTTTCGCTCTCTTTGGTACAACCGCTCTGGATGTAAGGCATAGGGGATGTACAATACAACGCTGCAATGTCGGCAAGATTGCTGTCCTTCGCATGAAATGCATCATAATCACGGTCGCAGGTAATAGAAATACTTGATAATGTGTCGTAAAGAGCCATGTGAAGATATGGTGGAAAATCAATCTTGCAACAAGAGTCTCCTATCTGCTTTGCAATATCCTCAATGGCGATATCACGAAAAACTGAAAAATCCTTATTAAGCGTAAAAAAGATCACAACCTTTCCCTGATCAGAAAATGCACGACCAGCTATACCTTTCACATAATAATAATCCTGATTAAACCTGCCATCAACAGTACCTCCCCCTTCACCTGGAAGATCATACAAAATATCAGGATTATCTTTGTCTGACACAACATCTTTATTAAGTTTCTGCTCCTCAGAAGATTCGCACTCAGAATTATCTTGTACCGTCTGCTCGTCCTCTTTACCACAGCCACAGAACATCGCTGCCACAATCAATGACCAAAATAAAAATACTTTTTTCATGATTAATTTGTTTTATGATTTAACATTCAAAGATTTTATGTTTTCTTAAAAACATAGAATTAACATTAGTTATTGTGTATTCCTTTCACTATTCTGAAATGATATGTAAAGGAATAGGAATGTCACAAGAACTCTTGGACAAACCGCTTTGGGGCTGGATAGTATAAGCCTCGCGGATTACACGCTTGGATACTCCGGCTTTGGAAAGACCTCTGTTGAAATCATCCAGCAGGGATTCCAAATCCGCCTGAGCCTCTTCCAAGGTAACTTCGTTGCTAAACTCCAACGAATTAACTGCATCATCAGTTACCACAGAAGAATCTACAACATCATCGGCACAAGAGCCGACAACAAACATTGCCATGAGCAATGCGACTTGAATAAACTGTCGTTTCATGATTTAGTTTAATTAAATAAAACATAAATTATATTGTCCATCGGACTAGGGCCAAATACAGGAGGAAATCCCTCCTCTGGAGGTGGAATTATTGCCCCCGACACAATCACCACCATAACGGCTAACAGCCAAAACAGTCTTCTCATAAAATATTGTGTTAATTTCGAACACCGCAAAACTAAAAAACGAATATCAATAAAACAAATCACCACCACCGACACTTTAAATGCAACAGTCTGACAATCAGAACAATACATTTTCTTGTTACAAAACATCAGCAAAATGTAACACATTTTTTTAGATTTGTAACATTTCATGTTACAAATCTAAAAACACAATTCGGAAATAAACGTTACTTTTGCAATCAAAAAAAAGGACTACCTATGTACAAAAAAATTACAGCCATACTATTCCTGATCACTATTATCGCAGAAGGATGCGTAAATAATGAAGCGATATTAGAAAAAATTGACAACCTTCTCAACCGCAACAATATTGACTCTGCCCGAACATTGATGGACCGATTGTCAGACAACTCATTCAGCAAACAATCGGATATAATATACTATAATCTACTAAAAACCATAATAGATTACAGAACAAGAGAGATTAGAACCGATTCCATTATCAATTCATGCATTAAATATTACGAAAAAAATCAGACAGGAAACATAATTAAACTTGCAAATGCATATTATTACAAAGGAGTAATTGAATTCAGGAACAAAAACCTGGAGGAAGCCGCTTTATACTGTAAAAAAGCAGAGGCCATTGCCACAAAATACAACGACTCATTCCTTAATTATCGGATAGCTTGGGCGTTAGGCTCCATAAACATAAATTCCGGACAACAGGATCTGGCTCTTTACTATTACAACAAGCAACTCGAATACTCAAAAGGCCTTGATCCAGAGTCACAATACTATTCATGTCTTAACATGGCCATTTACTACAAAAAATACAACAACATCGACAGTGTAATGAAATACTACAACAAAATAGAATTGAACACAGATGCCATACAAGACGAACCCAAAGCATATTTGTACAACCTAATGGGAGAATTGTGTATGGGAACAGACGCAGCAATGGCCGAGAAATATTTCAACATGGCCATCAAGACCAATCAAAACAAAAAGGCATACAAAAACTTAGCTATAATGTACTACAACAGCAACAATCCAGCCAAGGCCGACAGCATTTGGGAAAACATATCCGGACAACCATGGTACGAGTTACAGATAGAAATACTTAAATACAAATACTATTACAACATAGAGAACAACAAAATCAACGAAGCAAGCGAAAACGTTGAGAAAATTTTGTTGTTAAAAGACAGTCTATGCAACAGGATTGCCAACGACAAAGTTCTTGAAATCCAACAAAAATTCAACAACGAACTAAAGGAACAGGAATACAGAACTCTCAACAAAATAATACTTACAATTACGATATTGATAATATCAATTTCAATATCAATAATAATAGGGCAAAAATACCGCAACTTACTACTCTATAAAGAAAAGTTGGAAAACATCAACAAAATTACAATCCTGAAAAAGGAAATCGAAAAAAAAGAGCAATCATCTGACATAGAAATATTAAAGAAACAACTCGATGAATTAGAAAACAGAATGCACTTACTAAATCCCGAAGGAGAACAACTATACAATACAGTGGCCTGCAACGGCTACTTCTCAAAACTAAACAACGAAAACATAAAATTGTATATAGACTTTTTTATGTTTAAACACGAAGACTATATCACATACAGAGACACCAATTACCAAAACCTGAATTTAAAGGAAGAGTTCTTCATAACACTATTATTTCTGGGGAAAAGTGATTATGAAATCTCTCAAATATTAGGAATAGCGGGAAACTCTGTCAGAACAAGAAAATCACGGATAAAAAAACTTCATAAAAAATAACGTGAGATCGAAGAATTTTATCCACTCACAAAGAGTATTTCATCGAACTCACGTTAAATATTATTCAATTAATCAAGTCAGAAACAATTACCAGGCCAGGAAAACCATCTTGTTGGGATTGATGCCCGATGTCTCGAACTTGGCTATCAGCTTGCCGCTCCTGTTGAAACGGTAAATCTGTCCATTGGTCTTATAGTCAGTGGTGCCTACAAAGATGTCGCCATTATAAGGATTCACCGTCAGGAGATATACAGTAGCGGTCTTCAGCTCATCACAGCCGGCAAGGTCAATAATGGAGCTGTTCTGTCCGTTCTTGATGTCATGCTTGTAGAAATTGGTGACAGTGGTGGCATTCCAGGCCTCATCGTATTCGGTAGCCGAGTTGGCGCAGAAAAGATAATTGCCGTAAGCCGCAATCTTGGTGGCAGGAGATACAGCCTGGCTCTTGCCGGACTTCAGATCCACATTCATCATGCTGATAGAATAATCGGCGTTGAAGTAAGTAACATAAACGCTGTCGCCCACCACCTCCACAGTCTGGAGATTGTCCACGAGCTTTATCTCTTTTTTGGCTGTAAAAGTGGTGAGGTCTATCACAGAAAGCATGTCGTTGCTGATGCCCTCGTACGAATTGCTCGAATTGGCCACCAGAAGCGAGTCGCCCTTTATGGCCATAGTCTCGGGATGCGATCCGGTCTTGGCAAAAGCCACAGGCTTAGCTATGGAAGTGGTATCGAACTTGGCCACCTGACCCGAATACAGCGACACATACACATAGCCGCCCTTGCAGGCAATGTAGCGTGGCTGGCCCTCAGCGCTAGCAAAAGAGTATTTCTCTATCAACTTGCCGCTCATATCGAGCTTGGCGAGATAGCCAGAGCCGAAAACGCTCAGATAAACCCGGCCGCCATATACAACGATATCCTGACCCGTATCGCCAATAGCCTCGCCGTTGGCCGACTGGAAAACCTTCTCGGTAAGCTTGTTGTCGGTGCCTACAAAATCGATGCAGGAATTGTTGGCGTTCATACTTCCCTCGTTCAGAATCAAGGCGCCCTGAAGCTCCACCATTGGGTCGGGTACCAGTTCAGGATCATTATCCTCCTTGTTGCACGCTGCGAGCGATGCAATTAGAGCGCAGAGGCTCAATACTTTAACAAACTGTTTTTTCATTTTCTTTACAATTATTTATAGTTTAAAAATCAATTCCATTCTCCACTGCCTTCCCGGCATAGGGTAATACCTTATCACATCATACTGCCGGTCGGCGAGATTGATGCACGACAGCTTTGCCGAAAAATCCGATTGCCTTATCCTGAAATCCCTGGACACCGACGCGGAAAATTCCACATACGCATCCATCTCATTATCAGGAATATTGTATTCAGCGGCATACCTCTTTCCGCTCCAGAGTGCCGAGCAGCTGATGGCAATTATTCTGGTATCAGCTGATATAAAACAACTGCCCGAGTGCGGCGGCGTATACGGAATCTGACCGCCATACAGTTTCGGATTTTTCTCGTTGAGATTCAGCGCTTTCTGGTATGTGTATTTGCAGCTGATGGCAAAATCTACGTATTCGCTTTTCAGCTGCCTGCCCGCCGATAGATCCACACCCGTAATCTCCACCTTGCCGTAGTTGGCCATCTTCCAGACGTAGGTTGTAGGAATGGCCACAATCTTGTCTATCACATAGTTGCGGTACAGAGCCAGGGAAAAATCTTTTTTCCAGCTGATATCCAGCTGAAACTCCTGCGCCTTCTCGGGAACCAGTCCCGTGGTGCCGAGGCTCGTGTAATAGAGCTCGTTGAATGTTGGCACGCGGAATGTGTTCTTGTATGTGACCGCCACCGACGGAACGAACCTGTGATAAGAATCACGGCAGATTTTCACCGTTGGAGTCCATTTGTCGAGGTCCTGAAAATGCTTTCCTGTTTCCACATTCTCACGCACACGTGTATAAATTCCTATCAGACGGCAGCTGAAAGCGTCAAGAAAGCGTACGCCGTATTCCAGCGCGCCCTGCAGAGTGTTGCGGCTCGGCATCGGGCAGTTCTTGATGCTGCTCTCAAGAGTGGAATGCGTCTGGTCGATACTCAAAGTAGCGAAGCTCCTGAGCTTCGGAATTTTCACGTTTAACACCTCCGATAGATAGAGCTCCTTCTGAGTGGAGTTTTCCTCGAGAAGTCCGTCCAAGTATTTCACATTCCTGTCGGTGTACAGCGAGTTTGAATAGTTGGCCTTTGCATACAGCTTGGCTGTCAGGATGTTGCCGAATTTGTGACGGAAACTTCCCTGAAAGAAACAGTTCCTATCCATCAGACGCTCGTTGGCGGTCTTGTTGTAGAGAACCACGCTGCCGGGCAGTCCACGGTCGCTCTTGTAGGCGTAGGCTTTCAGTTTCAGCTCGTCAGGCAGAGTCTCCAGCGAATAGCATATTTCTCCGTGGCAGCTCAGTACGTCGGAATTAATCCTGCGCTCACGTGTCACGGTCTTGTAGTTGGTGAGCGTGAACGGATATTCGCCATTAGCTGACATTATCTCGCCATCGGCTTTTATGTACGCGCGGTCGGATAGTTTGTGAGCCCACTGAGCGCAAGTGCCTATAAGTCCGAAAGATCCGGCTCTCAATGTGGCGCTCACGGCGTCGCGGCGGCCTTCCCGGAAATTCGGCTTTCCCGTCTGAATGTTTATCGTGGCAGGCGACGCGTATTCCCTTGCCGTGGCCATATATCCGGCGCCGCCTATCTCAAGCTGCAGGACCTGTCCATCATTGAAATTGAATCTGGATATATCAACCTGCCCGGCCTGAGTGTTGGAGATCTGGATTCCGTCGTAGTTGATGAGCGTGTGCGAGGCTCCGAGTCCGCGCACCGATACGGTCTGCAATCCGCCTATTCCGCCGTAGTCCTTTATGTTCACGGAGTTCATCAGCCTGAGCGCATCAGCTATCTTGGTGACAGGCAGTGGCTTGATGTCGCCGTGACTCATCCTCTGCACCGACGCGCCGCTCCTGTACCTGTAGTTTACTATAGGTATGGGGTCGTGCTCTTGGTGGCGCATGGAGGATGTGTCGGTCTGCGCAGAGGCATGGCAAACCGATAGCACCCACGCCGCCAGTATGGTGCATGGCAATCTGTATTTCATGGATATTAGCTGAAAAAAATTACGGACGCCCGGGCCCTCCTCGGGGCTGTACATCCCAAATGGTCTTGCAGGTCTTCGGACTTGCCCGGTGCGCACGCCTTCCCGGAAAAATTTTCCAGTGGCAAATTTAGGATGTGCACACCTTATATAATATAGGCTCACCGCTGCGGGACAGTCCGGGATTTTCACCCGGTTCCCTTTTAATGGCGGACACATGGCCATGCTCCGCCAACAAAACCGATGCAAAGGTAAGTATGTTTTCCGGATTTGTGCAGAAATGTTGTTTAATTATTCATTAAGAAACACAAAATCCGTATGGGCGCCCCGGAGAGATGCCGCATACGGATTTTTTGCCATCAGCTGATATGATACATAATGGAGGACGCTAATCGCCCTTGGCCTCGCTGCGGGCGGCGGCCAGCTCCATGCGTAGTTTGTGGATGAGTTTCTCGTTGTCCTTATTGGTGTTGTCGAGTTTTTCCTGCTGTTTTTTGTTGGCAGTGATGTCGGTGGCAAAGAACAGGATTTTCGAGAGCTTGCCCTCATAATCGTAATATGGTGTGTATGAGGCCAGAAGCCATTTCTCTTCCTTGTTTTTGGTGAATCGCTTGATTTCCTTCTCGTAATATTTGCCCTGCATTACCTGGGTCATCATGGCGTTGTGCTCGTCTTTGGCGTATCGGCAGAGGTCGCTGA
This sequence comes from Bacteroidales bacterium, assembly GCA_045628165.1. Taxonomy (GTDB): domain Bacteria; phylum Bacteroidota; class Bacteroidia; order Bacteroidales; family UBA3824; genus UBA3824. Next base: position 44,696 of record JAZQPB010000214.1, on the reverse strand, counting down.
TATTTACGCCCTGTATCTCGGCCAGATCATAATGCATGGTCTTGAGGAAACGCTCGTTGGCGGCCAGGAGCTTGCCCGATGGCGAGAATTCGAGAGTGAGCACAGAGTTGTTGAGCGCCTCGATGAGTCCTTTCATCTCTACCTCGCGGTCGAGAGATTTCTGCTGCTCCACTTTCAGCTGGTTGATGTTTTCGGACATCTGTTTCTCGTTTTGGGCCAGTGTGTCGGCCTGCGAGCGGAACTGTTTCATCAGCTGCTCTGTCTGCTCGTTGATGCGGGCGGTAACGAGCGAGCTGGCTATTGTGGATGATATTACGGAGAGGAATTCTTTCTCGTGGGGCTGAAGCTCGGATATGAATGCTATCTCCACCACGGCCACAAGCTCGCCGTCGTATAGCATCGGGAGTATTGCGAGCACTCTCGGCTTAGATTTTCCGAGGCCCGAGAATACGTTCACATAGTCGTCGGGGAGTTTTTCGAGGTAGATGGCCTGTTTCTCGAGCGCGCACGTGCCCACCAGGCCCACGCCTTTCTCTATCTTGATTTTTACGGCTTTTTTCTGATTGAGCGCCACGGCGGCGTTGAGTACCAGATACTCGCCATCAGCTTCCTTGGTGTATATGTACAGGCCTCCGAATACGGCTTTGGTGTATTTTACGAGTGTCATCAGGATGTTTTGCGATAGTATGTCTACCTTGTTGGATCCTATTCGCATGCTCTCGTTGATGGCGGCCACGCCCTGTGCTATCCAGTTTTCGGATATTTCCTTGCTCTTGCGCTCGTTTTCGCTGTTGGCTATCTTGCGGAGTGTATCGAGCATCGAGTTGTATGATTTCTGGAATATGTTGTCGGATTCCAGAGTGTTGAGCTCGTCCTCGTAGCGGTAGAGCTCTATCTCGCGGTTCAGGTCGCGGATTTTTACGAATGTCTTGTGGTATTTGTATAATGTATCGTCGAGTGCGCGGAACTCGGGCACGTATATCCTGGAATCCTGCACGTATGGCTTGTCGACATTGGCTATGTCCTCGCCCTTGCGCGAGAGCACGTTTACCTGGGCTGTGTAATACCATCTGAAGAGGTATATGAGCAGCATCAGCAGGACGAATATCAGGAGCGCTATTCCGAGGGTCCAGAGCAGAAACGAGTTGCCGGCGCGGTTCAGCTCCGACTTGTCGCAGATAAGGCAGATGGAGAAATGCGCGTCCACATCAATGAGCTGGCATGTGCGCGACATTATGTAATCGTTGCCCACAGTGTGCTCGAACTCCTCGCCCCTGCGGAACTTGATGTAGTAGAAATCTGGCGAGTCCTCGAATACGGCCTCTACTCCGCGGCCTATCAGGAGGTTCTTGTCGGGCGATACCACCACCTTGCCTGTGGATGAGAATATCACGAGCTGACATCCCTCGGGCTTGTCGGCAAAGTTGAGCTGCTGGTTGAGGTTGTTTACTGCGTAATCGGCGCCTATCACGCCGAGCAGCTTGGTGCCGAAGTGCAGCGGATACACAATGGGCATTATCAGCAGATTGTGGGCAGATTCGCGCTGGATGCGGGGCTCCTGCACAAATACGTTTTTCTTGGTCTTGTAATAGTAATAGGAGTTTACGTCGGCATTGTCGTTGTAGTTTCGTATGCAGTCGTGCTCCACAAGTCCGTCGGGGCGCTTGATGAACATGGGGATGTATCTGCCGGTGCTGTCGTGGTATTCGGTGGATGCGTACAGAGTATCCTTGCCGTCAAACATATTAGGCTCCCATACCATGAAGAGTGATTTCATATCGGCCTGCGACGAGATGTTTTCCTGCAATAGCACGTCGGCCTGGTTTCTGTCGAGCGAGAAACTGAGCTCGGGGTTGCCTATCTGCACAAACCACAACGAGAGTGTGTTGAGATTATCGACCTTGGCGGAAATTACCTCACGGAGCGATTTCGACACGTTCTGCGAGCATTTTTCCACATTCTCCTTGGCCTCGCTGATCTTGCCGGCGCGGCCTATAAGTCCTATTACTATGGCTATAGACATCACCATCACAAAACTTACTATTCCGTATACGAAATAGAAGTCGTATGATTTTCCGAAAAATGCCTTTATCCAGTTCTTTATTTTAGTTACCATATTTCTAAGCACTAATAATATTACCCAAAAGCAAAATCTTTTCCACGTCGCCCTTAGAGTTCATCATCGGGAAGAGGTTGGCGCTTACGAGCACCGTATTTGCCGTGGTGGCAAACTTGAGTTTCTCGCTCTGCTCTCTGCCCGCGCACAGTATGGTGAGGGATGTGGAGAATGGCGATACGTACTCGGGAGTAAGGAACTCCACCAGGTCGTGGTTGATGACATCGGGATCGGTGAGTTTCATTACATTGTAGAACAGCGAATTGGCCGATAGCACAACGCCCCTGCGGCTGAATTCCACTTTTATTACAAACGAGTCGATGGCGTTGTTGAAGGTCTTCATCTGCAGCTCGCGGTCCTCGATGTAGCGCTGTTTCTCAGAAACCTCTTTCTCCTTCTCGGAGAGCTTGTCCATCTGGCGGTTGATCTCTTTTTCCTGACGGCGGAGCTGCTGCTCGAGCACCTTGGTCTCGGTGATGTTCATGCCGATGTTGATGATCTTGAGCACATTGCCGCGGTCGTCGGTGATGGGCGAGAATGTCTCTGATATCCAGACTTTCTTCTGCTGAGGTGTGGATATTGATTCCACAATGCTGCGTGTCTGTCCGTGACGGAGGTCTTCCCAGAACTTTCGGTAGTTCTTGTCCTCGGGATTGAAGTTGGAGATCTCGGCGTGGTTTTTGCCCACGAGGTCTTCCTCCGGAATCTGCATTGTATCTATCACTCTGGAGTTTACTCTCAATATGGTGCCGTCCTTGTCGTACTGTGTAACGAGTGATGTGGCATCCACGGCGCGGAAGAGTCCACGCATCTCTGAGTCCTTGTTTTCGGCCTCTTCCTTGAGGCGGCGCATCTCTTGGAGGTTTCGCCTCATCTCCACTTCCTGAATCTTCATGAGCTTGCTCTGCTCCTGGCTGCGCTGAAGCAGGGTCTCGGTGCGCTCGCTGATCTTGAGTCCCGAGATGGCCGATGCTATGGATTCGGCTATGCGTGTGAGGAATGTAACCTGATAATCCTCGAAAATCTTGAATGAAGCGAGCTCTATCATTCCGCTGATTTTCTGATTGAAGATGAGCGGCACGATTATGAGGTTGTTTGGCTGGGCGTCACCCAGACCGCTTACGATTCTCATGTATCCCGGAGGCAGGTCGGTAAGGTTTATGATTCGGCTCTCGTGGTAGGCGCGTCCCAGAAGTCCCTCGTCTACCGAGAACGACTGCTCTATGAGTTTCTGTTTCTCGTAGGCATAGCAGGCCGACAGCTCGAGCCTTATATCGTCGGGATTGTCCTCGTTGGTGAAATATATGGCTCCCTGTATGGCTCCCACATATTTTACGAGATTGCTTATGATGTTGTATGCCAATACCTTGCGCTCCTGTCCATGGAATCGCAGGATCTCGATGAATGTGGTGATTCCGTTGTTTATCCAGTCGGTATGCTCGATGTCCTCTTTCTGGCTGCGGTCGGTATCCTCGCGCGCCGATAGCTTTTCCTTGAGCGAGAGCAGGAGGTCGCCCTCGTAGTCCTGGCCTTTCTCCAGCTCTGATGGCGAGCTGAAGTCTCCGCTTTTCAGCTGCTCGATACATTCTATGCGTTTCTGCTGCTTGTCGATGATGTTGTTTACAAATTTCTCCATCTCGGCAAACTCCACTGGCTCTATCCTCGATACTATGGATGATGTCTGCCTCTCCACTCTCTTGCCATCAGCTATCTGGAAAACAAAGTAGCGGATCTTGTTGAATACCGAGAAGAACATCCTGTTTACGAATACCATCAGCAGCAGTGTTAGCAGCAGAAATCCTGTGAACATGAGCACCACGCTCACCTTGCGCGATGTATCTATGCCCAGCTCCGATTCGGGACAGCATACTCCGATGTAGGCATCGAGGTCGCTGATATACAATACCTTCTGACACACTTCGTATTCCTTCTCGGGCATCTTGTAGGATGTGGTGACTATGGATTTGGTGGTATCAGCTGTCTTTATCTTATTGAAGATGCGCTCGGCGTGGAGGCTCTCCACATTCGACATCTCGGGATGGATGTTGATATCAGCTGACTTGCTGATAAAGAACAGATAGCCCGACTGATTTACGAGATGGTTCTTCACGTAGTCGGTGGTCTGCTTGGAGATGCTGAACCGCTTCATGCAGGATATCATTCCGTTGATTCGGGAATTGAGGAAGAGCGGGAAAAACGATGCCACAAACTGTTTTTTCAGAATGGTCATATTGGCCGAGAAGATCTCGCCGTTTTCCACCGCGGGCACTATATCCGATGAGTTAGGGATAAAGATGTCTGTAAGGAGCTCCTTGTCGCCGTGGTCGAAATTGGAGGCCATTATCAGGTATCCTTCGGGAATCTTCTGATACACAGCCGACTGAGAGCCGGTAAGGCTGTATACGTTTTCGATTATTACATTGAGCGAGGAGATGTCCTTGCCCTTGTTGGTCCATCTCGGTATGCGCACGTAATTTGACTCGCCGGTCACGAAATTGGTGCCCTGGCGGCCCATGGTGTCTTTCTCCTCGGTGATCTGGCTGTTCTGACGCATAAAATGGACGAAAAGGCGCAGCGACTCCGCCACCTTCTCCTGGTTGATCTTGTTCTCGGTCTCCAGACGGTATTTCAGATTGTAGATGTCATCATCCATACGCTCATAGTTTTTCTGGCGCATCTCGGCATCCTGAGTGCGCAAAGTGCAGACCGCAAGCACCACGAATATTATGGTAAAGAATCCGCCCATGGCGAGATTCAGTATCAGATTTATCCTGCTGTTCTTTTTATTTGAATTCATGGACATTGCAATGTGAAAAATCAGTTGTCTAAATTAAAAAAAATTAGGCAAATACAATTCCAAACAATAAAAAAAATCGTATTTTTTTTCTAAAGCACCCTTATGGCCTCGATCTCGGGGTCCAGCACGGGCTCGCCATCAAAGATGCCGAACAATGCGGAGCCGCTTCCCGTCATGGCCGCATAGACTGCTCCGCTGCTGTAGAGCGCGTTCTTGTAGCGCTCAAGATCGGGGAACATCGGGAAGAGGAATTCCTCGAAATCGTTCTTTATCAGGTTTTTCCAAGCTGATACCGGCTTCAGGTAGTCATTGAAGAGCGATGTCTTGGGAGTCTGCGGCTTTACCTTGCTGTAAGCCAATGCCGTGGATATGGCGAAATCCGGCTTGATGATTGCCACATTGAAATCCCTCGGGAATTCGGGTGCGTCGGTCATCACCTCTCCCCTGCCGGTGGCGTATTTGGGAGTGTTCTGTATGAAGAATGCGCAGTCGCTGCCCAGGCGTGATGCCATCAGCTCCATTTCACCGATGGAGAGCCCGAGATTGAACTCGCCATTAGCTGCCCTGATGAAAAAAGCCGCGTCGGCCGATCCACCGCCGAGGCCCGCGCCTGTGGGTATGTTTTTGGTGAGCCTGATGTCGAGTGGCGGAATCGTGAAGCGCTCCCTCAGTAGGTCGAGGGCCTTCTCCACGAGGTTTTTCTTTCCGTTGCAGTCGATCTCGATGCCGAGAGTCTGGAAATGGTCGGCGCCATCGCAGCTAATGGTAAACTCAAGGGTATCAGAAAGCTGCACGGGACAGAAAATAGTCTCCAGGTCGTGGAAACCGTCAGCCCGCTTGTTTGTTATATTGAGGCCAATGTTTATCTTGGCGTTGGGATATACTATCATAGTGCGAATGTATTAATATATACTTTGCAAAGTTAACTTATTATCGCTGATTTTCAAAAATAAAAATACCTTATTTTGATTAATCCGCAATTTTTTGCTTACCTTTGCATTAGAAAAGGAATTGAAATGGCAAATCAGAATACAACACCAAAAGAAATCGACAACCTCTATGGCGATAGCTGCCTGATAATAGAGGACGCCCGCGAGAAAGCATACCGCGCCGTAAACACTGCCCTCACCATCCGCAACTGGCTACTCGGAAAACGCATAGCGCAAGAGAAGCTGGAAGAGGACGGAAGGGCGCAGTATGGCAAACAGGTAATGGAAACATTGGCTGAAATGCTGACTGCGAAGTATGGGAAAGGCTTTAACAAAAGTACTCTTCATAAATATGTTAAGTTCTACAAAATGTTCCCTCAAATTGTAGAATCAGTGATTCCACAATTCACAGCCAAAAATGCAATTGTTGACGCAGTGCGCCAACAATCTCAAATTGTGGCATCAGTGATGCCACAATTTACAAACGACTGTAAATCAGAAGGAAATGAAATTGTGGCATCACTGACGCCACAATTTGCAAATACTTTTGAACGAAAACATAGTGAGATTATGGCGACAGTGTCGCCACAATTGTTGCCTTGGACTCATTACATTGAATTAATCCGTGTGGAAGATGACGAGGCGAGGTTCTGGTATGAGAAGGAGGCTATCAACGAGGTGTGGAGTGTGCGCACTCTTCACAGGAATATTGCGTCGCAGTATTATTACAGAACCATTCAATCTCAGAACAAGAAGGCTGTGGCCGACGAGATGCACAAGATTACGGCACCTTATCAGCAGGACAAGTTGGAATTCATCAAGAATCCTGTTGTTGCGGAGTTTCTTGGTCTGAAGAGCAATACCGATTTCACGGAATCGGATCTGGAGAAGTCCGTGATCTCTCACCTCCAGAATTTCATTATGGAAATGGGAAAAGGATTCGCTTTTGTGGGCCGTCAGCAGCATATCAGGACTGATATGGGTGATTTCTATATAGATTTGGTTTTCTATAACTACATTCTCAAATGCTTTGTACTCATAGATTTGAAAACCAGTCAGATAAGTCATCAAGACGTTGGACAAATGGATATGTATGTGCGTATGTACGACAAACTTAAGCGTACCGATGGCGATAATCCTACAATCGGACTTCTGCTCTGCTCCGAAACCAGCGACGACATGGCCCGTTACAGTGTACTAAATGGAAGTGAGCAGATTTTTCAGGCTAAATATCTTACTTATCTTCCTTCCACAGAGGAACTCAAGCGCGAGATTGAGTATCAGAAAGAAATTTTCCGTCAGCAACATTTAGAATAAAAAATTATGTACAAAGATACTTTCAAGATATTAGGGCAGATATTCCGCGCGGCGTGCTGTGAGGATGGCGGCGTGGAGGGTTTCGAGGGCGAGGTGGAGAAATTCCGCTCCGCTATCACGGAGTGCCAGAAGATGAACGGCTGGTTTTATCCAGAGTTTGTGAGGATGCAGCTGATGAGCCTTGCCGAGATGCTGGGCGAGGAATCGCTGGACAGATTCTGCAACAGATACAACGTATCAGCTGCAAAAAACACAAAAGTGAAGATAATAGCCGCCGGAAACATTCCGCTGGTGTGCTTCCACGATATTTTCTGCGTGCTGATGAGTGGATGCAGACTGGTGCTGAAGCCTTCGGGCAAGGACAGCCTGCTGCCAAGGTTATCAGCTGAAACCCTGAAAAAGATAAATCCCGACCTGACAGACAGGATTATCATAGAGGACGGCGCACCCGAGAAGTTCGACGCCATTATCGCAACCGGAAGCAACAACTCGAGCCGATATTTCGACTATTATTTCGCCAAGTATCCGCACATTATCCGCCGTGGACGAAACTCCGTGGCGGTTCTATCTGGCAATGAGACCGCTGAAGACTACGCCGCCCTGGCTGACGACATCTTTGCTTTCTACGGATTGGGATGCCGCAGTGTGTCTAAGATTTATGTGCCTGAGGATTACAATTATTCCGACTTTTTCGGCGGTATAATCCATAAATCCGACGTGATGAGGAATCCAAAATATTCCGACAACTACACCTACAACAAGGCTATCTATCTGATGAGCGAGCAGCCTATCCTCGACAACAATTTCGTGTTGCTGAAGGAGGACGATGGACTAAACTCGCCTATAGGAGTGGTGTTTGCGGAGAGGTACAACAGCCTGAACGCTCTGGCTGACAAGCTGAAGGCCATGGAGGACAATCTGCAATGCGTGGCAAGCAATGTGGAGATTCCGGGCGTGAGAACAGTGAAGTTGGGCATGGCCCAGCATCCTGATATTCTGGACTTTGCCGACGGAGTGGATACCATGGAGTTTCTGCTGAAAGCTTAATAGAAGTGACTATGGAACAGAAAATTCCACTGATACTGAAGATAGCCGGCGCAATAGCTCTGATATTACTGGTGTATTACCTGCGAAACGTGCTGTTGCCGTTCGCAATAGCCCTGGTGCTGGCGTATCTGCTGAACCCGGTGGTGAATATGCTATGCAAATACCTGAAAAAAAGGTCATTAGCTGTAGCCGCTACTCTGCTGCTGAGCGCCGCGCTGCTTACCGGCGTAATGTATCTGATACTGCCCAAGCTGATAAACGAGGCGCGGAATCTGTATACCCTGCTCAACGACAGGCAGATACTTGCGGAATGGAGAAACGTGTTTCCGGATTTTGCCGTGCAGTTCATAGAATCGATAGGCACCGACGACGGCCTGTCGTCGATACTCAACAGCGGAAACATCAACACCCTGATCGAGGAAATATGGCCCAAGCTGTCGATGGTGTTCAGCAAGACTTTCAGCCTGATGAACAGCATTTTGGGCGGCGCTGTTCTGCTACTGTACCTGATATTCGTAATGCTGGACTACGACGATATAAGCAATGGCATCAAGAAGCTGATACCCACAAGATTCCGCGAGCGTTCGATGGAAATTCTCAGCAGATTTACAGCTGAAATGCAGAAATATTTCCGCGGACAGATCATGATTGTTTTGATTGTGATGGTGCTCTACGCATTCGGATTCTGGCTGGTGGAGCTTCCATTAGGCGTGATGCTCGGCCTGCTGGTGGGCGCGCTGAATATAGTGCCGTACCTTCAGATAGCGGGATTTCTGCCGGCTCTGCTGCTGTGTTTCGTAAAGGCCATGGAAGACGGCAGTTCGGTATGGATGGTGATATTGCCGGTGGCGGCGGTATTCATTGTGGTTCAGATACTTCAGGACATGATAATAACTCCCAAGATAATGGGCAAGACCACGGGGCTGAATCCGGCAATGATACTGCTCTCGCTGTCGGTATGGGGAAAACTTCTTGGTTTCTTAGGACTTATAGTCGCCATTCCGTTCAGTTGCCTGGTAAAAACTTATTATGTGGAATTTTTGAAGAAACGCGAGGCCAAAGATGAAGAAACTGATAATAATAGAAGGTCCGACAGCATCGGGCAAGACTGATACGGCGGTGCGTGTGGCCCAGGCTCTCGGCACCGAGATCGTGAACGCCGACAGCCGTCAGATTTTCCGCGAGATGAGGATAGGCACGGCGGTTCCAGCTAATGGCGTTTTAGCTATGGTGCCTCATCATCTGATGCAGAACCACTCTGTAACAGAGAATTACAACGCATTTATGTTTGAGGAGGAGGCGCTATCAGCTATAAAGAAAATCCACGAGACCCACGATGTGGCGGTAATGTGCGGCGGATCTATGATGTATGTGGACGCCGTATGCAATGGCATTGACTCGGCTCCCGACCCCGACCCGGAAATCAGGAAAAGACTTTGGGATATGTTTAACGACGGCGAATTAGTAAGGCTTCGGATTATGCTCCTCGGGCTTGATCCTCAATACTATAGCCAGTGCGACCTCGACAATCATACGCGCATTATCCACGCTTTGGAGATGTGCCTTACAACGGGGAAGCCCTTCTCGTCGTTTATGAAAGGAAAGAAGAAAGAGCGTGATTTTCAGATTCTGAGGATTGGTCTGAATATGGACCGAGAGATTCTTCACGACCGCATCAACCGCCGTGTGGATATTATGATGAGCGAGGGCCTCTTGGACGAGGTGAAAACATTGGTGCAGTACCGCAACCTGATGCCGCTGAACACCGTGGGCTACAGGGAGTTGTTCGATTACCTCGACGGCAAGACGGACCTCCCGACAGCCGTTGAACTCATCAAGCGCAACACCCGCCGCTATGCCCGAAAACAGATCACCTGGTTCGGCAAGGAACTCGGCGGAAAGTGGCACAGTCCATTCGACTTCGACGAAATAATGAGAACGGTGGATGAGTGGATGGGATAAGCCGCAGGCGATGCCAGCGGTTACCCTTGTAGTGGCCACAAGGGCCACCTTTACAACTGACAACAAATTATAAACCAGCCCATATCAATAGAGAGCCCCTTGCGGGCTACACGTGGGTAACCATGGGCATAGCCCGTGGAAAAAAAATCGAAAATGTATTCTTTCAGCATAATAATACCATTATACAACCGTCCAAACGAGTTGGATGAGTTGTTGGAGAGCCTTACGAGGCAGACAGTCAAGAATTTTGACGTGATAGTGGTGGAGGACGGCAGCGACGTTCCCGCCCAGGATATCGTATCCAAATACAGCAATCTGCTGGATATCAAATATTTCACCAAGCCGAACTCTGGTCCGGGTCTTACACGAAACTACGGCGCCGAGCGCTCCGACAAGGATTATGTAATCTTCTTCGACAGCGACTGCATAATCCCCGACAACTATATGCAGATTGTAACCGACAGGCTCTCTGAGAATTACACCGACTGTTTCGGCGGTCCCGATGCGGCGTTGCCAACCTTCACGCCAATTCAGAAGGCTATTTCGTATGCTATGACCTCGATAATCAGCACCGGCGGAATACGCGGCGCAAGCGAGAAGGCCGGGAAATTCCACCCAAGGAGTTTCAATATGGGATTCTCGCGCGAGGTTTTCCTGAAGACCGGCGGATTCTCCACAATGCGTTTCGGCGAGGACATTGATATGACTCTGCGCATTTTGGAGAGCGGTTTCACTACTCAGTTGATAAAGGAGGCTTTTGTCTATCACAAGCGCAGGACAGATTTCAGAAAGTTTTTCCGTCAGGTTTTCAACAGCGGATGCGCAAGGATAAATCTCTATCTCCGTCATCCTCAGTCGCTTAAACTGGTTCATTTTCTTCCGGCGTGTTTCCTTCTCGGCGAGGTTTTCTGCCTGTTGGCGGCTATAGTCTGCGGAATAGTTTTCAAGAACTGGATAGCGCCGCTAATCTGCATTTCGCCGCTGATTTTGTTCTCGCTGCTGGTGTTCGTGGATTCACTCAGAAGCAATGGATTCAAGGTGGCGCTGCTCTCAATAGAGGCGGTTTTCGTTCAGTTGACAAGTTACGGAATGGGATTCCTGAAGGCTGTCTGGAACGGATTGGTGCTGAAAAAAGGAGACAGCAGTGGATTTGTCAGGAATTTCTATAAGTAGGTTATTGGAACGCAGATGACGCGGATTGGGCGGATGTGCGCGGATTTATTAAAAAAAGAGAGACGTGCCAGGGGCGCGTCTCTACAATTATGCTATTTGAACATTTCCTTTATCTTCATCGGAACGGTCTTGCTTAGTTTCACTCCATTTACTATCAGCTGCATCTCATAATCTGTAATTACGCCGTCGAGACAGATTATTTTTTTCTCTGATACAAGTTTGTTGAAATATTCAAGACTACATTCAGTTATGTTGTTGCAGTTTACGAATGTCAGGTCCCTGTCAAATTGGTTGGATTCGTTTTTCTTGAAACAAGGGAATGTATTAGGATCTGTGCCTCTGCGCATTGCCAATCTGAAAACAGTATCAATCTGAGAGGTACAGGTAGAGAACAGCAATATTCGGTCTTTCTGTTTGATGCAGATATGCATATGGCTGGGAATACCAATTGGACAGTCTTCCTTGAAAAAATAAATATTGTTCTCGAAATTGATTATTGAGAGAAGTTCTTGAGGAAGTTCCATTACGACAATCTGTATTGATGATAAACTTCTTTTGTCATATCAAGGATTTCCTCGTCATCCACAAAAAGGCCTGACTTTTCTTCCTTGTTCTCAAAAAACAAATCCTTGTCGATCTTATAGCCGTTTTTCTTGGTAGAATCCTTCAATGCTGACTCATACTTAATCCATTCGGGGAATGTGTGTGAATAATTGGACAATTCAACAGCAGTCATATTGCCAAATTCTTCCCAAACAGCATCCATCACCTCTATATCACTCTCAGAAAACTCATCCATCTTAGGCTTTGCAACGGCCTTGATCTGATGCTTTGGCAACACTGCAATATAATCAGAGAAACCGCTCTCGCCCTTATACTTGCCATCCACCAAGTTTTTGGCAGTGGAAGGCACCGGACCATAAGGAAGAGCAAAATAATCATCACCTGATACCGTACGGCTATATCTCCTGATATGCAGACGGTCGCACAACCACAAAAGTTTATACACTTTCATAGTATCCATAACGCCATCCTGCTGTTTGCTGACAAGATAACAAATGCTCTGTATGATTTTCTCTATATTCATCTGAATGATTATTTGGTGCAAAGATATGGAAAAGATTAATTGATGACAATAAAATGAAGAAAAAAATGTGGTGTTCTTGGTAATTTATTTATCTTTGCGCAATGATTCCCTTGAAAAAGTGTAATGGATCGACGGTTATTCCCTTGAAAAAGTGTAATAAATCGTTGATTATTCCCTTGAAAAAGTGTAACGAATCAGTAATTATTCCCTTGAAAAAGTGTAAGTATGCTAAAGAGAGACATTGAAAACGAACTGAAGGAATGGAAACATACCAAGGCACATAAGCCACTGGTAATTAAAGGAGTGCGTCAGTGTGGCAAGACATATATAGTAGAAAAATTCGCTCAGGAAAACTATACCCACGTTGTATATATCAATTTTGTGAAAATGCCTAAGGTTGCAATGGCTTTTGAAGGGTCGCTGGATGTGGATGATATAATAATGGGGTTGTCGTCAGTATTAAGGAATGCTGTGTTTGAGCCCGGCAAAACCTGTATCATATTCGACGAGATTCAGGAATGTCCTCAGGCCAGAACCTCACTCAAATTTTTCCATCTGGACGGAAGATTCGATATAATTGCAACAGGCTCTCTCCTTGGAGTAAAAGGTTATGGCAAAAAACTCAGTAACGGTGGCGTGGAATACCCCCGTTCCATTCCTGTAGGCTACGAGGAGATTATTGAGATGTATCCGCTTAGTTTTGAGGAATTTCTGTGGGCCAACGGCATTTCGGAACAGATAATCGGGAAGATAAGAAACTGTATGGAGACAGAAACCGAAGTGCCTGTGCTGATACACAAACGTATGCAGGAATTGCTATTACAATATATTATAGTAGGTGGTATGCCCGAGGCTGTAAACACTTTTCTTGATTCTCACGATATGGCCAAGGTGAAACGTGTACAATCAAGGATAATAGATGAATACAAGGATGATATGGTGAAATACGCCGACGAATCGCTGAAACCCAATATCAGAGAATGTTTCGAGAGTATTCCAAAACAATTGGCAAAGGAAAACAAGAAATTCCAGTACTCAGTAATCAGCAAAAACGCGCGCGCCTCGGTATATTCGGGATGCATACAATGGATAGAAGACGCAGGAATAGTGCGCAGATGCTACAACCTCAATATCACGGGACTTCCGCTTGATGTAAACGCAATAAACGACTGTTTCAAAATATATATGGCTGATACAGGGCTGTTTACCTCTATGTTGGAGGAAGGCACGGCGTTCGATATACTACAAGGCAATCTATCTGCCTGCAAGGGTGCCATTTACGAAAACCTAATGGCAGATTTGCTTGGCAAGGCAGGACGCAAACTTTATTATTATCACAAGGATTCAGGTTTGGAGATCGACTTTGTAATCAGGTACAAAGGCAAATGTACTATTCTGGAAGTGAAGGCCAGAAGCGGAAAAACGAAGAGCGCTTCCACATTGCTTAAAAAGCCTGAAATATATGATGTTCATCAGTGCTTGAAATTCGGAGACTACAATGTAGGACGAGCAGAAAGCGATTCCAAGATTCTGACGCTCCCATTGTATTCGGCGTTCTTGCTGAAGGGGGTATTGTAATCCATTCCTAAAATTATCACCAAAATATATCATTTATTCAAAAAATTAAAGTAAATTTGCCCCATATTATTAGAAGCAAAATTATGGAACTGAATAATTATCAGACAGAAATACAGGAGAGTATGGAAGCTCTCAAGGACCTTGACAAATGCGTTGTGGTGTTTGGCTCGTCATCTATACAGCCTGATACAAATGCCTACGCCGCTGCCGAGAAAACCGGCTACGAGTTGGCCAAGGCTGGCTACGCCGTAATCACAGGCGGTGGCCCTGGACTTATGGAGGCCGTTAACAAGGGCGCTCAGAAGGCTGGCGGAAAGAGTGTCGGCGTTTGTATGAAGTTCAAGGATGTTTTCGTCCAGAACGACTACATTGATCCAAAATACAACCTGGTACTCAGCAACATAGCCGCAAGAAAACAACTTTTCTGGAATGTTGCAACAGCGTTTGTGGCTCTTCCCGGAGGTTTCGGCACCTTAGACGAGGTTACAGAATGTATGACCTATATGCAGATGAACGCCATCGAGCACCGTCCGATAGTTTTCCAGGACAGAAGTTTCTGGCTTCCCGCAATCACTTGGACCAAGCAGGTTCTCAAAAACGATTACAAGGTTATAAAGGACGAGGACCTCTCGTTCATGCACCTGACCGACAATATCGAGAAAACTCTGGCGGTGATAGGTTCGTAGAGACGCACGGCCGTGCGTCTTTACAAGGCCCAAACACGAATTATCAAAAATTATCCAAAAATTTTTCAAAAATTATCTCTATTGGATTATGAAAAAAATATTCTTCCTCATAATCGCCATCGTCGGATTGGTGGCAAATTCTTTTGCACAGGTTCCTGTGGCTAACTGTCAGGTTCAGAACGAGGTGAAGCCTGGTGATACTTTTGTTGTTACAGTAAATATCAAGAAGTGCGACCTTGCGTGCTATGCGCAGTATCAGCAGCTTCTGCCTGAGGGTTTTGTGGCTACTGAGATTAGCGGAAAGAGCGACAACGCCAATTTCTATTATGAGAACAACAAGGTTTTCTATCAGTGGTACAAGTTGCCGGTTGATAAGGACAATATCGTTCTCCAATACAATATCAAGGTATCGGAAAATGCCAAGCCCGGCAAGTACGACTTCCCCGGCTACTTCAGCTATCAGGTCCGCAACCGCCTTGGAGAGATTAACACAACCGCTTCTATCGAGGTGAAGTAACGGAAAGAATTTTTAAACAAGAAAACAAGCACTAATTCTCCTTACTAATACTTGGAGTGCTTAGAAAACTGCAAAAACAAGTTTTTGCTAAAAAACGCCTAACGCCAGAAAACAAAACAAAGAAAACCGTAAGAACGGTGTTTTTTATCCTTTTGTTTTCTGGCGTTAGGCGTTTGGGGGTTATGTTAATAACCGGTTTTCTGCGCTCCAAATCCGATTAAAAGCTCATTAAGCGCGTTTTCTTGTTAAAAAAACTAACCAAGTCCTATGCTCTTGTCTGGCCGTTGCCACGGATCTGCCACTTGTAGGTGGTGAGTTCCTTGAGGGCCATTGGGCCACGGGCGTGGAGTTTCTGGGTGCTGATTCCTATCTCGGCGCCGAGGCCGAACTGCGCTCCGTCAGTGAAGGCGGTGCTGGTGTTCACGTAAACACAGGCGGCGTCCACTGAGTTGAGGAACAATTCTGCCGACTCCATATTCTCGGTGATGATAGCCTCGGAGTGCTTGCTGCTGAATGTGTATATGTGGTTGAGCGCGCCCTGGAAATCGTCAACGGTCTTTATAGCCATTCTGAGAGCCTGAAACTCACGTCCGAAATCCTCTGCCTCGGCGTGCTTGAGCGATGCGGCGTACTTGCCGTTGAGGGCTGCGTAGGCCTCAGGGTCAGCTAAAATCTCCACATTCTTCTTGGCGAGGTCCTCGCAGAGGGCAGGAAGGTCGGCGAGACGGTCCTTGTGGAGGATTACGCAGTCGAGGGCGTTGCAGACGCTTACACGGCGGGTCTTGGCGTTGGTGATTACGGTGCGGCCTTTCTCGAGGTCGGCGTCCTTATCGAAATATGTGTGGACAACACCTGCACCTGTCTCTATTACAGGAACTTTGGCATTGTCGCGAACGGCGTTGATGAGTCCCTTGCTGCCGCGTGGTATCAGCACGTCGATATAGCCAACGGCGTTCATAAGATCGGTGGCAGCCTGACGGTCGGGAGCCAGAAGCTGAAGGATTTCAGGATTGATGCCCTTGTCGCTGAGAACCTTGTGCATAATGTCGACGAGGATTGCGTTGGAATCCTTGGCGTCGCTTCCACCCTTGAGAACCACGGCATTGCCCGAGCGGATGCAGAGAGCGGCCACGTCAACGGTTACATTTGGACGTGCCTCGTAGATTACGCCAACCACGCCGAGAGATACGCGTACTTTCTTCAGCTGAAGGCCGTTGGGCAATGTGCGCTCCTCTATGGTCTCGCCGTAAGGAACTGGAAGGGTCGCAACTTTCTTGGTATCAGCTGCAATGCCTTCTATACGTGAGCGGTCGAGCTTGAGGCGGTCGTACATTGGATTCTCGGGATCCATTCTTGAGAGGTCCTTGGCATTGGCCTCTATTATCTGGTCGCAGTTGCTGATGAGCGCGTCGGCAATTGCGTTGAGTATCTCTGATGATTTCGCGCTGTCGATCTTGTACATATCGCGCGATGCGTTCTTGACAGATTCAAACTGTCGTAATGTGTTCTCGTTCATTTACTGCTGAATGGTTTCTGGATAAATGTAAAGATAGTCGTAATGGATGAGTGGCTTGGTGTGGCTGTCGGGGTTCGGCTTCAGGGCCTTGTCCTTGTCCATTGACGCGCGGCCCACGCCGAGGGTGATTCCCTGTTCGTCCTTTATGGTGATGAGGTCGTCTTTCTTGAACTCTCCCTCCACTCTTACTACGCCCGGGCAGAGCAGGCTTGCTGCCTTCTCGTGGTTGGTGAGAGCCTGACGCGCACCTGCATTTACCACTACGGTGGCCTTGGTGAAGCCGTCGGAATATGCTATCCATTTCTTGATGGCCGGGCTGTGCTCGCCTGCCACAAAGTGTGTGCAAACAAAATCGGGGTCACCGTTGGCGAGGTTGCAGATCACGTTGGCCTTGGTGCCGTTGGCTATATAGACGTCGATTCCTGATTCGGCTGTCTTTCTGGCTATGCGGCATTTGGTGAGCATTCCGCCGCGTCCGAAGTTCGATTTGGTGGTCTGAACGTACTGCGCAATGTTGGCCTTTGGAGTAATCTCGCGGATTACCGATGTGCCCTCGGCCTTGGGGTCGCCGTTGAAGATGCCGTCGATGTTGCTGAGGATGAAAAGTTTCTGACAATCCATCATTGATGCCAGCAGTCCCGAGAGCTCGTCGTTGTCGGTGAACATAAGGGCGGTAACTGATACGGCGTCGTTCTCGTTTACCACGGGGATTACATTGTTGTCCCAGAGGGTGGAGATGCAGTTGCGCATATTCAGGTAGTGCTCGCGTGAGCTGAAGTCCTGCTTGGTAACCAAGATCTGGCCAATCTTGATATCGTGGTTGTCGAAAAGTTTCTTGTATGTATCGATGAGTTTCACCTGACCGATGCTGGATAGCAACTGACGCTGCGATACGGGATCGAGGTCGTGATAGTTGTTCACCATTCCACGGCCCGCGGCCACAGCGCCCGATGAAACGAGGATAATCTTATGTTTCTGACGGTGGAGCAATGCAATCTCCGATACGAGGTGGTTCATTCTGTCCACGTCGAGCATTCCGTTTTTCTGGGTCAATACATTTGATCCAATCTTTATGGTAATCGTCATAATATATTATGTTGAATTCTGGAATGCAAAGGTAATAAAAAATTTGGTAAAAACAATTCCAAAATTTTTGATAAGAGGGCAAAATCTATTTGACGAGAATCGGTTTAGCAGAATCAACAACAATATAAACTGCTAAACCGATAACTATTTTATCGATTTAGCAGAATTCAAGTATGGATATTAGACTAAACCGATAAAAATTTCACCGGTTTAGCAGCTGATATCATTTTTTTTAATATCTTTGCAACATACTAAAATACACAATCCATGGACAAACTCATAGGCAGACAGCTGGAAATCAACGAATTGGAATCCATAATAAATTCCAACAAGGCCGAATTTGTGGCCATATACGGAAGACGACGCGTTGGCAAGACTTTCCTGATAAACCAGACTTTCGGAAAACAATTCTGTTTCTCGATGATTGGCATAATAGACGGAACCAGAGACGAGCAGATGTTCGCCTTCCGCGACGCCATGAACATATACAACTATGAGATAGAGACTCTGCCTAAAAACTGGCTTGAGGCTTTTCAGATACTGAGGCATTATCTGCAAGAAAGAATGATAAAGGACCAAAAAAACATCATATTCATAGATGAGTTGCCTTGTTTCGACACCGACAGATCAGATTTTGTAAAGGCGCTGGGGTATTTCTGGAATTCGTGGGCCTCGCTTCAGGACAATCTCGCATTGATTGTATGCGGCAGCTCCACTTCATGGATGATAAAAAACATCATAGACAATCACGGAGGCCTACACAACCGCATCACAAAAGAGATTCACCTAAAGGAGTTTACGCTTAGGGAGACCAAGGAATATCTCGACGCCAACAATTTTATGTGGGGAGATATTCTTGTATTGCAGACATACATGGTTTTTGGAGGAGTGCCTTATTACCTGAGCCTCCTGAAAAACGACAAAAGCCTGGCCCAGAACATCGACCACCTGATTTTCAGGAAAAACGGCGAGCTGAGGCGTGAATACGCAAGACTCTATTCCACCCTGTTCAAAAATCCGGAACCCTATCTAAGGGTAGTGGAACTGCTGGCCAGCACAAAATCAGGAATATCAAGAAAAGATATCGGCGAAAAACTGAAAATGCAGGCCAACGGCAAGCTCACCGAAATACTGGACAACCTGGAAAGCTGCGACATAATAAGGTTTTTCAAGACAAAACATAAGAAGATATCGCAGCAGAACGGTTTGTATCAGCTGATGGATTTCTACACCCTGTTTTACCTGACATTTGCGAAAAACGACCCCAGCAACGAGAATTACTGGACTCAGCAACAGGGCAAACCGGCCACCAACACATGGCTCGGTCTGGCATTCGAGAAGGTATGCATCGCGCATATCGGCCAAATAAAAAACGCTCTCCACATCGACACTATACAGACAGAACACTACTCATGGCGGATAAACAAGGCGGAGGATTCAGAGCCAGCTCAGATAGACATGGTGATAGAGCGCGCCGACTCGATGATAAATATCTGCGAGATGAAATACTCGGAAGGTCCATACAAACTGTCGAAATCAGAATACGACAAATTCAACGACCGTGCACAAAAGTTCACCAGACACACCAGCTGGAAAGGCGGCATAATCCCCACCCTAATAACCGTAAGCGGAATACAGGAAAACGAATACTCCCAGAGGTTCGCTGCCAAAGTGGAGCTTAGGGATTTGATGTAGTGCGGATGTGAAGTGATTCGCCGCAGGCGGGGGATTGGGTTATGATTCCTGATAAAATCGTTCACGCTCCGTGAACGATTTTGATATATAATTATGACTATTTCCAGCCTCCCAACTACCATAATCTCCCAACAATTACTTTTTACTGGTTTTGAAGGAAGAGGTTTTTCTGACGCTGGATCTCCCTGCGAAGCTCTTCCTCAGTAGGAAGATACAGCTTGTATTTGGCGGCAAACATCTGGTCGTTCTTGGCCAATGTGGAGAATCTTGCCACATCGCCATCAGTCTCGCTGCAAAGGATTATTCCAATGGTAGGATTATCGTCAGACTGTTTCTTGTACTGATCATAAAGCTGCAAATACATATCCATCTGTCCGACATCCTGATAAGATATTCTTGATGTTTTCAGATCGACAAGAACAAAACACTTGAGAATATAATTGTAGAATACCAAATCTATGAAATAATCATTCTCGTTAGTCTGAATATGCTGCTGACGTGCCACGAAGGCATATCCCTTGCCAAGCTCCATCATAAAACTCTGCAAATTGTTGATAATGGATTTTTCCAACTGAGATTCAGTAAAATCGCTATTCTGAGAAATCCCCAAAAACTCGGCTACCACGGGATTCTTGATAAACTCCATCTTATCATAACCATATCCGGCCGTTATCTCCTTCATCTCCAGCTCTACTGCCGATGGTTTGGGAGATTTCAACATTCGATAATAATATTGCGAGGCAATATTTCTATCAAGAGTCCTTACACTCCAAGTCTGCTCAAGCGCCTCCCTGGCATACCATTCCCTTGCCACATCATCATCCACCCTAAGAAGAGTACGATAATGCGACCAAGACAAAACTAAACATTCTCCACACAGTGTGTGAAAAATGTTTGGAAAAAGATTATAGAATGCAACAAACTGATAAAGATTGGTTTGTGTAAAACCACTCCCATATTTACCCATAAGGTACTTAGAGAGATTTGTTACAATTTGAACACCATATTCAGCCCTACCCGAGCCATTGAGCTCTTCCTCGGCAATGCGTTTGCCAAGCAGCCAATTTCTCTGTATAAGTGCCACATTCACTGCCCTATAGGCATTGTCACGGCATTTATCTATTATAACATCGGCATCATTATAGATATCGCCTGTTGTATTATAAGTTGTCAGTTCCATATAATCACTAATTTATACCATTGCGCCCACACGTGGGCACAATTCTCTGCTTCGCTTATTTCTCCGCAAATATAACACATCTCCGCCTAACCTCCAAACCGAAAAAAATCCCCCGTCTGCGGATGATGTGATTCGCCGCAGGCGGGGGATTGGATGATGATTCTTACTCACATTGGGGCCAAACAGAGAATTAGCAACGTCCTAATATCATATCCTTGCTTAATCCAAGTTTGCTGAATGCAAACAATTTTTTGCCAAGATCATTTAAAGATGCTCCAATATGATAAACAACATCATCAATAATAAGGAATCTATCATGAAACCTCATGGGAGTATTATAAAGATCTATACGCCTACCAGATTGCTGATACGCTATATCCTGCAGATTACGAAGCCCTGAGCCGACCCTTTCCACATATATCGAAGCAATAACATCACCACCTCTTGATTCCAGAATTTCAAATGTTCTGGAATCAATATAATTATCAATAAGAATAATTTCATGATGGGCTGATTTTATCAAAGACTCCGCAAAAACTCTGGCGTCCAAAACCTGTCCTTCGTAAAAAACACCTTCAACAGGCGGAACATTAGTCCTGACGAAAAAATCTAATTGCTGCTGATGATTCTCTATCGCATTTTCCAATCTCAGCAACCTGTCATTCTGTCTATCAATCCTGTTACTCAACTCAGAATAAGACTCCAACTGATTTCTGTAAGCATATCCCTTAAGTATGTAATTTTTCAAAACCGAATTGGCCCATTGCCTAAATCTAGTTCCTATAATACTCTTCACTCTATAACCTACTGAAATTATGACATCAAGATTATAATACTTGGTTTTATAACGTTTGCCATCTGAGGCAGTATGTAAGGATTCCTTACATACTGATTCCAAGACCAATTCTCCTTCCTTGAAAATGTTCCTTATATGCAATGTAATATTAGCTCGGGTAGTGTTAAACAACTCAGACATTTGAGCCTGAGAAAGCCACACCGTGTCATCCTCTACCATAACCTCTAATTTAATTGTGTCGTTTGGCTGATAAAGAACAACTTCTCCAACTGTATGTTCAAAAGTTTCTTTCATAATCGTAATTCTATTCAAATCCTCCGCAAATATAACACATCTCCGTCAAACCTCCAAACACAAAAAATCCCTCGCCGGCGGATGGTGTAAGAGATATGGCGGACATAGACGAACGGGTGATAGAAAATACTATAATAATGAATATCAAAAATTTCATCACAACGTTTGGTCAAGACTTCACATTCGTAGGCAACCAATATCATCTTGAGAAATACTCAACAAGCCAATGGACTGACCTATTGTTTTTCAACAGAGAGTTGAAGGCATTGGTGTGCATAGAACTAAAACGGGGACCTTTCAAACCCGCATACTTAGGGCAACTATCCGCATACCTACGAGTATTGGATTCCGAAATCAAGAAACCAGACGAAAATCCATCAATAGGCATATTACTTTGCAAAAGCGCAGACAAAGCGTTTGTGGAATTCGTAATACAAGGATACAACAATCCAATGGGAGTTGCCACATACAAACAGAAAATAATCGACGTCTTGCCCGACGAAGAAGAGCTGAAGAAATTATTATAACACAAAAAAAATCCCCCGTCAGCTGGCTCGATGCCATCCGGCGGGGGATTTGTCATATTATCGGATTCTGGTTATGCAGAACCACATCTATTAGAAGAATGCGATAATCTTCTTAACTGTAGCAGAACCTGATGTACCACCACATACAAACCAGTCGGTACCCTTGTCCTGAAGAGCCTTGAGGTCGTCGCCGGTAATCTCGAGTACAGAGAAGTCGTCGCCGAAGTCCTTCTGAGGCCAGATATTCTCGCCGGCCTCTGTCTGGAACATGAAACCGATCCAGCCGCCGAATGAACCCTCTACTACTACCTGAAGCTTAGATACGCCGGTCAAATCGTAACCACCGCAGTCCTTAGACCAGCCGAGTGTCCATGAACCATCGAAGAGAGTAGCCATAGAACCTACTACTGCAACATTTGCCATGTTAGAATAAAGTTCGCCGTTGCTTGCCTTAAGTGTGTAAACACCTGACAATGACTGTGGCAATGTGATATAGTAAGACTTATCGTTGTTGAAGCCCTTGGCGGTAACCTCAGTTGACTTGCCGTCCTTGATGAACTCAAACTTGGTATCAGCTGCAAAGTTGATACCTGTAATCTCGATCAGATGACCTGCAACAGGCTCCGCCTCCGACAATGTAGCTACTACAGGAATACCGTTGTCAGCTGGATAAGCAGATGCAAGGTCAAGCTCCTTAGCTACACCGTTGGTGAATACAGCTTTCATAGGACATGAAGCGGCCCACTTGGAATCAATCTTGAAGTTGCCGGCCTTTACTGCGTCGGTAATATCATTGCCTGCGAGCTCAAATTTCTCAACGAACTTGAGGTCGGTAGAAACACCTACGTTACCGGTAAGAGTTGTCTTGTCTTCGTTGATATCGAGAGATCCTGCCCAGAAGCCCTCGCCCCACTCTGCGTAAGCGTAACCAAGCTTCTTGGAGCTGCCGTCCTTCATGTTGGCAACTACTGCGAAGCCTTCCTGCCAGCCATCGTAGAGACGGCCCCATGAGTGAGCCTCATCTACTGGAACGAAAGTGTCTCCAGACTGGTCAGAATTTGAGTGAGTTGCATTGCCTGGAATGTGTACCAGAAGCGACTTCTTATCATCAGAAACGGTAATATCTGATGTGGTGCCATCACCGAAAGAAATTGAAGCAACAAGGTCGAGGTACTCGCCATTGAGCTTCACCTCGCTGCCAAGCTTGTAAACATCGCCCGGTACAGGAACGTTATTCTCATCGAGACCGAAGAGGTTGAGCGAAGCTGATACGATAGATTTAACATTGGCGATTGCGTTGGTCTCGCCAGAGATAGCCACTGCTGTCACAGGGCCGGCGATAGCCTCTGCTGGGAATGTGAATGAAACCTTGTCGCCATCCACCTTGAAGTCCTTGAGCTCTACGCCATTGGCAAATGTCAAAGAAGCGAGGAGGTCGAGATCCTTACCAGTAACGGTAATCTGATCTACGCCAGGATATACGTTCTCGGCCTTAGAGATAGCTGAGCCTGATGGAAGAGTAATCTTGAGCTCCTGCTCAGAGTAGATGTAGTCGGTACCGTTGAATACCTGAACCTTTCCGGCCTTGGCCTCGGCAGGTACCACAACCTTGATTGTACCATTCTGGTGCATCTTGAAATTTTCAGCTGATATAGGCTCGGCACCGGCAAGAATCACCTGCTGTACAGAGCTGAGGTAAGCACCTGTGATGGTGAGCTCGGCGCCTGGCTTTACCTCGCCGTCGATGGCTGTGATTACAGCCGACTGCTTGTAGCCGATCTTTGTCTTAGATGTGATGTCACCCTTAGATGAGTGGAGGATTACAAAACCCTCGTATGCCTGTGCGGTATCGCGTGTAGCTATTACCACAAGTCTGCCTGCCGACTTCTCCTCGAAATCCGTTACGGTATAGCCCATAGGGAACTCGATGGAAGATACCTTGTCGAGATTCTGACCGATGAAAATAACCTGACCGCCGAGAGCTACTGGTGAAGGACCAAATGACTCAAGCAATACGGCACTGGAATTGTCGTCATCATCGTTGCAGGCAACCATTGAAAAGCTCAATACTGCAACGAATGCGAACATCATTGCAAAACTGAATCTATTTTTGTTTGTCATAATTGATTGCTTATTAAAGATTTAATTGATTTTTAATAATGCCGGTATGCTTTCAGCTGAAATCCACACCGGCATCATATTAATATTACCGGACTATGCCTGAATTACTTGGCAGGTACAATACGGAAGTTGTCGAGGTACATATCCAGAACGGTTGTTACACCCTCGGCACCTGTACCGCCGCGAACAAATGCATTGATACCGTTGATCTGAGTAGGATCGAATGTGCCGGCCGCATTGCCAGTACCATCGGTATTCTGGTTGAACTTGTCCAAAGGAATTGAAACTGTTACCCAGCCGTCGGTCAATACCGGGCCGGTCTTCCAAGGCTCGTAGCAGTAGCCAGGGTTGGTACCGAACGCATTGTTGGTAGACTGATCTGGTGTCTGGAACTCAAGATAGAGAGCTACTGCAGTCCAAGGCTTTACAACCTTCATCTCGAACTTCAGGATACCCTGCTCGGCCTTCTCGATGCCGCTGTTGAATCTTGGCTGACCCTCGCCGGTGAGAGAGCAGAGGATAGAACCTGGCTCGTTCCAGCTCCAGAGGTCAACCTCGTCGCCGGTAAGGTGAGCACACTTGCCGAAGTCGCCATCCACAACTGCTGTCTTGCCCCATCCGTTAAGTGCCCACTTGTCGAAATCGAGGAACACGAGCTCCTTGCGGTCGTCGTTGATGTAGGCGGTACCAGCTGATGGGTTGGCTACACCGTAAGCAGTGCGAACGGAAATCTTGCCAGGCTGAACACCTGCTGGAACCTTGAATGCGGCGCTTGTGTAAGAGCTCTTCTCTGGGAGATACTCGCCCTTGACATTTCCTCCGAATGTAAGCTCCACTGGCTGATCCTCTGTGGCAACAAAGAAGTTACCGTTCACGTATACCACATCGCCCTCCTTTACCTGCTCGCAGCTGATAGACGATACGAATGGCTCCGGGATAGAGGATACAAAAGGATACTCGATAATCTCGCCGCTCATGGTCTCAACGTACATCTTGTCGGTAATCTCATCAGGAATATCCTTAGGGATTGTGATGATGATGGCGTCGTTGGTCATGTAGGCTGTATTGAGGATCGCTGGCCTGTCATTGAAAGTGATAGAGTGCACATTCTGGAGGTTGTCGCCGATGATGGCGATTACCTGACCGAGCGAACCAGCTGTAATGAGCGAATCAGAAGCAGAAGCGCTAGTGGTTCTCACATATCTGATCACAGGATCAGCACCTGAGTTGTTGTCGTCGTCATCACAAGATACCAGAGCAGGCATCACCATGAGCGACGCAGCGCCGAAGAGCGCATATTTGAATATTTTGTTTAAATTCATCATTTCTTACTAAATTTTAGATTCGTCATAGTAATCAACCGAAGAGAAATCGTAGTCGGCAGGAGCCTCGCGGAGTCTTGGGTTCTGCATCAAGTCCTTCTCTGGGAATGGGATAGTAAACTTATCGCCCATCTGGTTTGTAGGAATAGTCTGAGCCTTTACAGAGATCAAACCAGACTCACGTGCGGCGGCTGCCGACTCGTAACCAGGAGTATCCTTGAGCTTGCCCTCGTACCAATCCTTGAGAGAAATATTCTCGAAACGGCCACGCTCCACATTCTGAGCACGCTTGGTAGCGTCGTCAAGATTGTAGTATGAACGCTTTACGAAATTGAACCACATATCGCCCTCGAAAGCGAGCTCTTTTCTACGCTCGTTCCAGATAACATCGTAGTCGATTGTTCCATCGTAATCCTTGCCGATAGCACGCTTGTAAACAGCGTTGAATGCGTCCTTGCACTTGCCAGAGAGAGCACCGTCCTTAAGGAGCTGGGCCTCGGCCATGCAGAGGTAAACATCAGCTGCGCGGAGGTAGTAGATAGGAGTGCATGAACCCTGCTCCTGAGGAGTAAGACCGCACTCTGCCTGGTGGTCAGATACGTGACCGTGGATGTTCTTCTGTCCAGCGAGAGCGCCGGTAGGAGACTGGAACTCGGCAAAGCCCCACTTCTCGTCCATGATGGTGCTCCAGTCGCTTACATAGAAACCATCAGTTCCGAGGTCATTCTTTGTATTGCGGTACCAGAGTGGCTGGTAGTCCTGATACATGGTAGCGCAGGCCAGACGGCGTGGGTCCTTAACCTCGCGAACCGAGTTAGGAGCACCGTAAACCAATGGATCCTCGCCAAAGCAGTCGAGCAAATCAACTGTAGCGCCTGTCCACTGACCCCAGCCCGAACCTGTACCGTTGAATGAGGCACCTGGTACGAGGTCGCAGTGCTGCATGTTGATACCGGTGTATGGGTTGTAAACGCAGATCCAGTGGAACTGGATAAGACCCTCAGCATTGCCGTCGCCGGTAGAGATTCTGAAGAGGTTGGCGAAAGTAGGCTCAAGAGGGTGCTTGGCATCGTCGTATACCATCTCGCCGTACTTGATAGCCTGATCGAGGTAGTGCTCGTTCAGCTGGCCAGAAACACCGGCGGCTGTAAGATATACCTTAGAGAGAAGACCGCGGGCAGAGCTCTTGTCGAGACGGCCCTTCTCGCATGTCTCAGGGAGAAGTCTCTCGGCCTCCTGTGCGGTGGCGATGATGTACTTGTAAACATCAGCCTTCTTGTAGCGAACGAGATTGAAAACCTCACCGCCGGCAATCACGGCCGCATTATCGTAGATGATAGGAATATCACCCCAGCTGCGTACGAGGTAGAAGTAGGCGCAAGCCTTCATGAGAGTGATCTCGCCGATATACTTGTCGTTTACCTCCTTGGAAGCCTTAGAGTAATTCTTGATATTGTAGATGTTTGAGTTGGCCTGAGCGATGATGGCCCAGAGAGCCTCCGACATCTTAACGAGGTTCTCGTCGCCGGCGGCACCGCCCATATTCATGGTAGTGTAAACATCATCCTTGCCCTTGAAGTAGTTGCCACCCAAAGCATCACCTACAGCAAGCATACCACGCTGCCAGTCAAACCAAGGGAAGCTGTAGAGAGCGGTAGCGGTAGATTTTACCTGAGCCTCGTTCTGATAGTAACTGTTGACAACGAAGTTATCAATAGTAGGACGGTCGAGGAAGTCCTCGCAAGATGTCAGGAACATCGCAGCCGATGCACAGCCAAGACCGATATATTTAATAAAATTACTTTTCATGTCTATTATGTCTTTTCAATGTTAGAACTGAAGGTTAAGACCAAATGTGTAGATTGTAGGAGAAGGATATCTACCACAGTCAACACCCATCACGTATGGAGTAGTAGCTGATACGCCCACCTCTGGATCAAGTCCTGTGTACTTGGTGAAAGTGTGGAGGTTGGTGATAGAAGCGTAAAGCTTTGCGCTCTGGAGCTTGAGTGGCTGAATCCATGTTTTTGGGAAGTTGTAGCCCAAAGAGATAGTCTTGATCTTGATGTATGAGCCATCCTCTACGTATCTTGTAGATACCTTGGTATTGCGGCCTGACTCCACCATACCGTCGTTCTTGAATCTTGGCATATCAGAGCCAGGGTTCTCGATCTTGGTGTTGAATGGGTCAGCAATCCATGACTCTACAGTTACATCCTTGCCCTCGATGTTTACAGTACGTGGGTACTCGATAGAGGCATCTGCGCATACAAGACGTGAGCGGTCGAGTACTGATGCGTCGTAGTTGGCCCACTGAGTGTGCATAGAGGTGAAACGAGCCTTGTTGTAGTTGAGAATGTCGTTGCCGTAAGAGCCGTTGATGAAGAGAGAGAACTCGAAGCCCTTGTAGGTAACAGTGTTGGTGAGACCGAAGGTCAACTTAGGATTAGGATCACCGATAAAGGTCTTGTCGGCCTCAGTGATCACCTTGTCGCCATTGCGGTCCTTGTACTTAACATCACCGATCCAAACGCCGTTGGTGCGGTCGATAATCTCGTTCTCGAATCTTGGAGAGTTTACGATATCCTCGTAGCTCTGGTAGATACCCTCAACCTCGTAACCGTAGAACTGGTAGAGAGCCTTGCCTGTGGTGGTGCAGGAAACAATCTGACCCTCGCCGTGCCACTGTGGGTAGCCGAAGAGGTTCTGGTTACCTGAACCGTTCATATTAACGAGCTCGTTCTTGTTGTGAGAGAACTGGAAGTCGGTGGTCCACTTGATACCCTTCTTGTCGATGTTGGTAGAGCTGAAAGTAAGCTCAACACCCTTGTTGCTCATCTCGCCGAAGTTTCCGATAGGAGCAGTCATCTGAGTAGCTGAGTTGCCGCCTGTACCCATGTATGATGGAAGCTCGGCTGTCATCAACATATCCTTTGATACCTTTGAGTAGTACTCGAAGATGAACTGGAATCTGTCGCGGAGGAAACCGAGGTCGAGACCGAAGTTCCAAGACTCCTGAGTCTCCCACTGTACGCGTGGGTTGGCAATCTTGCGGAGGATGTAGGCCGAACCGTATGAGCCGATGGTGTATGTATCGCCATTAGCTCCCCAAGCGTAAGCTGCGATGTTGTCGTTACCTACCTGGCCCCAGCCAATGCGGAGACGGGTGTTAGAGAGTCTGAGCTTCTCCTTTACAGGAGCGAAGAATTCCTCGTTGGAAATCTTCCATGAAGCCGACATTGAGTGGAAGTTACCCCAGCGGTTCTCTGGACCGAAGTTAGATGAAGCATCGCGGCGGTATGTGTAAGTAAGATTGTACTTGTTGTTGAAGCCGTAGAATACACGGCCGAACATTGAAACTCGTGAGCCGGCACCGAAACCGTTGCCGATGGTGAACTCGGTACCGAGTGCAGGGTTGTGGATCTCGTTGGAAGAAAGGCCCGAACCGTTGGTCTGAGCCGACTCCCATGACCACTTAGAGGTCTCCTGACCAATCATTGCTGTTACAGAGTGTACGTCAGCGAATGTCTTGGTGTAGGTAAGGAAGTTCTTAACCTGCCAGTAAGAGTTCTCGTATTTGCCACGGCGGCCAGAGATCTGATCGCTCTTGAGGTTACCGTAGTCGAACGAAGGAGTAAATGCGTAAGAGTTTGTGAAGAGGTTGCTTGTAGAGTACTCTGAGTGGAGGTTGAGGTCGCCGGTGATTCTGATATCGGCGTACATTGTAGCGTCGATATTCTTACGGGCAATCTTGTTCTCCTTGTTGAGAGCGTCGGCTACAGGGTTTTTCCAGCCTGATACGCCCTCGCGTGATACTGTACCGTAGTTGCCATCGATATCGTATACTGGGAGGTCAGGGAGCGACCATGTGGCTACTGTGAGGATACCGTCCTCAGAGTTGTTCATGATCAACTCGTCGTGAGAGACAGCGAAAGCAGAGTTGGCACCAATCTTGAGCCAGTCTGTAACCTGAGCGTCGAGATTGATACGTGTGTTGTAACGGTCGAACTTGGTTCCGATCATTGTACCGTCCTGGTTGAAGTAACCGCCGGAGATGTAGTAGTGAGCCTTGTCGGTACCACCTGAAGCGCTCAGGTTGTGAGTGTGCATGTAAGCTGTCTGGAAGATAGCGTCCTGCCAGTCGGTACCCTCGCCGAGGAGCGAAGGATCCTTGTACTCCTGCATGAGCTTGCTCTCCACCTCGCCGTTCTCGATCTCAACCTGATTCTTGAACTGGGCGTACTCGCGGAGGTTCATCATGTCGATTCTTGAGTACTGCTTCTGGATACCGAACGAGCCGGAGTAGTTGAACTGGGCCTTGCCCTTCTTACCCTGCTTGGTGGTGATGAGTACAACGCCATTAGCTGCACGCGAACCGTAGATGGCGGTAGCTGATGCGTCCTTGAGGATCTCCATAGACTCGATATCATCGGGGCTGAGGTTGGCGAGAGCTGAGAACGAGCCTACCTCACCGTTGCCGATGTTAAGACCGATAGAGTTGCCCGAGTTGCTCTGTGCCTGCAAAGGCACACCGTCGATTACGTAGAGTGGAGATGCGTCCTTAGGGTTGATGGTGGAATTACCACGGATGCTTACCTGCATACCACCACCTGGCTGACCAGAGTTGGCGGTTACCTGAACACCGGCGGCCTTACCCTGAAGTGCCTGGTCTACACCGGCACCTACGAAGCCCTCGATGTCCTCAGCACCCACTGAGATAGAAGAACCTGATACGTCCGACTTTTTCATGGTACCGTAACCTACTACTACCACCTCGTCGATCTCTCGTGTGTTCTCCTTGAGAGTAACATTGAATGTTGTGCCATTGGCAGCTGAAATCTCTACATTGTCGAAGCCCATGTAGCTGAATACCAATGTTGCGTTGTTGGCGACTGTCAGGTTGTAATCACCATCCATGCCGGTGATGGTACCGTTGGTTGTACCCTTTTCCATCACGCTTACACCTGGAAGTGTCATTCCTGACTCATCGACTACTTTTCCACTTACCGCCTTCTGTGCAAATGATGCGGCGCTGAAGCAAACCAGGCCGAGAATCAAGAGCAAAGATTTCAATAAGTGCATTGAAAGAAATCTTTTCATGTGTATTAGATAAAATTAATTAAACATATAGTGATATTGGTTATATATCCAGATCTTTAAGTGATTGAAGTGATTGAAGTCTTTTTTAAGTGTTGAAATGTTGAAGTGTTGAAGTGATTGAGCTGTTCAACATTTCAACATTTCAACATTTCAACATTTCAACATTTCAACATTTCAATCATTTCAACATTTCAATCACTTCACCATTTTGTTCCTATCGACAAGCTCGCAGATGGCGTTTACCGAGAGGTGTGAGTGCAGCTGATCGGCTGGAGTGTTTTTGCAGTAGTCGATGAGCTGTGCAACTGATGTCCTGGCCACGTGGAGCCTTGTGTCGGATGCGGCGTAGTAGATGAATACTGTGCCGTCGTCGTCCTTTATCCATCCGTTGCAGAATACCACATTGCTTACGTCGCCTACGCGCTCGCTCTTCTGCGGTGCGAGGAAATATCCGCCGGGTGTGTATATCACCTTGCTTGGATCGTCCTTGGCTGTCATAAACATGTAGAGAACGTAGCGGAGACCTGCGGCGGTGTTCCTTACACCGTGGGCCAGGCAGAGCCAGCCTTCCTCGGTCTCGATGGGTGGAGGACACATTCCGTTCTTCACCTCCTTGATAGTGTGATAAATCTTGTTGTCGAGGATTGGCTCCTCGTGGATCTCGGCGTGGCGCATATCGTCGCAGAGGCCGAAGCCTATTCCGCCGCCCGATCCTACGCTTATGAAACCATCCTGCGGACGGGTGTACAGAGCGTATTTGCCGTTTACAAACTTGGGATGGAGCACCACGTTTCGCTGCTGTCCGCTGTGCGAGATCAGGTCGTCGAGACGCTCCCAGTTTACGAGGTCCTTGGTCCTTGCTATGCCCGCATTGGCCACCGCCATCGATGTGTCGCCGGCCGGTGCGTTGGGATCCTTGCGCTCGGTACAGAATATACCGTAGATCCAGCCGTCCTCGTGGGCGGTAAGACGCATGTCGTAAACATTGGTATCAGGCTCCGAAGTCTGAGGCATCTGAATCGGCTTTTCCCAGAAGCGGAAGTTGTCGACTCCGTTGGGAGATTCGGCTACAGCGAAAAACGATTTCCTGTCGGCGCCCTCCACGCGAACCACCACCACGTATTTCCCGTTGAACTTGATGGCGCCGGAGTTGAATGCGGCGTTCACCATGATGCGCTCCATCAGGAAAGGGTTGGTGGCCTCGTTGAGGTCGTAGCGCCACTCCAGAGGAGCGTGTGCCGCTGTCACCACCGGATTCTTGTAACGCTCGTAGATGCCGTTGGAGAGTTCCTCCGGCTCGTTGGGCATTGTGATAAGTGCCTCATGAGCGTTTCTCAGTTTCTCAAGTCTTTCAGTAAACTTTGTCATTTTTTAGTAATTGTTTATCTATTTTATATAAAAATGCGAAACAAAAAAATGAGTCAAAAGCTGATTTTAGGTTGCATAAGGGGATGGTTCTCACCATGCCCATTACAATAATAATACTGTAAAAAAACTACAATCAAATATAATAACACTAGAATAATTTCAAGTATGAATGAGTTGGGTCCTTAGTTTGCCTTTCAGCATTACGAAGATAAATCAGACTGCGGAAATGTATTTTCAACATTGTAGCAAAGATTTTCAATTTTGTAATAAATGACATTCGAAATTGTAACATTTTTCATTAAATTTTGTAACAATCAGCCCATAACAATCTGACCCACAGATATTAGCACAATTATTAATAAACCTTAAAATTGTATCAAAAACACCATAAATTTTTAACTTTTACTTACGATTTACAAACATTTTTTGAAACAAATTTTGAAATAAGAAATACTTTTAGCATCTTTGCTATGCCAAAACTACACCACTTTGTATAGATAACACACTGGAATAATGAAATTACAAAACGTTTTAATATTAATAATTTTAATAGGAATGGCGGTATGCGGAGCTCCGTCAGACAGCCATTCGCAGACCGCGCAGGAGAGCGAACGCCCCATCAGGCTGGAGTTCTCGGCATACAACGCAAGGCACGGACTATCCAACAGCCATGTGAACACCATAGGACAGGACAACAAGGGTTTTATCTGGGTGGGCACCAACGACGGACTCAACAGATTCGACGGACTGCGGTTTCAGACCTTCCACTATTCGCTTTCCGACAGCACCAGCATCAGCTCCAATACAATATTCGCCATCTTCACCGACAGGAGCGAGCGCACATGGTTCGGCACTTTTACCGGACTGTGCCGCTACGACTATACCAAGGGCGAATTTGTGCGCTGCAATCTTCCTCCTCAGGCTAACACGCTTCAGCACCTGCCCGTGCGCGCCATCGCACAGACCAACGACGGCGACTTGTGGCTCGCCACATCGGGTGGCGGTCTCGCAAGGCTGAATCCCGAGACCGGCGACGCCACGTATTACAGATACTCGCCCGGCGCGCCGCAGTCTATCTGCTCCGACTATCTGCAGGCCATAGCCGTAGACGATAAGGACAGAGTTTGGATAGGCAGCGAGAACAATGGAATATCGATACTTAATCCCGGCAACGGAACAATAGAGAACATAAACGCCGAGAGCGGAAACCTGGGCAGCAATGTGGTGGAGACAATCTTCAAGGCCCGCGACGGAAGGATTTGGATAGGCACATTTGAGGGAAACGCCTCGGTATACAGCCACAGCACCAACTCTTTCAAGATTATAAAATTAGCTGAAAGGAATCTCAGTGTGTACGGAATCTCGGAGGGACACTCGGGCGATATATGGCTGGGCACTCAGGAGCAGGGACTTTTCCACTACTCCGAAAGCGGCATAGACCATTTCTCGATATCCACACAGACTGCCGGCGGACTCATCAACGACAATATACACGCCCTGTACACCGACCACGACGGAGGCCTGTGGCTGGGAATTTTTCAGGGCGGTGTAAACATGATGAAACCGCGCCCGATATTCAACGACATGGTATCGAATCTGTATCAGCAGCTCAACGGCAAAACCGTATTAGGCATATATCCCGACGGCCACGAAAACATATACGCGTGCACCGACGGCGACGGCCTTTTTGTGATAAACAGCAAAAGCGGCGTCACAAGACACTACACCGCAGGACAGTCGGGCCTGAGATCCAACACCCTGAGATGCGCCTACAAGGACCACGAAAACCGCATCTGGATAGGCACTTACCTGAAGGGTCTTCAGGAGTTTAACCCCGAAAAAAACACCTTCAGCTGCTATGAAAACATACCGGGCGACAGCACATCGCTGGCCAACAACGATGTAACCTGCATAGTGGAAGACCTGCTGGGAAACCTGTGGATAGGCACCAACGGAGGTCTCGACATCCTTGACAAGAAAACCGGAAAATTCCGCCATTTCACAAAGAACGACGCCAACCCCGACAAGTCGATAATAAACAACCACATAACGGGCCTATATGTAGACAGCCACGGATACCTCTGGATAAGCACATTCTGGGGCCTGTCGCGCATGGACCCCGCCAAGGGTACCGTAAGGAACTACAACATGATGGAAAACGAAAACACATATTACTGTGTAACAGAGGATTCCAAGGGCAGACTGTGGGCCGGAACCACTATAGGCCTTCAGCTGCTAAATCCCACTGACGGCACTTTCCAGATATTCTCTACCCACGACGGACTGCCATCCAACGTGATAGACGGCATAGTGGAGGATGGCGACGGAAACCTGTGGCTGAGCACCAACCAGGGCATCTGCAAGTTCAATTACGACAAGGGAACTTTCCGAAACTTCTACACCGAGGACGGCATAAGGTCAAACGAGTTTATGCACAACTCGTACGCCATGAGCCACAACGGCGAGATCTTCATGGGCAGCGTGGAAGGTCTCACATCATTCTATCCCAACAAGATAGTATCAAAAAGCACGCCCCCGAGACTGGCCATCACCGATCTCCTGATATTCAACAACAGAGTAACACCCAACGACGAATACGGCATACTCAACAAATCGATAACCGAAACCAGCGAGATAACCCTTAAATGGGAAGACAACTCATTTACAATAATATACAACGCCATCGACTATCTGCAGCCGCAGAAAATAAAGTACGCATACAGGATGAGCGGATTCGATTCGCAATGGACATACCACCCATTCAACCTGAACTCGGCATCGTATACCAACCTGAACACCGGCACATACTATTTCGAGATAAAGGCATCCAACGACGGCGAAACATGGAGCAAGCCCATTGTGCTGAAAATCAACATAATAGCACCGCTATGGCGCAGATGGTGGGCCATAATGCTATACATAATCACGGTATCAGCTGGAATATACACCCTGTGGATATACTACAGGAAAAACCAGGCCGAGAAACAGGAGATAAAAATCGAGAACATCAGGCAGCAGAACGACATAAAACTCAACAAGAGCCGTCTACAGTTCTTCACCAACATCTCGCACGAGTTCCGCACTCCGCTCACCCTGATAATGAGCCCGTTGGAGCAGATGATGGAATCCGACGAATACTCCAGCAACACCAAGCGGCAGCTGAACATAATGCACCGCAACGCCGACCGCCTGCTGAAACTCGTAAACCAGATAATGGACATCCGCAAGATCGACAACAACAAGCTCAGGCTAAATCCATCAAAATGCGACCTCGTGAAATTTCTGCGCGAAATCCACGAGAATTTCCAGCAGTTAGCCATCAAGAACAACATAACATTCACATTTGCATCCCAGCTCAAG
Source organism: Bacteroidales bacterium (assembly GCA_045628165.1). Classification (GTDB taxonomy): domain Bacteria; phylum Bacteroidota; class Bacteroidia; order Bacteroidales; family UBA3824; genus UBA3824. The sequence continues at coordinate 9,122 of JAZQPB010000214.1, read as the reverse complement.
GAATACTCAGCCTACATAGATACCGAGCTGATAGACAAGTCGATATACAATCTGCTGAGCAATGCGTTCAAGTTTACCCCGCAGGGCGGCAAGATAGAGATAAGCATCCGCCGCGCCGACAACGGACAATCCAACAACGTTGTAATAATAGTGGAAGACAACGGACGCGGAATCCCCGAAGAAAACGTAGACAAGATATTCGACCGATTCTTCCAGGGCGACACATCGTCGATGCAGCAGGGCACGGGAATAGGACTCTGGCTCACCAAGCAGTTCATAGAAATGCACAACGGCATAATAAGCGTATCGAGCGAGGTGGGCCGGGGCACGGCCTTCACGATAATGCTCACCGACGGCGAGGAGTTCAGAGAAAGCGTATCAGCTGAAACAAACTACCGGCACCTAACCATGTACAACGAGGTGGAGGGCAGTGCAGCTAATGGCAATACCGACACAGCCCCCAATCCGGAGACACCTCACGAAAACACCCCAACGATACTGGTGGTGGAAGACAACACCGACATACGCGAATACCTGCAGAAAGGTCTGGAGCACCTGTACAACATAAAGACCGCATCCAACGGACTGGAAGGCCTACAAATAGCCAAGCAGACCATTCCAGACCTCGTAATAACCGACATAATGATGCCCGAGATGGACGGCATAGAAATGTGCCGCACACTGAAAACCGACATCGAGACCTGCCACATACCGGTAATAATGCTGACCGCAAGATCGAGCGAGGAGCAGCGGATAGAGGGCCTGGAGACCGGCGCCGACAGCTACATACCCAAGCCATTCAACCCCAAGCACCTGATGGTGAGGATAGAGAAACTTTTGGAGCTGAGAAAAACCCTCCGCGAGAAATTCGGCAACGACATCGGTTTCGAGACCGAGCAGGCCGGAATAGCCATCCCCGACCGCGACCTCCTAAAAAAGGTGACCTCCGTAATCAAGAAGCGGATGTCGGACAGCAAACTATCGGTGGAGACTCTGGCCGAGGAAGTTGGAATAAGCCGCGGACACCTTCAGCGTAAGCTCAAGAACCTTACCGGGCAGAATCCAAACGAGTTTATCCGCATTATCAGGCTGAAACAGGCCGCCGAAATACTCACCGCCAACGATGTATCGATAGCCGAAGTGGCCGAGATGGTGGGGTTCAACTCGCAGAGTTATTTCTCCACAGCATTCACCAAGCAGTTCAACATCTCGCCATCGCAATACGTGGAGGAGAACAGGAAGAGTTAATAAAAAAGGCGTTCCGACGAAGACATCGGAACGCCTTTTTTATTAACTCTTTATTTGTAACTATCTTCCCATCAGGTAGGCAGAAACATTCTGCTCTATTCTGGCGGCGATGTCAGACGAAACGTCGGCCTTCTCGAACTTCTCGCCGGTGATGTTCTCGTAGAGCTCGATGTAGCGCTCAGAGATGCCGTTTACAATCTCGTCGGTCATCTCAGGAACCTTCTGGCCATCCTTGCCCTGGAAACCGTTGGCCATGAGCCACTCGCGTACAAACTCCTTAGAGAGCTGTTTCTGCTGCTCGCCCTTGGCGAAACGCTCCTCGTAGCCCTCAGAATAGAAGTAGCGAGAAGAGTCGGGAGTATGAATCTCGTCGATGAGCACGATGGTATCGCCAATCTTGCCGAACTCATACTTGGTATCCACGAGGATGAGACCGCGCTTGGCGGCAATCTCTGTACCGCGCTGGAAGAGCTTGTAGGTAATCTCCTCGATCTTGGCGTAGTCGTCGGCAGATATCAGGCCCTTGGCAATGATGTCCTCCTTGGAGATATCCTCGTCGTGGCCCTCGGCGGCCTTGGTGGTTGGGGTGATGATAGGCTGAGGGAACTTCTGATGCTCCTTCATGCCGTCAGGAATGGCCACGCCGCAGATGGCGCGGTTGCCGGCCTTGTATGCCCTCCAGCTGCTGCCGGTAAGGTAGCCGCGGATAATCATCTCTACGGGGAATGGCTCAGCCTTCTTGCCCACTGTTACCATAGGATCGGGAGTAGCCATCTTCCAGTTGGGAACGATATCGCTGGTAGCGTCAAGGAACTTGGCTGCTATCTGATTGAGAATCTGGCCCTTGAAAGGAATACCCTTTGGCAATACCACATCGAAGGCAGAGATTCTGTCGGTAGCCACCATTACGAGCTTGTCGTCGTTGATATTATATACATCACGTACCTTGCCGTGATATACACTTACCTGACCGTTGAAGTTGAAGTCAGTATTTGTTAATGCTTTTGACATGACTTTTTATATTATTTTTTTATTTTTGATTTTCGATTATCCCGGAGGCGATGCCCCCGGATACTATTTGTGCAGCCTTTCAGGCAGTGCGAAGGCTGGAAGCCTTTACAATTAGTAACCCGTGGCATCGCCTCGGGTATTTTATCCCTCATAAGCCTCGATGATGCGTTTCACGAGCTTGTGGCGCACAACGTCGTCTTTCCGGAAACTTACGAACGATATTCCCTTGATGCCTTTCAGAATCCTGAGCGCATGCACAAGTCCCGAGTCGGATTTCTTGGGAAGATCTATCTGGGTCTCGTCGCCGGTTACTATGAATTTGCTGTGCTCGCCCATACGGGTAAGGAACATTTTCAGCTGGCTTACAGTAGCGTTCTGAGCCTCATCGAGTATCACCACGGCATCGCTGAGAGTACGGCCTCGCATAAAAGCTAATGGCGCTATCTGCACTATGCGGTCCTCTATCATATCCTCCAGACGGCGCTGAGGAATCATCTCGTTGAGCGCGTCGTAGAGTGCCTGCATATATGGATCGAGCTTTTCCTTCATGTCGCCGGGCAGGAAACCAATCTTCTCGCCTGCCTCCACAGCCGGGCGGCAGAGTATCAGGCGGCGCACGGCTCCAGATTTCAGGGCTTTTACAGCTAATGCCACAGCAAGGAATGTCTTTCCCGTGCCGGCAGGACCGGTGGCAAACATGAGGTCGCTGTGCTCAAACTCCTCCACCATGCGCACCTGTGTCTCGCTGCGCGGCTTGATGGGATGGCCCGATGTGGAAAACAGTATGGTATCGCCTCCGCCGGCAGTTAGCGAGGCCTGGGTCTCGTTGTTGCACAGAAGGCTCTCAAACTGGCTCTCCGTAAGCGAATTGTATGTGGTGTAGTGTTTCTTGATCTTGGCCAGCAGAGTCTCGAAACGCTCTATCTCGGCGGTCTCGCCCATCACCTTGAGGGCATTGCCGCGCGCCACGATCTTAATTTTAGGGAACAGCGAGCGCACCACTTCAAGGCGCTGTTCGTTAACTCCGTAAAAATCAACAGGATTCAGATTGTCTAATTCTATTTTTCGCTCCATACAATTCGTTAGGTATTTTGCCCCAAATATATAAAAAATTTTAATCTCCAAATAGGCCTACGTCACGTTTCTTTTTTATTCCGAAGAAATATGATGCGTCTATCATAGGCAATGCCATCAGCTTGAAATCATCCATCACCATTCCGCAGAGCAGCTTGACACCGCCCTCCAGCATCACATTGCCTTTCATTCCGAAATATCCGTATACGAAAATCTTGTTTTCCACGCTCCAGTCCTTCACGTTCCAGTCCACGGAATAGAAGTCGGCATCCACCAGAAGATTCAGCTTGTCGGTGATGTGGATATCGAGGTCGGCGCCTGCAAACCAGACAATGGTATCGAGGCAGACCACGCTCTCGCGGTACCACAGCTGACGGTCCACGGGAGGCATGGTGGCGTCTTTCTTTATCTTGAACGAGTTTTTTACTCCGGCCCTCAGAGTCAGGAAAAAGTTGGCCGGATCGCAGAGTGTCTTTTTCTTGAGCATCAGCGATACCCTGAGCTCATTGCGCATGGTTATCACATTGGGCACTGTGCAGGTGTCGGATATGTACGACGGCTTCTGTTTCTGCACCGTCTTGTAGAACATTGTGGGATAGTCGATATTGTGCACCGTAGAGAAATACAGGTCCCTCTCCTTGAAGAAGCCCTCGCCGTCGCGCACCGGCTTGTGTTTCCACAGATGCTTGAGGCCCAGGTTGGGCAGTTTCCAGTCAGCTAATACGCTCGAAAACAGCTCAGTCTTCTTGCCGCAGCCGTATCTCATGGGCGAGAACACCGACAGCTCAAAGTTGTTTCGCGGGATGGTGATGGCAGTGGGCCGGCTCTGGAATGGCGCCTGCGAATATACTGCCTTCAGCTGAAATGCAGATAATACTAATAATATAAGGAGTATGCGTCTTGTCATGATTTGCATGATTGATATTGTGTTACCACATCTTCTTGGAATCGCGCGATACCTGATAGCCTATGCACAGCAGAAAACCGTAATTGAACGATACCGGGGCCAGAAATTCCTTGTAGTCCTTGAAAGTGGATACGTATGCCCCGAGATCCAGCACCACGTGCTTGTAATAGACACCCACACCGCCCAGCAGATAGTTCTGGAAACGCTTGGGAGTCCACGACGGAATGTTGTTGCGCTTCAGGTATGCCTCCACCTGCACCGGCTGGGCCGGCTTCAAGAGGCTTGGCGAGCTCGGGTCTTCCACATAGAGGGTCTCTATCTGCATGGTGCGGTCCTCGTTGAACATCCATCCGGGCGCCATGCCGGCATAGAAATACATCCTGGCCCTCTTGCGCTGCTCCTGCTGAACCTGAAACTTGATGGGCACCAGCACGTTGTTGAACCTTACACGCACATCGTAAGGGGCCACGTAGCCTGTGGGCTGATAGTTGTAATGGAACGTGCAGCCGGCGCCGAGATAGGCCAGTCCGGCGGTTACAAACCTGTAGCGCTTGAAACGCAGGCCATAGTTGAGCTCCCAGTAATAATTGACCATGGAGCCCGACTTGTCGGCGGCATCGCGCGGAGGCACCGACACCGAACCTATCGACGCTCCGCCCTTCATCGTGTATTGCTGGGCAGATGCCTGTTTCAGCTGAAATAATGCCATCAGTGCAGCTAATAGCAGGATATATTTGGCTAAGGTCTTCATCGGCGGCGGTATGTGGATGAGCGGCGGTTGTTCACTATGAAGAAACCTGCCCTGAGCGAGAATATCTGGTTGCGGAGAGCGTCGGCCTTGGTCTTGGGCTTCTCCTCCACCGAGAAGAATCCGAACCTGTAGCTGGCCTCCAGGAATACATCCACACTGCTCCTGCCCAGCGATGTGCTGTATCCGATGCCGAACGCGGCGCCCACGTCGTACTGGCGCAGGCTGTTGATGAAGCTCTGGTTGAAAGCCTGTCCCTGCTCCGATGGGTCCTTGCTCGAATCGTAATGGGCAGTGTGGTCGCGTCCGTAGATGGTGTCGCTCACCATCTTGGAAGTGGCCTTCATGGCAAAGGCGGCGTATGGACCTATCTTGGTGTAGAGGTCGCCGAAGCTCTGCTTCCACATCACGGGCACGGCAAGATAATCCACGTAACGGGTGATGTTGGTCTTAACGCGGTCCTGAGGGCGCAGCGGAAAACCGTCGCTGTGTATCCTTACGCCCTGCTGCGAATATATACCGCTTATCTCGAGCCACGACTCGTATACCAGTGGAATGGCAAGATGGATACCCGGGCACATTCCTATGCGCGGGTCGGAATCCTTGATGCGGTTGCGCCCCACGAGATTGGTGAAATTGGCGCCCATGCTGAATCCCACGTTTACAGACTGCGCGTCGCACATCAGGCTCATAATCATCAATGCCGATAGTATGAATAGTTTTCTGTACATATATTAGCCTATAGTTTGGTTCTTACTCTATTTACCTTATTTTCATAACGGATTTTGCCTTGCAAAATTATCAAATATATGCAAAAAATATGCTAATAAGGACGAAAAAAAATAATTCACATTATTTGCAAAAAATAACGCAAAACAATTTGTAAAAATCAAAAAAAATGCTACATTTGCATCGCAATTAAAAAACACATAAAACAATTTATAATTTTTCATTCAATTTTTTAATATGAACATCTATATTGCAAATTTGAGTTACGAAGTTACAGACGAGGACTTAAGAGATCTTTTTTCCCCTTATGGAACAATCAATTCGGTAAAAGTAATCAACGACAAAGAGACTGGAAAATCCAAAGGTTTCGGTTTTGTAGAGATGCCTAACGACGAAGAGGGCCAGGCGGCCATCGACGCGCTCAACGGCCAGGTGATCCACTTCGACGACGACACCGAGGGCTCCGAGGAAAAGGAGATCAAGGTATCGGTAGCGCGCCCACGCCAGCAGAACAACCAGGGCAACTTCCGTCAGCAGAACAACGGATTCCAGCAGCGCCGCCAGTTCAACAACAACGGAGGTTTCCGTCAGCAGAACAACGGTGGTTTCCGTCCACGCCGCCAGTACAACAACTACAACAACGGCGGTTACAACAACTACAACAACGGCGGATACAACAACAATTACAACAACTACAACAACAGATACAACGACCAGAACTTCAACAACGGCAACCAGCAGTCGGAGGAGCATTCTGAGGACACCCAGCAGAACAACTTCAGCAACCAGCGATACAACAACTACAACAACGGCGGATACAACAACAGTGGGTACCGTCCTCGCCGCCAGTACAACAACTACAACAACGGCGGATACAACAACCGTGGATACAACAACAACCGCGGATACAACAACAACCGCTACAACAATTACAACAACTACAACAACGGCGGATACAACAACGGCTACAACAACCATGGCTACAACAACAACCAGGACAGCCAGGACAACTTCCGCCCTTACAACAACCAGCCACAGAACACTCCAGAGGCTCCAGCCTCAGAGAATCCATCGGCTGAATAGCAGAATACCGGCCATCGGCCACTGCCGACAGCCAATATAACACACCAATGGCAGGCGCGCATCCAACCAAAACACGGATGCGTACCTGCCATTTATCGTACAGCACCATGAAAATATCAGTAATATCACCAGTATACATGGGCGAGAGCACCATCAGGGAGCTTACAGCCAGACTTCAGCAGACTCTCGAATCCATGGACATCAGCTACGAGATAATATACGTAGACGACAGCTCGCCCGATGCATCCTGGTCCATAATACAGGAGCTGTGCGCAGGCAGTGACAACATCAAGGGAATACGCCTCTCCAGAAACTTCGGACAGCACCAGGCCATAGCCGCCGGACTCCGCATGGCATCGGGCGACTGGATGGTGGTGATGGACTGCGACCTCCAGGACCGCCCCGAAGACATCCCGGCGCTGCTGGCCAAGGCCACGGAGGGCTACCACATAGTACAGGCCAGCCACACGCAGAGCCACGGACCGGCCGCCAAGAGAATGCTGTCGCGCGCATACCACGCCATATTCGGCCGGCTTACAGATTCGCAGACCCACCACTCGGTAGGCAACTTCGGCATATACTCCAGCCAAGTAATAGAGGAGTACAACCGCATGGGCGAATACAGCAAGCAGCTGATAGCCCAGATAGAGCACCTGGGATTCGTCCGCACCACAATACCGGCAAGCCGCGACCCAAGGCCCGGAGGAGGAACATCGTACACAGCGGGCAAACTCACACGCCTTGCCATCAGCTCCATAATAGCCAACACCAACAAGCCTCTGCGCTGGGCCGTAAACCTGGGACTCGTGATGTCACTGATATCATTCATGCTGGCCATATACAACGTAATAGCCAAGATTGCAGGCATAATCACAGTGCCGGGATACACCACCACGGTATTCTCCATCTGGTTTGTGGGCGGGCTAATACTCCTGATGCTCGGCATCATAGGCCTCTACATAGGCCAGATACTCGACCAGGTGAAAGGCCGACAGCCATATATAATAATGGAGCAAATCAATATTTGAAATGCCGGATAATTTTTATACATTTGCGGCACACATATTTAATATACATCACAATCCAATTACTAAACATTATGAGAAAAACAACAACACACGCCATCAGCTCCGCAAGAAATTTAGGGCAGCTAATGGCAAGAAAAGTATGCCAGCTGATGGTAATGATGCTGGCAATGCAGATGGCATTATCAAGCTGCGGCGGCAACGACGACAACGGCTCCGACGCCCCGGCTCCCGAAATCAAAATCGTGAAAACCAACCCCGAAAACGGAGCCGTCATCAAGGGCGAGGTGCAGATATCAGTGGAGTTTGACCACGATGTAAAAATAAGCATCGGCAAGGCCGTAACCATAAACGGCCAAAACAAGATAAACAACTCCACCGTAAGCTACATCAACAAGGGCAACACTCTCCTGATAACCCCGGCATTCAACACCCGGAAAGGCGAGAAATACGACGTACAGATTCCTGCCGGCGCAGTAATAGGATACGACAAGGAGATAAAAATATCGTTTCAGGGACCCGAGGCAGCTAATACGCCATCAGCTGATATGCAGACAAAACTCGTGAACGGCAACGCCACAGCCCAGAAACTCTACGACTTCATGCAGAGCATATACGGCCACAAGATGCTGTCGGGCTCCATAGCCAACGTATCGTGGAACCAGGTGGAAGCCGGCCTCGTAAAAGACCTTACCGGCAAGACTCCGGCAATGCTCACCATCGACTACATTTTCAGCAACTTCACCAAGGACCGCTCCACATGGGAACAGGCTTCCATATACAAGAACATAGCCGAATACAAGAAACACTCCGACGCCAACGGAATAGTATCGGCATGCTGGCATCTCAACGCGCCATCAGCTGAAAAATACGCCGCCAAAAACGACGTGAACAACAATGACGAAAAAGTGAGCTGGAACGCCAAGCACTACTTCTCGGCCAGAGAGGCGGTAAAGGCCGGCACATGGCAAAACGAGTTTCTTGAGTTCTCGCTCGCAGAGGTGATAGAGGACCTCAAGCTATTCAAGGAGGCCGACATCCCAGTAGTATGGCGCCCGTGGCACGAGGGATCGGGCAACGCCGCCATATCGGGCAAAAACAGCGAAGCATGGTTCTGGTGGGGCAAGGACGGCGCCGACGCCTACATAGAGCTCTGGAAATACATGTTCAACCGTTTCAAGGACGAGGGCCTCGACAACCTGATCTGGGTATGGACCACACAGACCGGCGTGGACCGCGGCGACCACTGGTACTGCGCCGACGACAGCGACTGGTATCCCGGCGACGAGTACGTGGA
>JAZQPB010000213.1:0-2454 GCA_045628165.1 Bacteroidales bacterium | reverse complement strand
TGTTGTCTTCCTAAGACCGCTTGGCCTCCGACTTGGATTGGGTGGCACACACTATGGCATCATCAATACTATGTGGACCAAGTCTCTGGATCCGAAATCTCCTGATATGAACTACTCGGAGCCGATAGAGGTTGTAAGAATAGATACCGACGACGACTGCGACCCAATCGACGCTTCCCTGATGCTTACTCCTGATGGCCGTCTCTTTATGAGCTACGGTACATATTTCGGATTTATCCGCATCGTGGAGCTCGATCCCAAGACAGGCGCTCGCAAGAGCCCTCTTCCCGACAAGAATATCGCCATCGACTGCGAGGCCACAGCCCTCATCAACCGCAATGGCTGGTATTACCTTCTCGGCACTCACGGCACCTGCTGCGACGGCGTAAACTCTACCTACAATATCGTTGTAGGCCGTTCGCGCGATGTGATGGGACCATACGTGGACAATGTGGGCCGCGATATGATTATGGGTGGCGGCAAGATGGTGGTGGCAGCCAACAACCGTCAGGTAGGCGCTGGTCACTTTGGCCGTTTCGTGGAGTGCGAGGGTCTGGAGAAGACTTCCTTCCACTGGGAGGCCGATTTCGACAAGGGAGGCCGATCAAGCCTCGCCATCCGTCCATTGCTCTGGAAAAACGACTGGCCAATGGCTGGCGAGCTCTTCCAGGAGGGTGTTTACGAGATTACCTCTGAGCGCCGCGGATACGCTCTCGAGCTTGGCGTGGATTTCGTGAGAATGACCACAGGCCGTGTTCCTCATTGGGGTATGCCAGCTGATACGATTCTTCCTCCAGTAAAGGAGCAGACCCTTGCCGAGGTAATCGGCGGCTGGAGCAACGACGCCATCCCTGCACGTATCGGCGATTATATGGGCCGTCCTCACCAGAAATGGCAGATTCAGTTTATTCCTGAGGCTGGCGGATTCCTCGGCGGTCAGTACGCGAGAATCTCTATCCAGGGCACCAACAAGACTCTTGCAGGCACAGCTGATGGCGAGGTAACTGTGGTTCCTCAGTACACCGGCGACGCTTCTCAGCTCTGGAAGATAGAGCAGCTTGTGGATGGTACTTACAAGATTACCAACAAGAAGAGCGGTCAGGCCCTGATATCTCCATCCGACACCAATCCTTCACTTGGCAATTTCGATTTCAACAACGACAACTGCAAGTGGAACTTCCGAAAGATGTAATTACAATCAGCCTAACGGCTGCTTGTGGTTTTTAGAAACGAATGGAAGCGAATGATAAAGCGAATGTGAAACGAATGTATAAAAAATGCATTCGCTTTCATTCGTTTTACCATTGGTTTCCATTCGTTTAAAAAAAAAAAAGCCACCGTAGGTGGCGTAAAAACCCAATATATTTATGAAAAAACTACTATTGACAGTAGCGGTGGCTGCCATTTCGTTAGCTGCCTGCAATACCGAGGTGAGCCACGAGCCCTGGACCAAGGGTGGCATCGAGACAGGAAAATACCGCAACTACTTCGCCGAGATGGGCCACTCTCAGGCCGAGATCGACGCCAAGCTTCAGGAGGTCTTCAACGAGGTTTTCGTAAACGAGGGCACCAAGGTTTATTTCGAGGTGGGCGACTCTCTCGGATACGTAAGCGACATCAAGAACCACGACGTGCGCACCGAGGGCATGAGCTACGGTCTTATGATTGCCGTTCAGTGGGACAGAAAGGATATCTTCGACCGCATCTGGCGCTGGTGCAAGAAATACATGCAGCATCAGGACGGTCCGCTGAAGGGCTATTTCGCATGGAGCTGCGATACCGAGGGCAAGCATTTCTCCGATGGCCCAGCCTCCGACGGTGAGCTTTATTATGTAACCTCGCTGCTTTTTGCCTCAAACCTCTGGGGCAACGATGGCAATATCAACTATTTGGCTGAGGCTCAGAATATTCTGAACTGCAGCTGGGAGAAGGACGGATCGCTCCCTGACTCATTGAAGGACGCCGACCCACGCCGGCAAATGTTCTTCAAGGCATATCCCTTCATCCACAAGGAGCACAAGCTCATCACCTTTACGCCTCAGGGATTTGGCGTCAACTACACCGACCCGTCGTATCATCTGCCTGTATTCTACGAGATTTTGGCCAAGTACGCGCAGGATGGTCGTGCCGACTTCTACCTTGAGTGTCAGAAGGCATCGCGCGAGTATCTCCACAAGTCCATCGACAGCCTCACAGGTCTGAATCCCGACTACAACAACTATGACGGATCCATGATGGAAGCACGCTGGATAAAGCCTGCCTTCCGCTACGATTCTTGGCGTGTGCCTATGAACATGGCTCTCGATTTCAGCTGGAGCAATGCCGACCGCGAGTGGCAGAGCAAGTACGCCGAGACCATTCAGAACTTCTTCTACAGCCAGGGCATCGACAGCTATCTCGACCAGTATCAGATAGATGGATCGCCCGTAGTGGACACACTTCAGGCTGGCAACG
>JAZQPB010000212.1:0-3251 GCA_045628165.1 Bacteroidales bacterium | reverse complement strand
CGTGGCGTATCTTCTTGGATTTGAGGGCGGTGTATAGGTCGTCGAGATTTACCACGGGTCCGCGCGATGTGTTGATGAGCACGGCCGAGGGTTTCATGATTCTGAGCTGCTCCAGTCCGATGAGGTTCTGCGTGTGGGGCGTAAGCGGACAGTGGAGGGTCACGATGTCGGAAACCTTGAGCAAGTCGTTGAGCGGCAGGCGGTTTTCCGATTCGGGATATGTTTTGCCGGGGAAGGCCATCATCACCACCTTCATTCCGAAAGCCTCGGCTATGTCTTTTACACGGCCGCCGATGTTGCCTGCGCCGATGATGCCCAGTGTCTTGTTTTCCAGGTCGTTGATTGGGAAATTGAGCATTGTGAATGTGGGCGACTTCTGCCAGCCTCCCTGGCGTGTAAGCTCGCCGTATTCGTTGAGGCTGCCGTATACATTGAGTATGTATGCGAATACCAGCTGTGCCACTGTCTGCGAGCTGTAGCCTTTTACGTTGGTTACGGCTATTCCCTTGGCGTTGAGTGCGCTGAGGTCTACGTTGTTGTATCCGGTGGCGGCCACGCATACGAGGCGGAGGCTGCCGGCTTCCTGTGTCTCGGCGGCGCCGATGTATACCTTGTTGGTGATTATCACTTCGGCGTCGCGGATGCGCTGTGCGGTATCGGCCGGCGCTGTAACGGGGTACTGGATTACCTCGCCGAACTGCTCTATGGGACCGAGGTCTATGTCGTGGCCGAGTGTGTCGGCGTCAAGTATTACTATTTTCATAATTGTGATGTTTTTTTGTGTCTGGTTGCAAAGATAGAATTTTTTTGTGATATTCCGCAATTAACTTTTTTTATGATTCTTTTTTGTGCGGCAGGTACATCAATAGTGTTATTAGTTTTTATTTTTACATCATCAAAAAAAAACATATAATTATGAAACAGGAATATTACAACAAGCTGGCGCAGTTGCAGAGCCGTGTGATGAACATAGTGCACGAGCATAGTGTGCTGTCGGCGAAACAGCAGGGACTTGCCCAGAGTCTGCGTAAAGCGATGGCGGATCTGGATGCCGCCATAGAAGATATCAGGAAATCGGACCCTCCGGTGGTGGATGTACCTCCCGTATCAGCTCCAATACCTCCCGTATCAGCTCCCGAAACTCCCGTATCAGCTCCCATACCTCCCGAGCCTGATAGCAAGACCGAGGAAGCGCCCGCAGTGCCTCCCGTATCAGCTCCCGAGCCTCCCAAGAAAAAGGAGAAAGTGTTTGACCTTGAGAAGTTTATCGGAGAGAATCTGATGAGCAAGATCGGTATTCTTGTAATTCTGATAGGCGTGGCCATTTTCGGCAAATACGCCATCGACAATGATCTGATATCGCCTGTTGCGAGAATTCTGCTTGGCTCGGTTTTCGGACTGGCCCTGATAGGCAGCGGATTCTGGCTCAAGAAGTCTGTGGAGAGGCTTAGCGCGATGCTTGTATCAGGCGGTACGGCCGTGCTGTATCTTATGACGTATTTCGCGTACGATTTTTATGGCATGATGTCGACTGCGTCGGCGGGCGGACTGATGCTCGCTGTATCGGCCTTTACTATCTGGTGCGCAGTGGATTACAAGAGCGAGGTGATTGCTGTTTATGGTCAGCTGTGCGCATATGTGGTGCCCCTGATGGTGGGGAATAGCGGCGGCAGTGTTCTGGTTTTCATGGGTTATGTGGTGATTATCAATCTGGCGATTACGGCTCTCGATGTTATCCACAAGTGGAATGTGTCGTATGTGCTCTCGTTTCTGATTACATGGATGGTGGTGATAAGTGCCTCCAGGTATTTGTATGGCTCCGAGACGTTGGATTTTGTGGTTTTTGCATCGCTTGTGGGTATCCACGTGGCCAATTATTATGTTACCATGGCCTGGCTGAAGACCAAGGACGGCGGATGGTTGGTGTCGCTGGATTCCATTGTGCTTATGATTTCCACTTTCCTTCTTTTTGTGGTGTGCTACAGAATTTCAGGTATTTTCGACGGATATTCAGGCAGAAAGCTTGTGTTTATGATTTTCAGCCTGATGCTGAACGGATTGATGGCCGCTTGGCTGTATTCGCGCGACAGCGGCGACTGCAAGAGGCTCGGCGATACGGCCTTGGTGTGTGCCTTGCTGTCGGCCGGGTTCTATTTCTTCGATTTCTGTTCGGTGAAGACTTCTGTTGTGATTTTGTCGCTGATGATGGGAATGCTTTATTATCTGAGTTTCAGTCAGAAGAGCGCGATTTTCCGTGCGGTTTCGTTTGTTAAGCTTGGATTTTTGGCCATTATGGATTTGTTCCTGGTATTTGGAGGCGGCCACACTGTGGAGTCTGTGCTGTCGGCGCTGTTCCTGGCCCTGGTTTTGGGCGGAATGCTCAGAGTAAATATCAAATTATCAGGCGAGAAGGGCTCTGGCGAGCAGATAGTTCTCATCATCTGCACCATGGCCGCCGTGTGGATAGCCGGCGTGCTTACTGCAAGTGTCATTGAGCGAAACTGCCTGATGGCTTATGCGGTTGTTACGTTGGCGGTGGCAAGTGTGGCTAATTGGCTGTTTTTCAATGTGGTGGATCTGGGCGACAGAGTCCGTATGATTTTGGGCAGACTGGCTTTGCTGGTGCAGTTTTCGTCGGTTCCTGTGCTTATCGCCATTGCCCTCCATCAGGATTACATGGTGATGCGTTATCTGTCGTGGATAGTGCTTGGCGTGTGTATGTATCACAATCACAGGAGATTGCTGTTGGAGAGAGCTTTTTATGTATTGATGATGATTACCACGGTGCTGGCTGTTACGTCGTTTGAGGTCTGGGACCGCATTGGCGGACGTCTGGCTCTCAGCATCTGGTGGGGAATTTTTGCCGTAGGCTGTATGTATTTCGGCCTCGTGAAAAAGGCAAGGGGGCTCCGCGTTTACGGAATTGTGCTGCTGAGCGTTACGCTTATCAAGCTCTTCTTCTCGGATCTCAGTCATTTTGATACTATTGCCAAGGTGGTGGTATTCATCATTCTGGGAGTTATAATGCTGACAGGCACTTACTTCTATCAGAAGATTAATAAGGAAGAGCAGAAGGACGAGAGCTTGGAGAAGAAAGAGTAAAGTTTAGATAATGTGAGTTCGACGAAAAGAGAAAAACGTCGCTTCGCTCAAAATTAATCAAAAATCTTTTAAAAATCATTTTAAGGTTTTGCCCGAAATCCCGGGCGAAAATCATTCAAAAATTTTTCAGTCCCTGCGGGACCACTGCC
>JAZQPB010000211.1:0-15825 GCA_045628165.1 Bacteroidales bacterium | reverse complement strand
GTATGCCCGAGGACACCTTGGACAATATCCTTGAAAAATACGTTGAGATGAATGTCGCCCACCCTTTCCGCGAAGGCAACGGACGAAGCACACGTATCTGGCTCGATATGATTCTGAAAAAGAACCTCAAAAAATGCGTTGACTGGAGCCAGATTGACAAGAAGGCTTACCTTTCGGCAATGGAGAAAAGCCCGATAAATTCATCATTCATCAAAAAACTGATCTCCAACGCCCTGACCGACGATATTACTTCCCGCGAGATTTTTATGAAAGGAATCGACTATTCGTACTATTACGAGGAACCAGAATAAAATTCTTTTTTGCTTTTCAGCAGAAAGTTTTATACATTTGCGATAACAAATTTTGACAAAATGCAGACAACAGATCCAAATAACACTCAGCCCACCAAGGACGAGGAAATTAATAAAACTGAGCAGTCTCAGCCCTCCGAATACGAACTCTATTGCCGTCAGCAGGAGGAACTCTCCGAAATGCTCGACGACGACGGTCGCTGTTTCCCCGAAATGGCAGAGGGACAATTTGTGAGAGGACATTAAACAATAAATGAATAAACGAATAAATGAATAAAAAAAATCTGCGCAAATCCGCCTGATCTGCGGTATCTGCGCTCTATTACAATAACAAACCTATGACCGAGGAAGTACTTGAAAAACTGCGCATTCTGGCGGAGTCGGCGAAATACGACGTGTCGTGTTCGTCGAGCGGAACCGTGCGCAAAAATAAGGACAAGGGCCTCGGAAACACCGTGGGCGGAGTGGGAATATGTCACAGTTTCGGCGAGGACGGCAGATGCGTCTCGCTCCTGAAAATTATGCTCACAAACCGCTGTATGTACGATTGCGCCTACTGCGTAAACCGTATCTCAAACGACATTAAGCGCGCGACTCTCTCCGTTACCGAACTCGTGGAACTCACAATGGAGTTTTACCGACGCAACTATATCGAGGGGCTGTTCCTGAGTTCGGGAGTGCTCAGAAATCCCGACTACACTATGGAGCGACTCGTGGCCGTGGCAAGGCAACTAAGGGAACAGCGCTTCAACGGATACATTCACCTGAAAAGCATTCCCGGGGCAAGCAAGGAACTCGTGGACGCCGCGGGCCTGTATGCCGACCGTATGAGCGTGAATCTCGAGATTCCCAACGAGCAGAGCCTGAAAATCCTCGCGCCAGACAAGAGCCATTCTTCCATTTATCAGCCGATGAAATTCATCCACGAGGGCGTGCTTGCTTACAAGGACGAGCGCAAGAAATTCAGAAACACTCCCCGTTTTGTGCCTGCGGGTCAGAGCACTCAGATGATAGTGGGGGCCACCAAGGAGACCGACAACGATATTCTGAAACTGTCGTCGGCGCTTTACAAACGTGAGTCGATGCGCAGAGTTTATTATTCGGGTTACGTGGCCGTAAACAGCGACAGCCGACTGCCCGCACTCAAACAGCCTCCTCTCGTACGCGAAAACCGTCTTTATCAGGCCGACTGGCTGATGAGGTTTTATCATTTCACCGTGGACGAAATCGTGAATTCTGATTTTCCGAACCTCGATCTGGAGGTTGATCCCAAAATCTCGTGGGCGCTCCGTCACCCTGAGTTTTTCCCGATAGACGTAAACACCGCCGACTACGAGATGATTCTGCGAGTGCCGGGAATTGGTGTAAAGTCGGCAAGGCTGATAGTTGAGAGCCGTCGTCACGGAACGCTCACCGAGGCTCAACTCAAGAAAATAGGCGTGGTGATGAAACGCGCAAAATATTTCATCGCCCTCAGAAGCCTTCCGCAATTCAGCACCATAAACGAACTCAGGCCCGAGCGAGTCCGTCAGATGCTCATAAGTCAGAACAACGACTACGGCCAACTGAAACTCGACCTCTTCGGCGACAACAAAATCGTTGACCTCAACAACAACGTAATCAGCCACCAAGAGGAAGGGCTCAACAAAAATATAATAGACGTGATATAGCGCCTACGGCGTTTTTTTGGTAAAACATAAATTACCATAAATTGACACGAATTTTCCATAAATTACCATTCTGCAGAGAAAATTTTTGAATAATTTATGTAAATTCGTGATAATTTTTGTTATAAAAAAAGCCTCGGAGAGGCGTCACATAAATAACCGTTGGCGACGCTTGCGAACCTGCGGACTATGGGACGATAAAAGGACAATCGAATATGAACGTTTTCCGATACGACAAAACTTTGGAAGGTCTTCTTACCTGCGTTTTCGACGCCTACGACCTCAAGATCTGGCCCGACGAATTGCTGGCCAGCGGAGCGCCGTTGCCATTGTTTTGCGACAATGTGGTCGACGTTGTTACCGACACACAGAAATCGGACCGCGTATGGAAAGGCCTTCAGAAAAAGATGCAACCTGCGCCTCTGAGGTCGCTCGCACAATGTATCTGCGCCGACCGCGACCCAAACGCAGATATCACAATGTTCCGCTATATCAGGAAAACCTTCGATTCGCCCAAGCCCATCGAGACCGATTTCCGCGATTCCGACGTGCTGGAGATCCTAAGAATCAGCAAGCGTGTAAGTTACGAGACCCTCAGGGTAAAACAGTTTATGAGGTTTCAGAAGGCCGCCGACGGCACATATTTTGGAGCCTTTGCGCCCGACAACGACGTTATCGGCCTGGCAATCGACCATTTCAAGGACCGTTTCGCCGATCAGCCTTTCATCATCTACGACACGCGCCGTCAGTACGGATTCTATTACGACAAGACTGACTGTCAACAGATTACATTCACTGAGGAGCAACAGCACGCAATCACGGGCTTCCTCTCGGAGGACCTAATGGCCGAGGACGAGAAACTATTCCAGAAACTCTGGAAAACCTACTTCAACGCCATCTGCATACGAGAGAGGCTAAATATCAAGAAGCACAAGCAGGATATGCCCGTCAGGTACTGGAAGTATCTTATTGAGAAGCATTAGAAAAATAAAGAAAAAATAAGTATCTTTGCAGAAACAAAAACCTAAGAACATGAAGAAAAAATATTTAGCAATAATCGCAATGTGCTTATGCTCAATGGCTAAGGCGCAGACGGCAGAAACTGACCTCAAATACTACAACATGAGCTTCAGCCTCAACCCGGAGGAAAAGGTTTTATCAGCTGATAACAAAATCCATTTCGAGATTATCAGCAACAACACCTCTCCCATCACACTGGACCTCGGCAACTGTTTCGATATCACGGAGATTAAATCGCTATCAGCTGATAACAAACTGAAATACGAGCACAGCGACAACAAGATTATGATTTTTCCAGCTGATAGATGGAACATTAGAGACTCTATATCAATAAGATACAAAAGCAACAGCGAATACGGCAACGGCGACGGTATCACATACGGAGTGCACAACGGAACGCCGATGATATATACACTGACATGCCCGTATGCGGGTGGCGACTGGTTTGCGTGCAAGCAGGACAACCGCGACAAAATCGACAGCGTAACCATTTCAGTAACCAGCCCCAAGAAATACCGAACCGCGAGCAACGGCCTGCTGATAAGCGACTTGGAGAAGGACAGCCTCCGCACCATGACCTGGCACCACCGCTACCCGATTGATTATTATCTGATCTGCATAGCATGCACCAACTACGAGGTTTACAGCGACTTTGTGGACCTGGACGACGGATCCAAGGTGGAGATTCTGAACATGGTGTATCCCGAGTATCTGAGCAGGGCCAAGATGCAGAGTAAGAAGCTGATACCAGTTTTTCAGCTATACTGCAGGCTGTTTGGAAAATACGCCTTTGCTGGCGAGAAATACGGACAGGCGCAGTTTGGCTGGGGCGGCGGAATGGAGCACCAGACTATGACTTTCGTGAACAATTTCGACATTTCGCTTACCGCCCACGAACTTAGCCATCAGTGGTTTGGCGACAACATTACCTGCCGTACCTGGAACGAGGTTTGGCTAAACGAGAGTTTCGCAACTTATTGCGAGTACATTACTGCGGAAAACGGCCTGCTGAACAGATCCACAAACCGTTGGATGCAGAATGCCAACGGCTATGCCACGTCGGACGAAAACGGCAAAATCTATGTGGACGACGCCCTCGATTTCCACAGCATATTCAACTATGCCACAAGTTATTGCAAGGGCGCGTTGATGCTCCACCAACTGAGGCTGATAATCGGCGACGAGGCGTTTTTCAAGGCCATGAAATCGTATGCCACCGACCCAAAACTACAGTACAATACCGCCACAGCGTCGGATTTCATAGCACACGTAAACAAGGCTTCGGGACGCGATATGAACTGGCTTTTCGATCAGTGGCTCTATCAGAAGGGCTTCCCAATATACACTGTGGACTGGGCTCCAACAAGCAAGGGTATTAAGCTGAAAATCAAGCAGAAATGCAGTTCACCTGACGGCAATTTCTTCAAGATGATGATTCCCGTAAAACTTATCAGCGCCGACAAGAAACAGGAGGAAACCGTTTGGATTTTCAACGAATCCGACAATCAGGTTTTCGACTTAAAAACCGATTTTCCTGTCTCCACAATCCAGATAGACCCAAGGCACGAAACCATCACCAAACAGCCCGTGGTGATAAAGAATGATAAGATGAGATAAAAACAAAAAAGGCAAGCCCTCGCTTGCCTTTCTCGTAGCCGAACTGGGAATCGAACCCAGATCTAAGGTTTAGGAAACCCGCATTCTATCCATTGAACTATTCAGCCAGTATTATCTTAATACGGGCACAAAATTAAGAAGAATATCGGGATTTCCAAATTCTTTTTGGGAAAATTTTCATTTTTATAGTTTTATTTTTTAACTTTGCATCTGTAATAAAAACATTAAAGACATGAAAGTAGAATTAAACAAAGTTGTATCAGTAAGTTATATACTTAGAACTGAAGAGAATGGCCCAATCGTGGAGCAGACCACCGACGACAGACTCCTTGATTTTCTCTACGGCAGAGGAATGCTTCTCCCAAAATTCGAGGAAAGCATCGCCAACTTCGAGGTAGGCCAGAAGGTAAGTTTCCACTGCACCCCTGAGGAGGGCTACGGAGTATATCACGAGGAGATGACTGTAAATATTCCTATCGAGGTCTTCATGCAGGACGGCAAGCTCAACGAGATGATCTGCCACGTGGGCGCACACATCCCAATGCAGGACAACAAAGGCAACCACATGATTGGCAAGGTTTTGGCCATTGAGGAAAAGAGCGTAAAGATGGACTTCAACCACGACATGGCCGGCAAGGATCTTTACTTTGAGGTAGAGGTTAAGGCCATCCGCGAGGCCAGCGAGGAGGAGATCGAGCACGGCCACGTACACCACGAGGGTCACTGCTGCCACGGTTGCAACGGTGAGGGCGGTTGCCACAAGGAGGACGGCGAAGGCTGTTGCCACGACCACGAGGACGGCGACGACCACGAGTGCTGCCACAAGGGCGACCACGACCACGAGGGCGGTTGCTGTCACAAGCACTAATTAATTACGAAATCCAAATTACGAATTACGAATTCGTAACAGATAAAAACTAAATTAGGCCGCAATTGAGGATTCTCAATTGCGGCCTAATTCGTAATTCGGATTTCGTAATTCGTAATTATCTAAATCTCAAACATTTCGAAATCATCGGTAACGCTTTTCAGCATACGCTCCAGATCCACGGGACTGGTGTGCGTAATAAAAATCTGTCCGAAAGTGTCATCATTCAAAACCATATTCACAATGGCGTTTACCCGGTGAGGATCCAGCTTGTCGAAAATATCATCAAGAAGAAGAATCGGCCTCTTCCCCACCCTGCCGAGAAACGAATACTGAGCCAGCTTCAATGCCGTAAGAAAAGTCTTCTGCTGACCCTGCGAACCGCTGTTTTTCAACGACATACCCGAAACCTCAAAAACCAAATCATCCTTGTGCGAACCACAGGATGTATGCTGAAGTATCAAATCCTTGCTGAGAGATTCCTTCAAAAGATTCTCAATCGTATTTTCCTGCATCTGAGACTGATACGTCAATGTGGGCACCTCGTTGTTTATCGAAATCAGCGAATAATATTTCTGAAACTCCGGCAAGAAATCACGGATAAAATCACGACGGTTCTCATAGAGAATCTTTCCGTTTTTTATGAGATGCTCGTCCCACATTTCGAGCAGAATATGATCCACAAAACCCGATTTCAGAATCTTGTTTCGCTGAAGAAGCGCCCTGTTATAGTTCTGTAATGCAACAAGATGGCTGTTGTTGAACTGCGAGATAGCGCTGTCGAGAAACTTCCTGCGCTCGGCGCTTCCGTCAAAAATCAGCTTGATATCCTGAGGCGAAATTATCACAAGCGGAAGCAGTCCGATATGGTCGGAAATCTTCTCATATTCCTTGTCGTTGCGCTTCATGGATTTGCCCTTCTGGCGGTGGAAATTCAGCAGAATGGTCTCGTCGATGCCGTTCACATCGTAAACCCCACGCAGTGAGAAAAACTCCTCATCGTTCCTAATGTTCTGAGAATCAGTAATATTGACAAAACTTTTACTGAACGACAGATAATAAAGAGCATCAAGGATGTTGGTTTTGCCAACACCATTCCTTCCCACAAAACAGTTGATTTTCTTGCTGAAAGCAAACTCCCTTTGCTCGTGGTTCTTGAAATTTATTATATTTAGTTTTCTGATATTCAAGTGTTGAAGTGTTGAAGTGTTGAAGTGTTTAAGTGCTCAACATTTCAACACTTCAACACTTCAATCATTTAATTAAAATTCCAAATTCAAATCCTTTTTCAACTGGTCGAGATTCTCGTTCTGCTGGGCAAGATACTTAAATTTGTCAGTATCGGTATACACAAAAACAGAATTGCCGGAATCCACAACCTTAGTCACAACCTCAATCTTGCCGTTATGCAGTTGCTGTCGCACATAGTTTACAAAACCGTTTTTCACCTCATTAATGGCGTCCACCTGAAGCGTAGTCTGGAGGCTCATCTCAAGCACATAATTGTCCTTGATTTCCGGCACGCTCTGCGAGAAAATCGCATGAAGCCGCGGTTTCTTGGTCTTGTAGATATCGGCGAGTTTTTTCCAGAGCGCCGCCACCTGTTCCCTTGTAAACTCCTGATTTTCTGTCACCTGCTGTATAGCTTGTGCAGCTGATACCTCTTTCTGTTTTTCGCCCGCCGCCTTGGCCATATCGTTTTTGCGCTGCAAATAGTCCTTTATCGAAACATTTCCGCTGGCTGTCTTTGCCACTGTGGGTTGTGCAGCTGATGGCGCTTGAGACACAGTAACTTGTGGTACTTGTATGTTTTTTTCAGCTGATGGCGATTGCTGTACTTGCTGTGCAGCTGACGGCTGAACAGATTGAGCAGGCTGACTCGCAACCGGCTGAGAAACCGCTGGCTGAACTGTTGCCGACGGAGCCGTTGGAGTCTGCTGAGCAGGCTGGGCCTGAGTCTGTGGAATGGCCACAGCAGGCTGACTTGCAGGCTGTTGCGCAGTAATCTTACCGCCGATATTGCACAACTGCATCAGCATCAGCTCCACAAGAAGACGCTTACTCTTGCTCTCACGGTAATCGAGATCACACTTGTTTGTGATATTGAGCGCAGTATATAGGAACGGCAATGTAACTTGCTGAGCCTGTTGCTTGTAACGGTTTTTGATATCAGCTCCCACCTCCAAAAGCTTTATGGTGCTCTCGTCGCGGCAAACCATGATATCGCGGATATGCTGAGAGAGACCGCTTACAAAGTGGTGGGCGTCGAAACCCTTATTCAAAATCTCGTTGAAGGCTAATAATGAGTTGTTTACGTCGCCCTCGCGGAAATAGTCTATCAACTTGAAATAGTATTCGTAATCAAGAACATTCAGGTTGTTGATTACGTCCTGATAGGTGAATTTCTTGCCCGAGAAACTCACAATCTGGTCGAAGAACGAAAGCGCGTCTCTCATACCGCCGTCGGCCTTCTGGGCTATCACATTAAGGCCATTGACGTCGGCATCCACACCCTCCTTCTCGGCAAGGTTCTGAAGATGAGCCACAATGTCCTCCACCTTCATTCTGTTGAAGTCGAAGATCTGACAGCGCGATAGAATCGTGGGCAGAATCTTGTGCTTCTCGGTGGTGGCCAGGATGAATTTGGCATGGCTCGGCGGCTCCTCCAATGTCTTCAGGAAGGCGTTGAAGGCGGCCGTTGAGAGCATGTGGACCTCATCTACAATATATACGGAATATTTTCCGATCTGTGGAGGTATGCGAACTTTATCTATCAACTGACGGATATCATCCACGGAGTTGTTTGAGGCGGCGTCGAGTTCATGAATGTTGTATGAGCGGTTCTCATTGAACGCACGGCAACTCTCGCACTCGTTGCAGGCCTCCATGTCAGGTCCTGGATTCAGGCAGTTGATGGTCTTGGCAAAGATACGCGAACACGTAGTTTTGCCCACACCGCGCGGACCGCAGAAAAGATACGCCTGAGCCAACTGCTGGTTCTTGATGGCGTTCTTCAGTGTGGCCGTAATGCTGCCCTGTCCCACAACCGTATCGAACGACGCGGGACGATATTTTCTTGCTGATACGATAAAGTTCTCCATAATATCGCTATCTACTATCTACTATCTACTAACTACTATCTACTAACTACTAATAATAAACGATTTTGCGAATCTGAACGGTGTAGCCGAAAGAGTCTGGCTCCGAAGGCTTCTCATTGCCTTCCTCCCACTCATAATAATCGGTTCTTTCCACACGGCGTGTCCAGTTGCCGTTTTGGTCCTCATCCAGAATGGTGTAGAACGACTCATTTACGCCGTTCTCGCCCTCGCCGGTCCATTCCACAACCTTAGTCTCCAGAATGTTGCCCGAATATTGGAATTTGGTCGCCGACATGCTCTCGATGCCCTCAAATGCCTTTCTCTCCACGAAACCTGCCTCGTTGTAGAAAAGCGAATCCCAGATATCGCACTGATACTCACTGATATACTCGGTAAAGGCCCTTACCTGACCTGCGCCGTTGCGCTTTACGGTCTTGTATTCCTTGTCGCTGTTCTTGGTGCAGAAACCGTCGCCGTTGTCAAACTCCAGGAAAACCTCGTCGAAAGGATCACCCAATGGCTGGCCGTCCTTTTCAGACTCATATTCAGCAATCTCGCAGGATTTCACCTTGCCCTTCAGGTCGTAGAGCTTGCCGTCCACCATTGTGAAAGGGTCAGCGGTCTTGGCTGCGATTTCTGTTTTATCAGCTGATACCTGTTTGCTATCAGCTGATACCTGTTTGCCATCAGCTGACTCCGAATTTGTCTTGGCACCGCCGCAGGCCATCAAGGCACAGCAGAGAGCGACTGGAATTATAAGTTTTTTCATGATTTTATTCGAAATATTCAATTGTTCTTATAATAATCTGTGGAGGTTCCTCGGTCAGGACTCCTTCATCAAAATAAGAGGAACGACACTCGGCCTTTATCCAGTTGCCACAACTGTCGCGCTCCAGAATAGAGTACTCGTGGTCACTTGAGGAACCAATAGCATCATCATAATAATAGGTGTATTCCTTATGTTCCGAAACCACCTCGCAATCATCATTGTAGGTGAAAGTCCGTACGTATTCCGACTCATCGGTTGTATGCTTGAACTCCGAGAGCATGCCCTTGTCGTTGTAGGTAAGATATGATCCAAACTCCTCCTCATCGAGGTCGATAGTCAGGATATTTCCCTTGGCATCGCGCACAATATGATTTTTCATACCATCTTTACCGATGCGCAGAAAACTCTCATCGTCAATTACCTGACCGTCAGCATTGAAGGCAATATAATTATACTCGTATGACAACTTGCTCACCTTGCCACGGAGGGCGTATATTTTGTAGTCGCCTTTCTCGAAATCGGCAAAAGTAGTCTTGGCGCCGCCGCAGGCCATTAATGCACAGCATAGAACGGCTGGAATTAAAAGTTTTCGCATAATAATTTAGTTAAAATTAGATAAGCAAAATTAGAAATAAATTTCGGAAAACAAAAAAAATATGTAACTTTGTAACAATTAAAAATAAGTCCACCGATGACTAAGGAAGAGAAAAATATCATCCGCAAAAAACTGGTCCGTCAGCTGATAGACGAAAATTGTCTATGGTCATACGATACCAGCAAAATCACCGACCTCCCCGACGAATTGCTTGTGGAGAAGGTGCTGGTGTACCTCGACCTCAAGGAAATTAAGGATTTGTTCAATATTCTCTCCTACAAAAAAATCAAAAACATTTGGAAGGAACGCCTCGTGCCTCAAGGAGATTATTATTACATGCTCAACAGGTTTTTCGCCTGGTATTATTTCGGTGCTAAGAAACCTGATGCTTACCTCAAGAATTTGGAAACCAGACATTTCAAGAAATTATGGAAGGATTAGCGCCTCAGACTTCGGATATTTTTGAGAAAGTAACACAACTGGAATGTATCAGGGAATATGTTTTGGTTGGCGGCACGGCCTTGTCGTTACAATTGCAGACAAGGAACAGCGAGGATCTCGATTTTATGAAATGGAGAACTTCCAAAAACGAGAAAATGGAGGTTGACTGGCCAACAATAAAAAAAGAACTCGCCAGTATCGGAGAAGTGGAACACGTGGAAATAATGGATTTCGACCACGTAGAATTCAAGGTTTCTAAAGTTAAATTCTCGTTCTATGCAACAGAACGTTATGCTCCTGAAATGAAACCAATTATACTGAAAAACAATCTCAAACTTGCCGATCCTGAAGCAATCGGAGCAATGAAAATGGAAGTTCTGATGCGTAGAAGCAACTTTAGAGATTATTACGATATTTATTCGATTCTCAAAAACGGCGGAAACCTAAAAAAAATGATTGACAACGCATTGAAACATTCTGGACACAAACTGAAAACCAAAAACCTCATTGCGATGCTCTCTACTTCAACAAGATTCCATCTTGACGAGCGTTTCGCCCAGATGCAGCCCAAATACAACGTTTCGCCGTTGGATATAGAGAATTACATCAAGGAATTGTTGAAAGGAATATAAAAACTACCCCATGGCAATACCACTAAGAATCACCAACCTTGTGGAACTGGCGCTCAAGGACGCGACGCTTACTCCCAAGGAGAAAAACATAATAATGGAGGAGGCCGCAAAGGATGGCGTGGATGCCACCGAGATGGAGGAATACCTGAGGCGAGCCATCACATTCTCCATCGGCAACAAGCCCAAGAACCAGCTGAAGGCGTGTCCAAGCTGCGGCGCGCAGATTCCGCTGATTTCAGAATACTGCCCATATTGCGCCCATCATTATTCCGAAATCAGCCACGACGAAACCGCCGACAACAGCCTCGAGCGTCAGATAAAAGCCATAGAGGAGGAGAACCGACGCACAGCACAGGAGGAGGACGCAAAGCTCGATAATGTGACCAACTGTCCAAACTGCGGTGCCGTGCGCCCTTTCATCAGCAATGTTTGCCCGCACTGCAACCACGTTTATTACTACAGCAAGGAAAACGAGCAGAACATCCAGAACATGGTGGAGCAATCCAACAATCTGCTCGATGTTATGAACAACGAGATAAAGAAGGTGACCCCGGGAGCCATCCTGAAGACACGTGCCATACAGTTTGGCCTCGCGTTATTGAGCACGCCTCTTGCAGTATTTGGCGGCGCGACATGGATTGTGGCCATAGCCTTGATTTTCACTTTCATAAAAACACCCGTTGACAAGTACATTGCCGCATGGAATGCCACCGAGGCTAAGCTCCGCAACATCCTCCGCAAGATGGAAAACCTCTACAGCGGACACAGGGAGGCATGCGAGCTGATACGCCACAATTACGACGAGATCACCAGAATCCGCAAGGAGAAATCCCCAAACAAAATCATGATTGTATTCGGAATTGCAATAGCCCTGGCTTCGGCATTTTATGTATGGAGCCGTTACGAGGCTTTTAAGGAGAGACCTGACGTAAGCACGTCTGTGGATGAGCCAGAATCAGACAACGGCAACAACGAAAAAAGAGAATTACATCTAATAAAAAAAGGAGGTGAATGATGATGGACAAAATCTATTTCATGGACCTGAGCAGCAAGATAGAGGATCTGCTCGACAACTACAAATATTCCAAGCCGGCCAATCTGATAGAACTCCTGCAAGGCAAATACTATCACCTGATGCTGCTGGCCTCCATAATCACATTCACCACATTCGCCGCCTTTGGACAGAACGACCCCGAATTCATAGATATAAAACTTGCCGCCATCTTCCTTTTTTTCGGAATAATATGGCGGGTTTACACAAAACAGGATACCAACCACGGACTGCTTGACAAGGTGTTCAACAGAAACGAGAACGCGCCAAGAAAATCGCAGGAAAACCTCTTCAATCCCGATGAAATCAAGAAACACATCGCATCAATGAGGCTATACGGCGCCGAATATCCCGATGTGATGGCCTACTGCAACGATATCGAGAAAGAATACATGAAGGTGAAAAAGCAGAAATCGGAAGACTTGGTATATTACAACAGACTGAAATTCAGCGTCTATGGCGCTGTGATAATTATCTGCGCGATATTATGGAGCGTGTTTGTGCACGAATGAAATCATTTCTTCTTGCGCATCAGAAAACCCTTCAGGAATTCGGCCACCTCTTTTATCACGCCATTAGCTGAAATCCACAATCCGCCAAGATAGACGACAGCGAACACTGAAATCTTGATGCAAAGTTTTATGTAAATATTACCGAAACCATTTGCAGCGAAATATCCTGCTATATAGGCAAGAACCATTGCCAACAAGTACGGCATAATCGACTTGAAAAGCATTCCAAATGTAACGCCGTTGATCTTGCGGACGTAATAATGAACCTGAAGAATCGACAGCACATTTGTAGCCGTAAACGAGCAGACCATCACGAAGATTCCGCAACGGAAGGTTGCGAAAACAGCAGCAAACTGCATCAAACAACGTGTTACTACGCAAATCATCATCCAGCCTGATTTTCCGGCACTTAGAAGTTGTTTTTGATAAACCTGACAGAGCGGAAACATTGCTCCCCAGATGCAGAGTACAGTCATTATATCAGCTGATGGCAACCACTTATCACCAATCGTGATTTCGATGAACTCCGGCGCAATGAGTCCCAATCCCATCAGGCACGGAAACGAAATGAAAACCGTAACCGACATCAATTTGCAGAAAACCTGAAGAAGATTGTTCTTGTCGGTCTTGGACAAAACGGGCTGCATCACGTTCTCGATGGCGAGCGAAATAGTCTGAGTGCCAATGTTTTGCCACTTGTAACCATTGGAATAATATCCTACCTGAGTCTTATTGAACTTACCACCGAGAAATGCCGTGAAGAAATTCTCGTTCAAGAGGTGAAAAATCGTAGTAATCAGCAACTTGCTGCTGTATGGAAGCATCTCTCTGATTGGCTGGAAATTGTAGCGGAACTTTGGACGAAAATCCGAATAAATCCAGAACATCACCGTTGTTACGAGAATGTAAACCACATTCTGAGCCGCGATTCCCCAGAATGCGAAACCATTGTAGGCCATCAGCAAGGCTAAGACTCCCGATATGACCGACGCCGTCAATGTTGACTTCGCCATCTGCTTCACCATCAGATTCTTGAAAAGATAAGCGTTGTGAGCCACGCCCAAAGATGATATCAGAAATCCCAAGAAAAGGAAACGTCCAAGAGGAACGAGAACCGGCTCGTTGAAAAAGTCGGCGATGATGGGTGCGCTGAAAAACAGAATCACATAAAGCACAACGCCGAGGCCAAGACTTGTCCAGAAAACGGAGTTGTAGTCGTCGTGGCTGATATCCTTGCGGTTGGTGAGCGCGCTGCGGAAACCCGACTCCTGAATGGCGTTGGCGATGGTAGCAAAAATGGTGAGCATTCCCACCGTTCCGTAATCATCCACGCCAAGTTTCCTCGCCAGGAAAATTCCGAACGCCAGGTTAAGCAACTGCTGAACCACATTGCTGACACCACCCCAGAAAAGGCCCTGGGCCGCCTTCTGTTTCAAGTCCACTTTTTAGATAATTACGAATTTTTTAAAGACGTCGCTTCGCTCAAAATTTTATTAAAATCATTTCAAAATATCGCCCGAAATCCTGGGCAAAAATTTAACAAAAATCTCTTTGTCCCTAACGGGACGTGTTTTCTGTGCAGTTAGCAGTGGTCCCGTAGGGACCGAAAAATTTTTGATTGATTTTCGCCCGGGATTTCGGGCAAAACCTTATAACTATTTTAAAAAGATTTTTGATTAATTTTGAGCGAAGCGACGTTTTTCTCTTTTCGTCGAACTCAGTTAATTATTTAAATATTATCAGCTTGCTGAAGAAGAAGTTGGCGATTATGGAGATCACGTTTGCCACTATCTTCGAGAGCATCACGTTAAGGTCCATCATGTCTATCATAATGTACATGATACCCATCTCGATGCCGAGGCTCACGATGCGGAAAAAGTAGAAAAGCGCGGCCTCGCCGGCTGTCTCCTTCCTGCTCTTGCCACGGCTCTCAAAAACCCAGAGCTTATTGGTGATGTAAGCGCACAACACCGCAAACACCCAGCTTATCACATTGGATATCTGATAATTGATACCAAAAATATAGTTACAAAGCCAGAATGTAAGGATATTAACCACCGTGCTTACGGCGCCAAAGAAAAGATATATAATCACCTGACGGTATTTATTGTAAAAACCGTCGAGGTGAAATTTGCTTAATATGTCAACAATCTTTTGTTCCAAAATTATTAGTAGTTAGTAGATAGTAGTTAGTAGTTAGTCCATTCTGATTGGTGCGTTTATAATCGAGCTTTCCAAATGGAGAGTACTAACTACTAACTACCAACTACTAACTACCAACCACTTAATATGTAAGAATCTCTACTCCGTTTTCTGTCATTACAAAGGTATGCTCCCACTGGGCGGAATCCTTCTCGTCTTCGGTTACCACGGTCCAGCCGTTGTCCTCGTCGATGAAAACCTTGTAGCCGCCCTCGTTGATCATTGGCTCTATGGTGAAAACCATTCCGGGAACCAGGAGCATTCCTGTGCCCTTGCGTCCGTAATGTGTAACCTCGGGATCCTCGTGGAACTTGAGTCCCACACCATGACCGCAGAGGTCGCGGACCACGGTATAGCCGTTGTCGTGGGCGTGACTCTGAATCGCGTTGCCAATGTCGCCTACAAAACAGTAAGGCTTGGCCACCTTCATGCCAATCTCCAGGCACTCCTTGGCCACGCGAACAAGCTTCTCGCGCGCCGGTGTGGTCTTGCCGATGATGAACATTCGGGATGCGTCGGCGAAATAGCCATTATAAATTGTGGTAACATCCACATTCACAATGTCGCCCTCCTCCAATACAATGTCGTCGCTGGGGATTCCGTGACAAACCTCCTCGTTGATGGATACGCAGCTGTACTTAGGGAAACCGTTGTAGCCCAGGCAAGCCGACTTGGCGCCGTGGCTCAATGTGTAGTCGGCCACAATCTTGTCGATATCGTTGGTGGTCATTCCGGCCTTAATCTCCTTGGCCACGGTATCAAGAATTCCTGTATTGATAACGCCGCTCTTGCGAACGCCGTCTATCTGTCCGGGAGTAAGGATGAGACCTCTGCGCGGCACCACCTTGCCCTTATTCTGCCAATAGAGAATCTGCTTGTCCATCTCTGTAGGCTCCTGTCCCTTGGGCACTACCCAAGTTTTCTTCTTATTAAAAAATCCCATTTTTGTTGTTAATACAAATTGATGCGCAAAGTTAAAAATTATTATTAAGGAAATTAATAATATTACATAATTTTTTTTTATTTTTGCGCTGTTGTG
>JAZQPB010000210.1:0-6509 GCA_045628165.1 Bacteroidales bacterium | reverse complement strand
GGTTGCATACGCGTTACTCACCCGTCCGCCGCTCGCCACCAGGATTGCTCCCGTGCTGCCGCTCGACTTGCATGTGTTAGGCCTGCCGCTAGCGTTTATCCTGAGCCAGGATCAAACTCTTCGTTGTATAAAATTTTTATTCTTCGGAGTTCTTCGATTGACTGTTTCAGGGGTCGTACTTGATAGCCTCTCGGCTATCAGTTCCTTGTATTAATTTTTACGCCTTGTGCTTGCTGTCATTATGTTCAAATATCGTCGCTTTCTTTGAGAAAACTTAGTGAATCTTGCGATTCGTTTGCGGGTGCAAAGTTAAGAACTTTTTCTGATTACTTCCAAATTTTTGAGCAACTTTTTTTTCAAAAATTTTTCAGTGTTTGTTTTTCTTAAATCCGCTTTTCAATGTGCCTGATGATTGATTTTGCGGTTGCAAAGTTAAGGAGGATTTTTGAATCCTGCAAACTTTTTTAAGTTAAGGAATTGTTAACTTTAAGTGGTTTGCTTAATTTTGTTTTCCGCTTAGTCAATGTGCTTATCTTTCGTTTTGCGGATGCAAAGGTAGTAACATTTGAAGCCGTTTTCCAAATCTTTTTGAATGTTTTTTCAAAATATTTTTTTAGACTTTGTTTTTCAATAAATTGCAATGTATGATTATTATCAGAATTTAAGATATAAACATAAGTATTAATGAAAAAGTGCCAGTGATTATTCATCACCAGCACGCAAATTTACTTGGAAAGCATCCATTGATCATCCGCGAAACCTCTATTTCGAGTCGCTTTTTTCCTGCTCGCGCTCTTCAAGTCTGAACCTCAGCAGCCTGTCGTCCTCATATACCTTCATAGAGAGGTCGAGGATTTCATCATCGGGCATCTCATCGAGCGAGAGATACTTGGTGGCAAGAATATCATTGGCACAGCGCTGCATTTTTTCCGCTATCTTCAACAATGCCTGTGCAAACTTGTCGCTGTCCTCTCGTGAAAAAGCTGATTTTGGATCGGCTATGGCATCCTTTATCCTGTCATAAAACCAATCTTCCTCTTTATGACCTAAGAAGTTAGCACTGATTGCGTCGAAGTTGACGTATTCACCAAACTCCCAATTTGCCCTATCTATGGAATCCCTCTTGCTGGCGGCATAGTACATGCTCAACTGATCCAAGGATGGCTTTTTTCTTTCTGGATATTTTTTGCTCATAATGGTAGATGGTTGTTAAAAAAGAAGCCACACGGAAAATTCCGCATGGCTTCTTATATTAATCTAAATGTGCTGTATCAGCTGATAAGCAATTATGCCAATCTTGCAACTGCCCACTGAGCGAAGAGCTCTGGCTTGAAGCCGAACTTCTCGTCGAGTACGCCTGCAGGAGCCGACTCACCGAAGTGTGTGAGACCGAATACGTCCTTCTTGAATGCAGGGATGAGTGTGCAGAATACTGATGGGAGACCAGCTGTAAGACCGAGTACACGTGCTGAAGATGGGATAACAGACTCCATGTAAGCCTCGCCCTGGTTCTCGAACAATCTTGGAGAGATTACAGATACTACGCGAACGTTCTTGCCTGTCTTCTCGGCGATTGTGGCAGCGGCACCCTGGCAAGTAGCAACCTCTGAACCGTTAGCAACCAAAACAACGTCTGGTGTACCGGCAGCAGTCTGAGATACTACGTAACCACCCTTCTCGATCTGAGCGCCACGCTTGATCTGGCAGCAAGCATCGCCCTGTGGGAGACACTCGATGTTCTGGCGTGAGCCGATTACAACTGTTGGGCACTCCTTGTTGAGGATAGCCATCTTGTATGTGTTGATTGCCTCGTAACCATCGGCTGGACGGAGAACGAGTGTTGACATCTTGCCAGCGTGGTTGTCTACCTGCTCCATCAAGCGGATCTGTGCCTCCTGCTCGATAGGCTCGTGGGTAGGACCATCCTCGCCTACACGGTATGAGTCGTGTGTGTAGAGGAAGATAGCAGGTGTCTTCATCAAGGCAGCTACACGGAGTACAGGCTTCTCGTAGTCAGAGAATACGAAGAATGTACCGCAAACTGTGCGAACACCGCCGTGGAGGTTCATACCAACGCAGAGAGCAGCCATTGTAAGCTCGGCTACACCAGCCTGGAGGAACGAGCCAGAGAAATCGCCTGGAACGAATGCCTTTGTCTTCTTGAGGAACTCGTCGGTCTTGTCTGAGTTAGAGAGGTCAGCTGATGCAACAACGAGGTTCTCCCACTTGCCAGCGAGAGCGGCAAGAGTCTTACCGAGAGAAGCACGTGTGGCAGTAGCCTTGTCGAAGTTGAGCTCAGAGAAGTCTGGCATCTCGAAGTCGTCGTTGAGGTACTGCTGGTACTTCTTGGCGAGCTCAGGATTCTCGGCAGCCCACTTAGCCTCCTCAGCCTTGCAAGCCTTGGCCTGCTCAGCCTTGGCAGCGAGCTTCTGAGCGTAGTACTCGGCAACCTCTGGGAGGATGGCGAATGGATTCTCAGGATCACCACCGAGGTGCTTGATTGTCTGAGCGAATGATGCACCGGCAGCAGTTACAGGCTGACCGTGTGTGCAACACTTGCCCTCAAAGCTCTCGTTCTCGGCGCCAACGATACCCTTACCCATGATGGTCTCACCGATGATGAGGGTAGGCTGGTTCTGCTCGTCCTGAGCGTTCTGGAGAGCCTGACGGATGGCAGCGGCGTCGTTACCGTTGATCTTAACAACCTTCCAGCCCCAAGCCTTGTACTTAGCGTAAGTATCCTCGTCAGATACCTCGTTGCACTTGGTAGAAAGCTGAATCTTGTTGGAATCGTAGAACATGATGAGGTTCTTGAGACCGAGGTAACCAGCGATACGGCCGGCACCCTGAGAGATCTCCTCCTGGATACCACCATCAGAGATGTATACGTAGGTCTTGTGCTGAACTCTCTTGCCGAAACGAGCGGCGAGGAACTCCTGGGCGATAGCAGCACCAATACCGAGTGCGTGGCCTACGCCGAGAGGACCAGATGTATTCTCGATGCCTCTCTTGAGGTCGCGCTCTGGGTGACCTGGAGTTACAGAACCCCACTGACGGAAGTTCTTGATATCCTCCAAAGAGAACTTGTTGATGAGTGTAAGGATAGAATAGAGCATTGGGCTCATGTGGCCTGGGTCGAGATAGAAACGGTCTCTGTTGTCCCACTCTGGATCGTTTGGATCGAATTTCAAGAAGTCAGAGTACAATACGTGTACGAAATCTGCACCACCCATGGCACCGCCTGGGTGACCTGACTTTGCCTTTTCTACCATAGAGGCGGCCAACATTCTCACGTTGTCGGCACACTTCTGGTCAATAACTTTCTGTTCCATTTAGCTAAATGTTTATTGTTATTATATTTATACTATTATTATATGTGTACTGTTTTTTCATATCAGCTGATAGCGCAATATCCATCTTGGCGCAGCTGATGGCGTTATATTTTACTTTTTTTTGCAGCTGATGGCGTTACATTTTCCTTGCGAGACATTTGGAGAGCACCTCGCGGATCTGTTCGCCATTAGCTGGACGGTCGATATACGCATCGCATCCGCTCTCGGCAAAAGCCCTCTTGTCCTCGGCAGAGAAATACGAGATCTGCGCCACAGTTGGAATGCCCGGCTTCAGCCTCCTTACCAGTTTCATGGCATCGGCGCCGTTCATCATCGGAAGCTTGAGATTGGATATCACCATGGCGATATCGGCATCCTGACGGAAAATCTCGAAAAGCTCCTTGCCCGACCTGGCCCTCACGGCCACCACGCCCAGCGACCTGAGTATCTCGTTCAGCAGCACGAAAGACACATCCTCGTCCTCGCCCACCAAAACCTTGACGCCCTGGAACATCGCCGCATCCTCGCCCGAATCCATGTACTTGGAATGCACCGGAAGCGACACGTAGCACACAGTGCCCACGCCCGGAGTGGAATCTATCCAGATCTCGCCGCCCAGCATCTGAACGTAGTTGCGCACCACAGCCAGACCAAGGCCGATGCCCTTGCCCGAAAGCTCAAAAAACTTGTCGCCGCGCACAAAAGGCTCGTAAACCTTTTCCATAAGGTCGGGATTGATGCCAATGCCCTGATCCTTCACATAGAAAACCGCAGAGCCGTTGCTGTTGCCGGCGCCTATCTCTATTACGCCCTTCTCGCTGAATTTCAGAGAATTGGATACCAGCTTCTGCAATATGGCGAAGAGCATGTCCTCGTCGGTGGAGATTACAAAACTGTCGGGATTCTCGTTGTTTACAATAATATTGAGACCGCGTTTTCCGGCCCTGTCTACATTGCTCTGATACACACTCTGAATCACCGAGCTCACATTCACCGCCCTCATATTAACCCTGCAGGCGCCCGACAGCGTGTTGTTGTATTCCACCATCTGATTGATCACCGTTACCAGATTGCCGGCGCTGTCCTTTATGCAGTCGGCATACTCGGCATGCTTGGCGCAGTCGTTGGTGGCCTTTATCAGCTCCGCAAAACCCTCAATGATATTAGAATCGTTGAGAATCTCGTGCGACAGCTTGGATAGGAATATGGTCTTGTTGTCGCTCTTGCTGTCGGCCAGGTCCTTGGCGCTGCGCAGGTCGCGTACAGTTTTCTCAAGTCTCGAATTCAGCTCCAGGAGCTGCTTGTTGCTCTCCCTCAGCTCGTCGGTACGCTCTGCGATACGGGTCTCCAGGTCGCGGTTGGCGAGCTGAAGCTTGCGGTTGAGGGTGCAGATGGTAAGATGGCTCCTCACCCTGGCGGTGAGCTCCTCGCTCTGCACGGGCTTCTGCACAAAATCCACAGCTCCGCACTTGAAAGCCTTCAGCTTGTCGAAAGTGCTGTTGAGTGCCGACAGGAATATCACGGGAATGTCCTTGGTGGTACGCTCGGCCTTCAGCTGCTGGCAGATAGAATACCCATCCAGATCGGGCATCATGATATCCAGGAGTATGAGGTCGGGGCCATATTCGCGGGCCATGCTCAGCGCCTGATATCCATTATCAGCCATCATGGTCTTGTAGCCCTCTTCTTCCAATACCGTCTTTACGTAACCAACCACAGACGGAGTATCGTCCACAATCAATATAGTTTCTGCTATGTTGCTATTAGCCATACAGTTAGCTGTATTTTAGGGTTACAAGTAAATTTATTAATTTCCAGAATACAAATATTATACTTTTTTGGCACAAAAAAAAGTTTTTGCATTATTTTTTTTCTGTAGAATTGTTGATTAACTTTGTAACCGTAAAAAATCAATAAATCAATCAACAAAACCACACCTTATATAATATGGACGAACAGAAACATTCATTCGGCGACTGGATGAAGGCCTGGGGAAAATTCTTCACCTCAGCATACTTCATCAAGAATATACTTATCTACATAGGCACCATAATAGTATTCTTTCTGCTGGTGGTGCTGGGACTCAAATGGTATACACGCCACAATGAGCAGATATCGGTGCCATCGGTGGAGAACATGACCATCCAGGAGGCCGAGCAGCTGCTGCGCTCGCGCAAGCTGAACCCTCAGGTAATAGACTGCACATACAACAGCCCCGTAAAACCCGGACACGTAATTCCCGGCGGTCAGCAGCCTGTGGCCGGATACGCCGTAAAGGAGGGCCGCACAGTATACCTCACATACATGGCATACGGCAAGGAGCCTACATCCATGCCGCGCATAGTGGGCGAATCCATAGAGACCGCCAAGAGCGAGCTCGCAAGGTGCGGACTGATACTCGGCAAGGTAACCGAGGAGAAGGGCCACGCCAATGTGCATGGCGCCAAATACAAGGGCGCGGCCATCTCGGCCGGCCAGGAGCTCCACAAGGGCGATGTGATAGACCTCGTGGTGGGCAAGGGCGACGAAGACGATGAGGAGTCGGGCCAGCAGTCAGACTCTTTTAACTCACTGGGAGAGGAATTCTAATATGAGAAAATTCTGTCTGTGCACAGCAACAGCATTATTATTGATGGCATCGGCAATCAACGCCGGCGCCAATGCGGATGTATTGCCATCAGCTGCACAAACCGACACACTGGAGCTCCCGTTTTTCGATGATTTCTCTTACAGCGGAAACCTGCCGGACACGGGCCTCTGGCACAGCATGGGAGCTGATGTGAATACATATCTGCCCCTGAATCCGCCGAGCACGGGCGCAATACTGCTCGACGCGCTGGACGGCAACGGCAAATTCTACCCCAACGCCAAATACGGCGCCGTAACTCCGGCCGACACCATAGAGAGCCAGCCCATAAATCTCCTATACCCCGGCAACAAGAACATATACATGAGCTACTTCTACCAGCGCGGCGGTCTGGGCGACGCTCCCGAGCCCGGCGACTCGCTGATACTGGAGTTCTACTCCCCCACCGAGAGGCAGTGGACCAAGGTGAAATCTTACGCCGGCGGCAGGTGCGAGCCTTTCAGGCAGGAGATGATCCAGATCTCGGAAAACAAGTACCTGCAGAAGGGTTTCCGCTTCAGGTTCAGAAACTACATAAGCCTGGGCAGCCA
>JAZQPB010000209.1:0-10604 GCA_045628165.1 Bacteroidales bacterium | reverse complement strand
CGACGGATCACGGGCGCCCATCAGCAGGATGATGTCGCCGGGTTTGGCGGTGGCTTTTAGGTAGGGGAGGAGCGAGGCCCTTTCCTCTATGTAGATTGCGGTCTTGCCATTTGCGGAAAGTCCGTCGGCGAATTCCTTTGCTGAAATGCTTTGGTCGGCGGTGCCACCGGCGTAATAGATTTTGGAGAAAACTATTATGTCTTGTGGTCGGAGTAGTTTTGTGAGGTCGGCTATAAGTTCGTCTTTCATCAGACGGCTTGGCGCAAATCCGTGAGGCTGAAACCACGCTATCACTCTCTCAGAAATGTCCTGACAAGCTGATACCGAGGCGCTTATCTTGGCTGGATTGTGCGCGAAATCGTCCATTAATGTTACACCGTTCTTCGAGGCGAGAATCCTGTTTCTGCGATAAATTCCTGTATATTTTGATAATGCTTCTGATATTTTATTATCACTTATTCCGAAAATCCTTGCTACTTTTATAGCCGCCAAGGCGTTCTCCATATTGTGACGGCCAATCTGTGAGAGCTTGAATTCTGTGCCGTTGCATACAAATCTGATTCCCTCCATTGTCTGTGAGAAATTCTCACATTCTGATTTCGCGCTGAAGTCGTGACCGTGATTTCTGGAAAGGCTTGCGCTACGCTCGTTGTCGAGGTTTACGATTACGGTTTTCTTGGTATGCTGGCAGAAAGTCTCGAATAGCGGTATCAGTTCCGATATCTCCTTGTGGTCGCGGTCGATGTTGAGGATGAGGCCAATCTCGGGATGATATTTCACTATTGTGCCGTCGCTCTCGTCGGTCTCGATAACGAGAATGTCGGATTTGCCGACTGCGGCGTTTCCTATCTTCCCCTGTTCCTGAAGTGTGGCCAATCCCGCTCCGGTGATGAGGCTGGGGGAGAAGCCACAGTATTCCAACACGCTGTAAATCATTGCCGTAGTGGTGGATTTTCCCGATGTGCCCGATACTGCTATGGTGCGGTTTTGGTCGCAGATTTCGGCCAAAAGGTCGCTTCGGTGAATGGTCTTTATGCCGTTGTCCTTGGCGAATTTGTATTCGTGGACGGTGTCCTCGATGGCGGTTGATACTACCACGAAATCGGTGTCGAGGGCTGGTGTTGTCTCGCCCTGGGCGTGACAGATGATTCCCTCGGCTTCAAGTTTCTGCCTGGAGTCTTGACCCTCGGGCTTCAGGAAAACTCTGTCGGAGCCTTCCACTGTGTGGCCTTTTCCGGCCAGATATTGTGCTATGGCGCTCATTCCCGCGCCGGCTATTCCTATGAAGAAGTAGTTCATTTCGTCTCTGTTTTGGCTTTGTTATTGTTTCCTGACGACATCAGCTCCTCGTCGTCGGGGATTTCGAGTATGTAATTTCCCTTTGCTTTCTTTCTTGTAACGGCATCCAGGAGCTTGTGGTAGAATTTGCGGTCGTCTTTCTGCTCCTTGCTCTCGAAACCTACCGTGCTCTTTGCGCCCGATAGAAGCGACTGCATCCAGTATCCTGCAAAACTCTTGGTGGTATCGGGACGGGTGTAGATGTGGCCGATTTTCTTTGTGTTCTTGGTGCGGAGCACAGTGTTGGCCAGAAACGAGAGAAGTCCCCTGCGCTTCACCTGAACGCTGTCTTTCTTGTTGAGCGAGAATTTGAGGTTGCGGTATATCAGCTGAGATTCTCCGCGCGATTCTATGTTGTCGCTCTTGAAATACACCACTCCGTTCTGGAGTACTCCGTCTTCCACCTTGGCGAAAATTCCGTTTTCAAGATACGGATTCAGTATCGGCAGATATACGCTGTCGGCCTTGAAATTGCAGATGAACTCCTCGGTGGGCGAATCGAAATCGTACATTATGTTGGCGTACACCTTCGATTGGTTCATCAGCATACCGCTGCCGGCAACCCTCACCTTGTCGTTTTTCTTCAGATCTGCCGAATCGTTGGTGAAATTGTAGGCGCGTCCGTTTATGTTGTTGATTGTAAGCACTCCGGGTGTTCCCACCTCGGGACTCAGAGTCTCCATCTCCAGGAACGCGTTGCGCAATATCGTAGTATCCACCTTTACCTTGATGGGCAGTTTGTAGAATGCGTATTTGTGGAGATTGGGCTTGGCCGTGCTGTCCAGAGGCATCGACTTGTTGTCGTAGCTCAGAAAAGCGAAACCATCCACCTCAAGCCTTCTTACGTCCATTTTCATTGTCTTCACAAAATCGATGATGTTGAAACCGTAACCCACCATCCTCTTGCAGTTCAGGAAGTTGGCGCTTCGGCGGGTGTCGTAGAGCTTGTAATAGTCGTATCTGCCCACACTGGGGCGGTAGTCCACCTGATTGGCCACAAAAACCTGATGTATAGGGTCCAGCTCCACGCGTCCAAAATGGAACCGCATCACAGTGTCCCTCAGCTTGTAAGTGAAATTGTTGATGCCGGCCGAAATCTTGTCGGCGGGCCAGGCCGATTCGTGGTCGGCTTCGGTGTTGATGCCCACGGCCAGCAGGTCCATGTTCGGAAAATCGAGGTCGGGCTTGTCCTTCAGCCTGCGGTCCAGATGAATGCGCGCCCCGTCTGATTTCAGCGTGTCAATCATAATGCTCCAAGGCTTCCTGGTCTGCGCATCTGCATGGCTATCAGCTGGCTTCCTCTTCTTGGGCTGACCTGTGAGCAGATATGCCAATGGATTCTGTATGTATATGGAATGTGCGCTAAGAGTGCGCTCAAACGCCAGTTTCTCATAGTCGGGCCTGGTGATTTCCACCATCTCGGCCCTGTAATGATTCTTTATGCTGTCGTCGGGATTGTGGAAACTTGCTCCGGCTATCCTAAGCGTGTCGTTGTTCTGATGTATGTTCTTTACGGTCAGCT
Organism: Bacteroidales bacterium; assembly: GCA_045628165.1. GTDB lineage: Bacteria > Bacteroidota > Bacteroidia > Bacteroidales > UBA3824 > UBA3824. Next base: position 7,744 of record JAZQPB010000209.1, on the reverse strand, counting down.
CGTTGTCCTTTATCCTCATCAGAAAATCGTCCACATTCAGATATATGCTGTCGAACGCCACGTAATGCCTGTTCCGCGCTGTGTTGCTGCTGTCCACGCTCAGGTTTTGGCAGCTGAAATCAAAACCGAGGTCCATCACCGGCGTGCCGTCCTCTTTCTGCATCGATACCTTGTTGTTCATGCTGCAGAAAGAGTTCATGTGGAGGCCCGTGAAAAGTCCCGACAGTTTTTTTGTGGAGTCTTTCTGCTCAGTTTTTTTGTTTTGTGCAGCTGATGGCGTTATTACCATGGCCACACTATTATTAATAGAGCAGCTGTCGAGCGGAAGTATTCCCGTCCTGTTGAATGTGGCGAAGTCGGCGCCCGTTATCTTCACCTCGGGGCAGTAGGCTATTATCTGCCGTCTGCCGCTGGCGCGCGAGCTGTCAAGCGGGGCAATGCTCACCACATTTGATTTTATGAGGCCCTTGTATGTATCCACATTGATGTTTCCGGTGCGCACAATGTGGGTCTTGTCGGGCAGCATAAACTGGAAATTGTTGATGTCCAGTACATAGCCGTTGGCCAGCATGATATTGGCATCGGGCGATATGCTGTCGCGGTTGTAGTAGAATCCGTTGATGTTCAGCCTGAAATCCGACGCCGTTCCTGTTATTATGTTTTGCAGAGTGTCTTTCACCAGGAATTTTATCAGGCTGCTGTCGGTCTGCAGTGTGTCTATCTTTATCAGCGACAGCTCCATGGGCATGGCTTTTACTGCCAGTTTCTCGAGATTGCTGTATCTCGTCAGCAGGGAGTCTCTCATGGCCACGGCGACGCTGTCCGTAGCTGGTATGCTATCAGCTGATATAGAATCTCTGTGCGCCCTCAGCTGTGGGAAAAGGCTCATCTGGAACTGCGGATTGCTTATCTTGACCTTCTCGATGTTTATGCGTCCGTGGTAAATGGCCTCTATCAGCTCGGCCTGTGTAAATTCTGTTTTGGCTATCCTGATATCCATTACGGAGTGCTTGCCCAGACGGCGCAGCTGCTGGATTAGGCTTGTGTCGCTCTTGGCGGTGTAGGTGAGGTTGTTGATGGTTACATTGTCCTGTCGCGTATCCACCAAAAGGTTCTTGCAGCGCATTGTGTGAAGGCTGCGCGATGGTTTCACAATGGCGTCTTCCAGGTTTATCTTTACGCTGCTGGTGCGGAACGGTATCATCTCGTCCTTTAGCGTGGATGAGTTTACCGTGAAGTTGCCTATGTGGAGCGAGAGCTTGCCCGATAGCGTGAGGCTGTCCTGCTGTATGTATGCCTTGGATGTAATGTCTACGAGGCCCTTGTAGATGCTCAGGTTGCTTATTCTGAGCGAGTGGAAAAATTCCTCCGACAGGGCGGTCAGCAGTTTGGCCTTGGGGCGCGGTTGTGCTCCGGACTGTGCTTTCTGCACCTGCAGGCTGTCTATGTAGCTGGTGGTGTTTATGTTGGGATTCAGGATCTTGAGCGTTCCTATCTCGAAGTCGCGTGTGTTGTATGCCTTCTTCATGTCCATTCCGCTTATCTCGAGCAGTGGTATGGATATGTTCATGGTTTTCTCGGTGGAATCGTTCACGTATCTCGACGGGCGGATGTTTATCCTGTCGGCGTGCACTATCTGAGTCTTGGTGCTCACCATCAGGTTTTGGGCTGTCAGCTGATGGCGCTTGTCGGGCAGCAGCATGTGGTAGTCGTTCAGGATTACGGTCATGTCGCTGGAATATAGGATCTTGTTCTTGTTGCGGTGGGCCAGCGAGTCGAGCATGAATCCTTCCATCAGTATGTTCACATTGCCCACGTTGTATATCGGCTTGCTCGTTACAAGGGGCTTGTATAGCGACAGCTGGGCGCCGTCTATCTGCATGCTGTCTATGGAGATGCTGTGCAGAGTGCCTCGTATCAGCGAATACCATCCGTCCCGGCTGGCCTCAAATTTCTTGGTCTCCTTGTTTACCTTGCCGCCCTGATAGAATTTTATTGTAGGCTCCTTTATGGTTACGTTGCTCAGCGATACGTCTTTCTGGAAGTATGCGCGCGATATGTCTATTCCGTTCAGGGATATTTCCTTGAGCGAGATGTCGAACTTGTTTTTCTGGGTGTAGCGCGATTTGTCGGCGGTCATGCGCACGTTTACGGCGTTTATCGATGAGTCCAGAGTCCTTATCTGGAGCCTCTCGGCTGTAAGCTTGTGGATGCTGTCGGCCATGTTTATCACATAGTTGTTGCTGCCCAGCTCTATTATGTCGGAATAGAAAAACTGGTTGCGTTTCAGGAACTTATCCTCGTCGAGGTAGAAGTTTCGGAGCGTGATGTCTATCTTGCTTATTCCAAACTGCTCCTCGTTGTCGTGGATTCGCATGTGGAAATCAAAGAATCCGTCGGTGATGCCTATCTTCCGGATGTTCAGCGAGTTGAAGTATGGTTTCAGCAACGGATAGAGGTCGGTGTGCACGGCGTCGTATTTGGCCTTGCCACCCTTGCTCTTGTCGGGCTTGCCCACCAGCCTTATTACGGGGCTGGTCATGTTGATGGCCTTGATGTAGAGCTCGTTTTTCGAGAAGAATGATTTGAGGCCTATGTGCTTGATTTCTAATCTGTCTACCGAGATGTTGTAGATGGCCTTGTTGTATTGTTCCTCGTCGATGCGGCGCAGGTATACCGATGTGTCGGCCTTCAGCTGAAAATCCTCCAGTATTATCTCCTGACCTATGAAGTTGATTTTCAGGTCGCTGAAATCCATGGTGTAGAGGCCCTTGCTCTTCTTGTTTACTGATTGGCAGATGTAGTCCTTCAGCAGCGGAACGGCACAGTAATAGCCAACATACTGCACGGCGCCCATCAGCGCTGCCAGTATCAGCAGTACTGCAAGGAGCCTTTTCCAGCGGAATGGCTTCTTGGCCGGCTTCTGTTCGCTTGTGTTGGTGTTTTCTGCCATGTTGTTAGCTGAATAAAAAATAATACTTTCTTAGTTGTCGGTCTCGCCGCCCAGTTTCCTCCTTACCATTACGGCTACTGCGATGGACGGCACGCAGCATGCCAGCACCCACACAAAGAATCCCGTGTAGCCGAGCATCTGCTGTATGTATCCGCTGGCCATGCCCGGCAGCATCATGCCCAGCGCCATGAATGCCGTGGATATGGAATAATGCGCGGTGTTGTACTGGCCCCTGCTTATCCTGAGCATGAATACCGAGTAGGCCGCGAATCCGAATCCGTAGCCAAACTGCTCCACGCTCACCATGGCGGTGATGGCGGGCAGGCTCTGCACGTGGCTCCACGACATTATGGCGTAGAATATATCGGGAACGTTGAGGGCCAGTATCATGGGTATCAGCCACTTGCCCAGTCCCTGACGGGCTATGAGTATGCCTCCCAGTATGCCTCCGCCCAGCATGGATATTACTCCGAATGTGCCGTTTATAATGCCCAGGCTCTCGGTGCTGAGCGCGAGTCCGCCCTTGTCGGCGCTGTCGAGCAGGAAGAGCGGCGCTATCTTGCTCAGCTGCGATTCGCCCAGGCGGTATAGCAGCAGAAATGCGAGTATCAGGCCTATGTGGCTCTTGCAGAAGTATGTCCTGAGCAGATGCGCCATGGATCTCCGTGCGCCATCAGCTGGCTCCTGCTTCTCGGTGGCCGGCATGGCTGCTATGTGGTAGGCGCCCAGTGCCGCCATCATGGCAGCTAATATCCAGAACGATATCTTCCACGCCGTGTCTATTCCGTATTTTTTTTCAAGGTATCCGGCCAGTATCACTATTCCGCCCTGGCACATCAGGGTGGCTATCTTGTAGAATGTGCTGCGGATGCCCACCCACATGGACTGCTGCTCACGGCTTAGGGCTTCTATGTAGTATCCGTCGGCGGCTATGTCGTGTGTGGCCGACATGAATGCCACCAGCCAGAGCGCCGTCATGCAGTACATCAGCCAGCTGTCGCTGCAGATGGTGAGGCCTATGGATGCCAGCGCGCCGCCCATTATCAGCTGACACGCTATCACCCAGAATCTTGATGTTTTCAGCATCTCCACAAGCGGGCTCCAGAGCGGCTTGATGGTCCACGGCAGCGACATCCACACCGTGTAGAGTGTTATCATGTCGTTGTCCATGCCCTTCAGCTTGAAGAGTATGGCGCTCAGCACGTTTACTATTGTGTATGGTATGCCCTCGGCCAGATATAGCGTGGGCACCCATTGGGCCGGGTGTTTTTTCATAGCTAATACATTTTTGTTAGTTGGGCCTTCGGGTAGTAGTGGCTCAGGATCTCGTCGTACTTGAATCCCCGGCTTGCCATTACCGCCGCGCCTATCTGACACATTCCTACTCCGTGGCCCCAGCCACGGCCGTTCAGCACAAAGCTGTCGCCCTCTTTCTCCACATCGAATGCCGAGCTGTAGAGATGTGTCTCGCTGAGTATGCGCCTTATTTCCAGCTCCTTGCCGAAGGTCATGGTTTTCCTGGTGCCTGTTACCCTGAGCCTTGTGATACGGCCCGATGGTCCGCGGTCCAGCGGCGTGAGGTCGGTGATCTGGCCCAGGTCGTGGCCGGTTTTTGTTTTTATCAGGCAGCTGATGGCGTTGGCCTTCAGCTTTACTGTCCAGTTGTGGAAGTTTCTGGTGGCCAGGTCGTAGCTGTTGAGCACCTTGGCGAGCAGTTCCTCGTCGTGAGTATCGCAGTAGGGGCATTCCACCGATTCCAGATAGTTGAAATGCACTGGCTGCCAGCAGTTTTCGAATAGCTCGCTCCGTCCTCCGCAGCATTTGGAGAATCTTGCGTCGCAAACCTCGTGGTTGTAAGTTAGCATCATTCCGCGGGTCTGCTCTATGGCCAGGCGCACGTTGGGATTGTGGGCGCGGGTGATTCCTTGATAGCGCTGGCAGTGGGCGTCGGCGCATACATCAAACATGCTGTGGGAGTCGCGGTCGTACCAGGTGATGATTTCGCTGTCGGTTATTATTTTCTCGCCTTCCAGCTCTGTCTGCGATAGCTGCGCCATCAGCCAGCTGCGCGATATTACGGCGTGGGCTTTCAGGAGCTCCAGCGGATTGTCGCCGTTCATCTCCGATGATATTACGCTGGTTATGTAGTCTTCCAGCCTGATGGTGTTGATTACAAGCACCTTGCCGTTCACGTTTCGGAATTCCATGTCGCCCTCAAAACGCTGTGCCTCGCGCTGGCTCCAGTGGAAGTTTACTCCTATCTCCACATCCGATATCTCTATGTATTCGCCTTTCTGCTGGCGGATTGTGATATCGCAGTCTTGGGGAGTCACCACGTGGCTCTCTCCGTTTTTGGTGTAGGTTACTTTTCGGAACGTTCCGATGCCTACTTTTATTATTGGCTCTACCTTGTCGCCTGTCATGATTACGAGTTTTGGAAAGTCTGACTATTGAGCGAAGGCTCCAGCGGAATTATCGAGCCGTCTTTCAGCACTATGTTGCTGCCCTGGTCGGCCTTGTTGATGGAGCCGATTATGGAGAAGAAGTCGTTGTTTTTCACCTTCTCGTATTCGCTTATCGGAATTGTGAACAGCAGCTCGTAGTCCTCGCCGCCGTTGAGCGCCGTTACTATCGGATTGATGTTGAATTCCTTGGCCATCTTCTCGGTGTCGGGATTTATTGGAATCCTCTCCTCAAAGATCTCGCATCCCATCTGGCTGGCGCGGCAGATGTTCATTATCTCGGAAGCCAGTCCGCTGGCCACGCTTATCATCGATGTGGGAGTCACTTCCTTGGTTTTCAGATATTTGAGCACCTCTGTCTGGGCTTCGGGGCGCAGCTGACGGCGCAATATATAGTCGTGACCCTGAAGCTGAGGCTGCTGCTCCGGATTGGCTACGAAGAGTGTTTTTTCTCTCTCGAGCAGCTGAAGGCCCATGTATGCGCCGCCCAGATCGCCGGTTACGCATATCAGGTCGGTGGGCTGGGCGCCGTTGCGGTATACTATCTCGTTGTCGAAGGCTTCGCCCATGGCTGTAACTGCTATGGTGACACCCGAGCGCGCTGTGGTGATGTCGCCGCCTATGAGGTCGATGTCGTACTGAGAGCAGGCGTTGTGCACACCGTCATAAAATTCCAGGATGTGCTTCTGCATCACCTTGTTGCTTACGGCCAGTGCCACCGATACGTGTAGCGGTGTGCCGTTCATGGCCAGGATGTCGGAGATGGCCGCCACCACCACCTTGTAGCCAAGGTGCATGATGGGAGTGTATGTGAGGTCGAAATGGATTCCCTCGGCGAAGATGGTGGTGCTTACCAGAGTATCGGTGCTGCCGTAGTCGAGTACGGCGCAGTCGTCGCCTATGCCCGAAAGTGTCTGTGAGTGACTTGCAGTAGTGCCGTTCTTGATCCTCTCGATGAGGCCGGCTTTCCCGTTGGGGATCGAAGTGTATTCGTTTTCCAATTCTTGTGTCATTTTTTTGTCCATTTTGTAAAAAAACACTAATTTTGTACTTGCAAATTTAGGCATTTTTCGTTTTATTTGCAATTATAGAAAAGTATTTATATTTCAATGTTTATGAAATTCAGATTTTTGCTTGTCATGGCGCTTTCGGTGGTTTTTAATTCGCTGATTAGCAGTCATGTAAATGCGCAGACCGCACTTTACGATTTTTCGGAGCTGGGCGTGTTCCCGTCCGATAATGGCGTGGCTTCGGCCAAGGTGAGCTGCAATCCGGCGCTCAAAACCATAGAGAACGGCATCATTGAGGCCAACAAGAAGCGTCATTCTTACGGCTACAGCGTTCAGATTTTCTTCGATTCGGGTGTGGACGCCCAGAAGAAGGCCGAGGCTGTGGTGGAGAAATACAAGAAGGACTTCAACGACGAGGATGCTTACGTGTTTTACGAGGCTCCTTACTTCAAGGTGCGCGCCGGCAACTGCCGTACACGTCTGGAGGCCACTCGCCTCAAGAAGAATATCGAGCTCCAGTTTCCGGGCAGTTTCATCATCGAGTGCAAGATTTCGTATCCCAAGCTGTAACGGCTTGTGATTTTTTTGCCATTAGCTGCTACAGAAAAACTATACCTATACAAAATTAACTTACTTGCGATGTCGAAAGAGAGAAAAAACTACAAGCTGACTGTAATTGACGAGGACACTCTGGCCGAGAAGTGGTCGTTCAGGATTACGTCGGTAAATATAATAGCGTATATCGGTCTGCTGGTGATTGCGATTGCGTTTCTGGTGGTGCTGGCTTTTGTGTATACTCCGCTCAACAACCTATTGCCCAACAAGTCGCTGAACTCGTATCGCGACGATATGCTTAGTCTGGCCCAGAGGGTGGACAGCCTGGAGAATGTGATAGCCGTGCGCGACGATTATTTCGCCAATATCAACAACCTGATGGAGGGCCGCATGGAGACTCTCGCATCGCTGGGCGATTCGGTGATAGAGCGTCAGAAGGTGGATTTTGCCAAGAACAAGCATGATTCCATTCTCCAGACTCTGATAGCCGAGGAGGAGCAGCAGACTATGGCGGCCATCGGCGGCAGCAACGAGGACAAGCTGAAGAAGATGACTTTCTTTATGCCTGTTAAGGGTACCATTACTTCCAAGTTTGACCGCGCGGCCAATCACCTGGGCATCGATATTGTGGCCAAGAGCGGCGAGCCTATTCTTTCTACTCTGCCCGGCACTGTGATTCTGGCTACATGGAGCGCCGAGACCGGTCATGTGATTCAGATTCAGCACGATAACAATATGGTATCGATATACAAGCACAATTCCAC
>JAZQPB010000208.1:0-13834 GCA_045628165.1 Bacteroidales bacterium | reverse complement strand
GTCCGTTTCGGATACAATCTGAGTACTATCGACGAGTTTTGGGATTTTAGCAATGATTACAAGGATTGGAAATCAGGTGTAAACTTCGGTGTTGTATCTGATTTTAATATTACACAGAAGATTGTTTTCCGTCCTGGTTTGTATTATTCTTCTAAGGGTGTTAAATTGTTGGATGATTCCAAACATCGTTATAATTATTTGGAAGCTCCATTGCTTGTTGTGTTCCAGCAGTCTGTAACCGAAAATGTAAAGCTTGAATTGCAGGCTGGAATGTATTTGGGAGTTGGAATTTGTGGCAAAAAGGAATTGCCTATTTACAATGATTGGGGAAATTTTTATAAGGAAGATACATTCAGCGACAAAGGCGCAAAGCGTTTCGATTGCGGATTAAATATCGGATGTGCCCTCCAAATAAGCAAAATTTATTTAGGTGTTTCCTATGAGAATGGCTTTATGGAAATTGAAGATTACAATGTGGCACATTGTTTTATGGCAAATGTTGGATATTCTTTCTAAAGCTATTTTTTATTATACTCGTATTAGCTGCAAAAAAAACTACACAACAAAACACCTCCCGCTCTTGGAAAATTTTTCCAGGGCGGGAGGTGTTTGTTTTTTAGTATTCGGTGAGGAGAAAAGCCATGTATAATGGCAGTGTAAGTACTTGATCTTTTTTGCCTATATTGAGGTCTGCGAGTTTTATGGCGCTGCTTACGTGGTATTTCTCGGGATGCTGGAGGATGGTTTATTTTAATATATTGTCTATCTTACGTTTAAGCATAATGCTGACTTTTTTTCAAGGGACTTTTGATGTTTGTTCGCCTTTTTTTCAAGGGACTTTTGTTTGCAAATATATCAAAATTCCTTGTATGGAAGAAGTTTTTAATATGAAAATTTACTTTATAGAAGAATATTTTGTGGTAAAAATTCCTTCTATACGGTAAATTATGGGTTGGCCACAGGAAATACACACAACAAAAAAACTCCCGCTCCGGAAATGTTTTCCAGGGCGGGAGTTTTGTTGGTAGAGAGGAATCTGATTATTTCAAGACAATCAGGTCATCAAGTTTGCAGTCTTGTATGTCAACTTGTTTGGTGCCTGAGTATGGTTTTCTGCCAAAGTTCTCAAAATAGGTTTCGAGAGCCTTTATGGTGAATTTGCTTCTGCGCTGGAATCCCATTTCGTTGAGCATTTGTCTTGGCGTGGTGCAAACGTATTTGAAACCGATATGCAGTACTGTGAGATGGTAGTTGAGATACAAACCATGCCAGTTGTCATCGAAACTCATGTTGTTGTCCTCGCTTGTCATCTCTTTGTTGATATCAGCCATATCGTTCTCGTATTCTTTGGTGTTTACGAAAATGTTTATCTGCGTCATTACTGCTGATACAAAACTTTTCTCGTTGTCATAATCCAGAAGATTGGCTCTGTCGTCTCGCCATAGGTCTTTCAGCAAGTCCATGTACTCATCTACAGAATAGTCGTTGTTGATGATGTATCTTGCTATCGATTCTGGCAAAAGTTTGCTTTGGTATTCTAACTCTGTGTATTTCATTGTTTGTCAGATTTTTTTGCGTTGCAACTCTTGCATAGAATTTGAAGGTTCTCAGGAACCGACTTTCCTCCATTGTTCATCGCTACTATGTGGTCCACCTGGAGATTTACTCTCGACCAATACTTCTTGCCACAGCAAGCGCATGTGTAGAAGCCGTTCTCGTCCATTGATTTTGAGAATGCTAAGGTTCTGAGTCTGAATTCAAGTTTGGGATCGTATTTCTTGATTTCGGCAAGAGGCAAATCCTCCATTTTCTTTTTGCCGTACTTGATGTTGCTCTCCATATCGGCATAGAAGTCGGGACGGCGGATCTTCATAAGCTCTATGTCCACTTGTTTAAGGAAGTAAGCCTTCTTGGAGAAGAACAATTTGATGATGTTCTCGTCCTCGTTGTCCCAGATGCTGTCGAGATACTCATCTACCTTGCGTGGCCCCCAGTCCTCATTGTAGCATTTCTGTGCGATCTCCTTTACGTTGATTTTCTGTCGGTCAACGTCCTCAAATTTGTAGAACTTAGGAGCGCAGTCTTTCTGAGCGAAGTACCTGATTATGTTTTCGATGTCCTCGCTCTTGTATGGGGGAATCATGTAGCCAGAGAAGTAGGCGTCAGAGCAAAACTCTTCTATTTGGGAGATGGTTTCGTCCGATGGATATTCCTCGTCCTCGATACCGAATTCCTTGATTAGGTCTGGCAATTCGCGGAGCATAGTCTCGTAGCACTCCATTGAGTTGTCGTAAACCATTACCTGACATGCAACGTCGCCATCCTCTGTGGTGTATTCAAATACATACATTCCTACGGGGATACGTTCGATGAAGTCGATTTTTTCCCATTCCGAAGTATCCACCTGCTCGTCGAGAATTCTTGCGAATTCCTCGATTTTGGCGATAGATATGGTGCGTATGTTACGCTTCATGTACTGATACTCTGGATCTACAAACTCGTTGTCGCCGTTGAAGATAGTCTCAGGATTCACCCATGCTATCTTGTCGTTCCAATCATCCACAAACGACACTATGTAAGCCTCTTCTGTTCCACCTGCGGCAGGGCCTCTCAGCGCACGGCCTATCATCTGTGTCATGAGTATTGTGGATAGTGTAGGACGTGCAAGGAAAACGGTTTTGGTGCTTGGCAGGTCCACGCCTTCGGTAAGTATGTTGACGTTTACCAGGACTTTCAGTTTGCCTTCCTGATATTCCTTTATCTTGCGGTCGTTGTCTTCCTTGGATATTGACGCGCCGGTAGCTGTATCTACTACTGATGATACAATGTAGTCGGCTATTCTTCCGTTCTCATTGAATAGTTTGCAGAGGGCAATTGCGTGTACTATGTTGGTGGCAAATACGATTGTCTGACCGTATTCATCTTGGTTTTCGAAGTACTTGTTTACAATAAGTCTGTTTCTGCCTGCGCTTTGAGCCATTTTTTCTGCTACCTTGTCAGTAAGGTCGTTTCGCATTATCTGGCTGATCTCGGAAGCGCTCAGGTCGCCGAAGTTCTCGTCGGTATAGAAAACCTTCTGTATAGGTTTGGCGAGGATTCGTCGGTTGATAAGTTCCTGAAGGCTTACCGAGTATGTGATGCCAAGGTCGTTGGTTACGGCGATCTTGTCCTCGTTTACTCCGTCGTGGAAAATCTTGGCCAGAAGTCCCTGCTCTGTATCGGCTGTACGTGTAGGAGTGGCTGTCAGGCCTATTATCTTTATGTTTTCAACACGCTCCTTTATATAGTTGAGAACCTTTCTGTAAGTCTTGGCGGTGGCGTGGTGGGCTTCGTCCACTATTACGAAGATCTCTTTCTCGTTTTCCAGCCATTTGTCGAGGCTTTGCAGTCGTCGTCCTATGCTGTCTTTTCCTATAATAAGGATGTTGTCCTTGGGGTCGATGTCGATAGCCCTGTCGTGATGGGTAGATCCTGATATTATTCTGTATGAGAATTCGTTTACGTCAGGAAGGTTTTCTGAGTAGCATAATCTTTGGAACGATTCGGCGGCCTGGTCCAGGAGCATTGTGCGGTGGGCGAGCCAGATGATTTTCTTGTTTTTGTTTACCGCGTTTTTCAAGAGCCATGTAGATGCGGTGTAGGTTTTTCCGCCTCCCGTAGGCAATACCACCAATGTACTGAACTTCTTTTCCTTGTTGATGACGTCCAGACATTGCATAGCCTGCCTCTGATGCTCGTAGGAGGCCCTCGGATTCATTCCGTTTTTGGTACGGACTATTCCGTTGGATTTTACAGTGATTTCGTCCATTGTTTTTAATTGTTGTGGGTTGTTGATAATAAAAAAGCGTAGGATCTTGCTTTGTATTTTATCTGATAGTTCCGGGCCTTCCACAGCCTATTCCCAAAGCAGATAATTAAACAAGATGCCCACGCAGAGTCGTATATAAATCCGAAAAGTGCGTCATAAGGGCATAGTTTGCCCTTTGACACACTACGGATGGTATTAGCAACCCAACCGTGACCTCATCTTTGCTTTGTTCTTGCTTTGGTTCTTGTTGTGGAAGTTTGGAACTATCAAGATACAATGCGTTGACAACGCCTTTTTTATACCACAATATTACTAAGTATTTCTGTTATCACCAAACGAAAAATGCTTTATTTTGGCTTATGATGAAATTTTGTTTGCCTGTTCAATGATTCTGTACACCCCCGAAATAATTTTGCGCTTACAAATTTCTTATTGTTCAACTTAAAAAAATCATCAAAAAAATGAGAAAGGTATTTTTGATTCTTGGGCTGTTGATGCCCTTGGTGATGGGCTCTTGTGGCAAGGACGACGACAACGGCAAGTCTCTCACCGTGTCGCCCTCAAGCGTGACTCTCTACAGCGGCGATACTCAGCAGCTGGTGGCCGATGGCGAGGTTGATTCGTGGGAGACTGAAGACAGGTTTGTGGTTAAGGTAGATGAGATGGGACTTGTAACCGCCAATCACGTTGGTTCTGCTAACGTGACAGCCTCCAACTCTGATGGCAAGTCTCAGTGTCAGGTTACAGTTAAGCCAAAGTATTCTTTCAAGTACGAGCCTTTTTTGAAGTTTGGCGCTACTATGGAAGAGGTAAAGAAGGCGGTAGGCTATCCGTTATATGAGGAAAAGGCCAATGAGATTACCTTCAGACAGAATTCACCTTCTGTAATGTGGAGTTATAAGTTCAACTCAAAGGGACTGTTGTTCATGGTTGGATATGTGTCTTCTATTCTGAATACTCCTACCACTTTGTCTGATTATTTGGTTGAGAGATATGCTGTTTTGGATACTAAGGAAGATAACGGCTCTACTACTGTTACTATGTGTGATTCATATAGTGCTGATAAAGCAACTACTTTGGTGGATTATTCTATTTCGAAGAATATAATTGTTATTTGGGCTAGTTTGGAGTATCAGGACGACAAGTCTTCCTCAAAAAAATCTCTTGAATCTTTGGCAAAGTCATTTGTTTTGGATTAATTTGTGGAAACAAAAATAATGATTGTATGAAAACTCATTTGGTTTTTCGCCAGTACGTGTGGCTGTTGGAGACTCTCAGGCGTTACAGTAAGTTGTCGCTCGATGAGATCAACGACTTGTGGCTGCGCAACGAGATGAGCGAGGGACAGCCTATGGCGCGCTCCACGTTCAATTATCATCGCCGCAATATCGAGGAGATGTTTGATATAAATATCGAGTGCGATTCCAAGGACGGCTATCGCTATTATATCGAGAACGGCGATTCGCTGGATGCCAACAATGTTCAGAATTATCTTCTTGAGACATTGTCGGTAAGCAACGCATTGTCGCAGACCAAGGATATCCGCAACCGCATTGTGCTGGAGAAAATCCCAATGGGTCAGCAGTATTTGTCGAGTATAGTAAAGGCTCTCAAGGAAAATATCGTGATCAGTATTCAGTATCAGGCTTTTAGACGCGATGTGCCGTCTAAGCCATTCCTTATAGAGCCTTATTGTCTCAAGGTTTTCAGTCAGCGCTGGTATATATTGGCGCGACACGCTACACACAATACCGAATTGGATCAGGATTTTGTGGATGACTTTGATTATTCTCTCAGGGTGTTTGCTCTTGATAGGATAGCAAGTCTTGAACTCACTGATGAGAACTTCTTGTTTTATAGTAAATTCTCGCCCGACGACTTTTTCCGTTATAGTTATGGAATATACACCTCTCATATTGAGGAGGCCCGCGAGATTGTGGTGCGTGTGTATGGCGAGGACCGTGAGTATCTGCGTACTTGTCCTATCCACGATTCTCAGGAGGAGGTGATGGCTACGTCGGGATATACTGATTATAAGTTTTTCCTGAAGCCTACTTACGATTTTGTGCAGAAACTGCTGAGTTATGGAGCAAATATCGAGGTGAGGTTGCCGCTGGATTTCCGCAACGTCTTTCATCAGAGTGCTTTGGATAGTGTTGAAATTTATGAGGGGAGGTAACGATGAGCGCATTTGTATTTGTATGGAATCCCAACTGTATGAGCGTGTTGGAGGATGAGTTTGAGGAAGATATCCGTACTCTTCATCAAAATGGCTTCTACGAGTTTGTGTGGAGCATTTGGGATGCAGGCCTGGCCAAGGAGGGCGATACGGCGTATCTTTTCAAGACCGGCACTTTGGATTCAGGAATCTGCGGACGCGGTGTGATATCCAGCGAAGTCTTTGAGGGAGAGCATTGGCGCTATGATGGCGAGCCCTGCAATTATGTCCGCATATCAGCCGACTACCTTATAAATCCTTCCAAAAATCGCTATCTCTCAATGATTTATCTAAACAGAGTATTGCCAGAGTTCAAGTGGAGTGGGGGACATTCAGGCGTAATGTTGTCCGCTGATTATGAGAAAAAACTTGATGAGATCTGGAACAATTATCTTGATAAATTAGGTGATATATTCGACGGCGACCGCGCCGCCAAGAGGTCTTAATACAAAACACCTCCCGCTCTTGGAAAATTTTTCCAGGGCGGGAGGTTTGTTTTTAGTATTCGGTGAGGAGAAAAGCCATGTATAATGGCAGTGTAAGTACTTGATCTTTTTTGCCTATATTGAGGTCTGCGAGTTTTATGGCGCTGTTTACGTGGTATTTCTCGGGATGCTGGAGGATGGTTTTGGTGGATTTTATGTTTCCGTCGGTGGCTTTTACCTCAATGAGTGTGCACTCCGATTTGTAACGTGTTACAAAATCCACTTCCAGGCCTGAGTCCTTATGATAATAGTATAGTTTTCTGCCCATTTTCGTAAAAATGTCGGCTATTATGTTCTCGAATATCGCACCTTTGTATCCAAGAAGATTTCCATTTAGGATGTCGTTTTGTGTGCCTTTCTCCAGCATGCTTACAAACAGGCCTGTATCAACCATATATACCTTGAAAATATCAGGAATGGCATTCCCGTCCAAAGGCAGTTCCGTGATTGATAGGTTATAGCACCTTTTTATGATGCCGGCGTCCTCTATCCATTGCAGGCTTCCAGAATACTGGCTTGATTTTGCGCCCTTGCTTATTACGGAGTATTGGAATTTCTTGTTTTCCTTGGCCAGCTGCTTGGGTATGGATAGGAAACACTCTCTGATTCTCGATTTGTCGTATTGAGGCGCGTATTTGGTCATGTCGTCTATGTAGCCGTCCACAATTTCCCGCTGCTTGGCTATTACATTGTTCAGGTGCTTGGTCTGCACGAAAATGTTTACGGCGTCGGGCATTCCGCCTACTATTATATATTGTCTCAACAATTGCGTCATCCGGTTGTGGATGGTGTCTGATACAGGCGTTATCTCGCTTAGGCACCTTTTCAGTTCGTTGATTATTAAATCATTGATGCCGTTGGCCCACAGGAATTCCTCAAAGTCGAGCGGAAACATTTCCACGATGGTCTCGTAGCCCACGGGAATTGATTTTGGCTGTTTGCCGTAGCCTTTCACACCAAGGAGCGATCCTGTTGCTATTATATCGAATCTTCCGTCTATCTTGAAGAACTTGAGCGCAGTTCTTGCCTCAGGACAGTCTTGAATCTCATCGAATATGATACAGGTTTTGTATGGAACAAACTGAACGTCAATATCTTCTATAGCCGCCGTCAGATTCATTATTATGTTATCTACCTTCAGCGACTTCGAGAACGCCGTGGCATATTCGCTGTTTTCCAAAAAATTGATGTAAACAACATTTTCATAGTTGTTTTGTGCAAAATTCTTTACAGAATAAGTCTTTCCACACTGACGACAACCCTTTATTATTATCGGGTTTTTATCATCAGTATTCTTCCATTCTGTTAATATATTGTCTATCTTACGTTTAAGCATAGTGTTGACTTTTTTTTAAGGGACTTTTGATGTTTGTTCGCCTTTTTTTCAAGGGACTTTTTGTATAAGGTCGCCTTTTTTTCAAGGGACTTTTCTTGTGGCAAAGGTATAAAAGATATTTTTATTTCGAAAAAATGAGAGCCATTTTTGTGATTGCAGCAAATAAATTTGCAATATAGAAATAAAAGGCATATTTTTGCGAAGTGCCGAAAATGTGATTTTTTACACATTTTTGGCACTTGAAATGTGATTTTTTACACATTTTTGGCATATTAAGAATTTTGAACTATGTTTAAGAGAGAAATAATATCGGAATTGACGCAATGGAGAAACTCTGTCAACAGAAAGCCATTGATATTGTCGGGTGCACGTCAGGTTGGTAAAACATGGATCCTTAAGGAATTTGGTGCAAGTAGTTTTGATGATTGCGCTTATTTCAGTCTTGACAAGGATAATGCGGTTTGCCAGTTTTTTAGGACAACCAAAGATGTAAGGCGATTGGTGGAGCAATTGTCGTATCTGCATGGGAAGACTATCCAGAAAAAATCCACACTGATTATACTTGATGAGATACAGGAATGTCCAGAGGCTTTGCAGTCGTTGAAGTATTTCTGTGAGGACGAACCCGAATATGCCGTGGTCTGCGCTGGATCTCTGCTTGGTGTCTATCTGAATCATCCCAACCAGTCGTTTCCTGTGGGTAAGGTGGACCATATTGATATGTATCCGCTTACATTCAGGGAGTTTCTCCAGGCGAAGGATCCCGGCTTGTACAATTACTACAGCAGTATTAATGTGATAGAGCCTATTCCTGATATATTTTTCGACAAGCTTAGGGAGAATTTCACGGCTTTCTGTATCTCTGGCGGTATGCCCGAGGCCGCTATGGAGATTGTGGAGAATGGAATCGACAATGTTGACAAGATTATCAATAATATTCTCAAGGACTATTCAAGTGATTTTGTGAAACATACCAGTCCCATCATGGCCAACAAGATTGACCAGATATGGAAATCGCTTCCGAGTCAGCTGGCTAAGGAGAATAAGAAATTCATTTATCAGTTGGTGAAGACGGGAGCACGTGCCCGTGAGTATGAGGATGCGCTTTTCTGGCTGGAGCGTGCAGGCCTTGTGTATAAGGTGAATGCGGTGAACAAGATTGGATTGCCTATAAAGGCATACGATGATCTTTCCGCTTTTAAGCTCTACTGTATGGATTTGGGATTGTTGAGGGTATTGGCCGAGATGGATATGGATATTTACCTGACAGACACTTCTGGATTCTCTGAGTTCAAGGGGGCACTTGCCGAGAACTATGTTTTGCAAAGCCTTGTATGTCAGTATAATAAAAGTCTGAGGTATTGGACCAGTGGAAACCTTGCGGAAGTTGATTTTATATTGGTAAACAAGACGGAGATTATTCCTATCGAGGTAAAGGCATACACCAATACTGTAGGCAAGAGTCTTATTCAGTATCAGAAACTTTTCGAACCGCGGTTGAGGATTAGGTTTAGTATGAAGAATCTAAATATCAACGGCAATTTGATAAATATACCACTCTTCCTGGCCGACAAGGCAAAGGAGATTATATCGTTGGTTGGATAAGGTATTTGCTTGACAAACAAAACAAACACCTCCCGCTCCGGAATTTTTTTCCAGGGCGGGAGGTGTTTTTGTTATTGTAATAGCAACCATTTCCAGACTGGGATTATATCAATCTTGAAATCTTCTTCTTGATAACAGTCCTCGGTGTCTCTTGTTATTATAATTGCCTTCTTCAGGTTTGTATGTTTGTTGAGGGCTACAAGTGCTTTTGTTTCGCGTTTTTTAGTTTCCTCGTCGTCGATATTGTATGATACCTGTACAGCGAGTCCTTCGTCTGGCACTACGAAATCCACCTCAATGTTTTTGTTGTAGTAGTAAAGTCCGCTGCCGTATTGTTTATATAGGTGTATGGCACAGATGTTTTCCAGTAATGAGGTTTCCGGATCGTTGAGGAACAGGTTCAGGAGGCCGTTGTCGATGAAATAGTGCTTTTTCACTGTTTCGCGCTCCACGAATTTGTCCGCAATATTCTCAATTGAGAATATCAGACACGAGTCCCTGAGGTATTGCACAAACTGGGTTATGGTGGTGCTGTTGGTGTTGATACCTGTAGATTTCACCATATTGGCAATCCTATTGTAAGCCGTTGGCTGTTTTACGCTGGATGCAAGTCTCTTTACGGTCATCCTTAGAGCTTCCTCGTTCCTCACGTTGTTTCTTACAACAATGTCGCTGAAGAAAATCTTGTTGTATATACTTGTCAGCCATTGTCTTTTGGCTTTTACTTCCATCAATTCGGGAAATCCTCCAAAGTAGAAGTAATCGTTGAATAATCTGGATACGTCGCCTTGTGTTTTTGAATACTGCCAGTTTTGGGGAAGGTTTATTCCTTTGTATATCAAATATTCCATAAACGAGAAAGGATAAATGTTCTGGTCCCAATAACGTCCTCCCAAAGTGGTCTGAATGTCACGGCTAAGCATTTTTGCGTTGCTTCCCGTTATATAAGTGATGTATTTCTCGTTGGCCATGCGTCGTGCAAAATGCTCCCAACCCTCAATGTTCTGGATTTCATCAAGAAACAGTATCGGCTTTTTGTCTGTAAGCATTCTGTGTGCCTGAAGTATAAGGTCGAGTTCTGATGATTTTATATCGTTGATACGCTCATCGTCGAAACTTATATACACAATTTCGTCAATGGAGTGACCTTCTTTGAGAAGTTGTTGCGCGCGCTGGAAGAGCATATAGGATTTTCCAGCCTGACGAACACCTACAAATACGTAATTGCCTTTCTGTTCAAATTCAAAAGGTCTCTCTATAAGTTCCACTGATTGAATCACTTGCTGATTCTCTGTGATAATATTGCAAATAATATCTCTGTTCATGGTTCAAATATTTTGTTTGCAAATATATCAAAATTCCTTGTATGGAAGAAGTTTTTAATATGAAAATTTACTGTATAGAAGAAGATTTTGTAATAAATATTCCTTCTATACGGTAAATTATGGGTTGTCCACAGGAAATACACCCAACAAAAAACTCCCACTCTTGGAAAATTTTTCCAGGGCGGGAGGTGTTGTTTTTTTAGTATTCGGTGAGATAAGTAACAAGAGCTTACATATATTTGACATAGCATATCCCATTTTCGTCATAATTGATCACTATCGGATCTGGTGAGAATGTTTTTCGTGTTGCTATGTTTTTTAGTACTTGTATGGCAGTTACTCCTCCTATGAACTTGAAATCTCTATTCAATTGTGATTGGTCGAAATAGCCACATATTTTTATTATTTCTTGCAGAGATTTGCCTTCGTATAAGTATTCAATGATTTTGGGAGGTTTGGCTGCCATTACAAACTGTTTTGGCGATAAGCCTGTCAGGTCTTTGAATATCCTGTTGTATTGTCTTGTACATAGAAATTGGTGATCTGCCAATTCAGAAACTTTTATATTGAAAGGCTCGTTTCTGATGCCGTTAATGAGATCATACCACTCCAAATTATCCATTTTGTGGATATAAAAGTTAGTCAAATAATTGTTGATTAGCGAGGCCAATGTTTCAATTTTTCTATTCTTGAGTAACGACTCTATTTCATTGATGAATGGTAATTTTAATGTTGTGGCTTCCATAACAGTTTCTCCTATTTTCGAAATTGGTATTCCGAAAAAATCATTGCTGTACCCCGTATAGAATTCTATTCCAAACGAAAGCAAACTGTTTGAAGAGGTTTCTACTATTATTCCCTTGTGTGGGCCAATTATTATGGCATTAGTTGTTGGAGTATCTTGTGTGGGGTCTTTTTCAAAAATGCAATCTTTGCTTTCGTTGTTTATGTATTTATACCCTATTGTTTTGTTATAATGAATACATAAACAAATATTGGTATCAGGATCTATTTCTCGTATGCATGTTTGGTTGTCGTTTATTGCTATCCAATAACGTTTTACGTATTTGCTCAAATTGAAAGCCGGAGCTATTGTCTTGAAATACATTTCGTTCTTTTTGTTTTTTATATTCTATTTTGAAAATATTTTTGATTCCCAAAACCGAAAAGGAGTTGAAAACGCAGTAAAATTAATACAATTTTCATTACGGCAAATTGTAATAATCGGACATTTTCCTCGTGTCGTAATAAAATGTCTTAATATTACAATGAAGATGAAATTTTTTCGCTTTACCTTTGTGGCGTGAATCACAAGAATTAATTGTTGTTGCAGCAACTATTGTTTTAATTTCAAAAATAAACATTAACAGATGAAATATTTAAACATACTAATAGCTTTTGCGTTTCTGTTGCTTACTGCGTGTACTGAGACTGCAATAGATTTGTCTGACATCAACAACGAAACTGAGCAATCGGTTTCTGCTGTCTCTTATTGGGGACACAAGATTGACGACCCTTACTCTGTGTCTAATATGCGTCGTGCTTATGATGTTTTGCTTAGTGACAAGGAATCATCGTTGAGCAAGTCTGCCGTTAGCAGAGACATGATTATGCCTACTCATCTTTATTTGAAGTTTATCCCAAAGAATCATGAAGAATGGAAGACTTTGGTATTAGATTCCGTTTTGGATGTTGTGCCTTTCCCTTTGGATTATGATTTAGAGGGAGTTGACGGCGTTTATAGAGATCCAGATTGCTCTCAAGATCAGCCAACATATCAGTATTCTGTAGTTAAGTTAGGTTATCCTCTTCCAGATATCGAGTATGTTGTTATTGACAGTCTGTATATGCCTTTTGAGGATGCTGTTTCTAAATCTGTCTCCGACATGTCATTTTGGAAGGAATTGGAGTTGGAGTCAGTGAAATTAACAGGCAATTACAATGAAGACGATATTGTTTCCCCATCGTTAAGCAAGAGGTATCATCCTGATGGCAGAGTTACTTATTTCGATACTTATCGAGGAACTGTCGGTGTGCCAAATGCCAAAGTTGTTGTTCATTACGCAACACATAAGCATAGTTGTCAAACTAATTCTGACGGCAGTTTTAGGATAAATGAAACCTTTTCCTTTAGGGTTAAATATGAGGTGTTTTTTCAGAATAAAGATTTGATGGTTTGTGGCTCGTCTTTGAATTCTGTAATTTCTTCAAAAGGAGATAAAGGAGTGGTCTGCAATGATTTTAAAATAAATTCTGACTACAAGAAGTCTGCGGCTGCTACACATGTTGCTGGTTATGATTTTTTCCACAATACTAAAGGTGTAGGTACTGAACATAAAAAATGTTGGTCTACTTATTTCACTGATTATAGTAATGATGTGACTAATACTATATGTTTCCATAGCCAATTTGAAAGTGCCGCTGTGAACAAGCCTGATTATACATCACTTGTAAAAAGATATTCGGATGCAATGTTCATGTTGTCGGGTCTTGTGTTGGAAAACGAAAAGAATATATTGATTCCTCAGTATGATGATTTTTCCAGAGAATGGAGCAAGGGTGTAAGGTGGTATCTTACCAAGGATGTATATAATATTAGTGGAGAGTATTGGGAATGTTTGGTAAAGGATTTGATGGATAATGATAATTCTACATGTGACAAAGTGGGAGGCTATTCTATAGGAGTTTTGTACAATTGTATAGTAAAGTCTAATAGTATGGATGAACTAAGAAATGAACTTAAAAAATTGACAACTTCTACTGCCGAAAAGAATAATTTGGATGTTCTTTTCAATTATTGGAAAACAAAATTAAATTATAAATAACATGAAAAAATTATCATTTATTATTGCGCTTATGCTGATGTCGTTGGCTGGTATGGCGCAGGATGAGGCTAAGAATTCGCCTAAGATTGGTGTCCGTTTCGGATACAATCTGAGTACTATCGACGAGTTTTGGGATTTTAGCAATGATTACAAGGATTGGAAATCAGGTGTAAACTTCGGTGTTGTATCTGATTTTAATATTACACAGAAGATTGTTTTCCGTCCTGGTTTG
>JAZQPB010000207.1:0-17104 GCA_045628165.1 Bacteroidales bacterium | reverse complement strand
TTCACGTCTATTCCCATAGGCGTGGACTGTTCGTGCTTTGTATCTGAGGAAGAGGGCATGCTTGGCGGTGAGCCCGTGGAGTAAATCAAAGCGTTGGACAGTTACGCCTATTTTTTTATATATATATGAAAAAAGTATTATTAACCGCCGCGATGCTGATTGCGGGAACAGCATTCTTCGCAAGTTGCGAGGATGAGGAAACAACAGAACCTGAAAAGGTAAATGAAAATGTAGATCTGGATGGTAATATTTCTAGAATCAAAGTCAATCTTTGTGAGGTTGTGGAGGAACCATACAAGGAAGTGGTTAATGATTATGATGAAGAAGGAAATGTTATTGGAACAGAGACTCTTGAAGGTGTTGACTATATTACGAAGGATGTTCCTAATAAAGTCGTGTATTTGTTTTCTCTAGACAATTGGGAACAATTTGGTAAATCAATAGACAAAAGTTTAGCTATTGCAAAATCACCCTCTAATCAAACAGGTATTGCAGTGTTTGATTTTAAGGAAAATAATTACGATAAGCAAAACAATAATTATGTTGTTGTTGCTTTTGATTCAGATGTAGCAGTTTCTAAACCTGGTTTTGTTGACGCAAAAGAAGGTAAGGAGGCTACTATAACTATTTATACAACAGGAGAAGAGTCTACTGGGGCAAAGTATTCTAATTTATTTAAAACCTACGAACTTAAGGAGTTGCAGTCTCACGCAACTCTTACATTGCCTTGGTTTAGAGATAATTCAGATGCCTATTTTAAGGTAAATATTCCAGAAAATACTTCTAGTTGGTATTGTGAACTCACTTGCACGAAGGCTCAAGATGAATCAAGTTTTAAATTATTAGCAAATTTGGCTAATGTCTTTGATAAACGTGTTGGTATAGCATTGGATGCAATTGCTGTGTTAACTACTCCAGATGGCACCGAGGCTTGTAATTTTTATGTTTTTAATAAAGAAGAATTTCAAAAATATAAAAATGGAGAAAAGTGTCAAACTATCATTCTTGAGAAAAATTTTAAGCAAGGTCTTGTTAAGGAATACACGAATATTGAACCTGGCGAATATTATTTCGTTTTCCACAATCCATATTTCTATAAGGTATATGTTAATTACGAGCTTGTTGCAGTAATTGAAAATGAATAAAGGTTGGAAAATAGTTCCAAGTCTCACGCCTTAATAATGACGTAGTTTGTTGATTTGTAAGAAGACGGATTGATTGTTATTGGCGGCTCCGCCGCCAATAACAATCACCATTCTCTTTCCTCTCCTTACTACTCCGTCATCCCGAGCGCCTATAGCGCGAGGGATCTTTTAAGATGATAATACTAACAATAAAATACAAACACAATTATGAAAAAACTATTTTTATCAATAGCATTTATGATGCTATCGGTGATTGCAACATTTGCAGATTCACCATTAACCGAAACTGATTTTTACAAGGCATATCTTGATAAAGATATTGTAAAAAAGGCTTCTCAATCTAACGGTGTTATTTCTCAGGAGATGATTTATTATTTAAGCAATGAAAATCACCCTATAGATGTTAGATTGGCTGTAATAAATGCTTTAGGATTTACTAGAGGCGGAGGTAAAAATTTTGGTGAATATGCAGAGTATTATTGTGATCAAATGGGCGGTAATTTAATTCAAGTTATGCCATTGTTGTCTGCAGAACAATCAATTATTATGGGGTATTTGGCAGCTTTGTCAAATTTGAACGATATGGATTTTGCATTGTCGTTTGCCTCGCAAGCACACGACGAAAGTATTTCAGAAACTCCGTCTGTGGCAATTGAAATTATTTATAATCTTATTAAGGCTCAGAATGATCCCAAAACTGGTGCGAGAGAATTGGATAAATGGATTCGTATCTTGAAAAATGAAGGCAATGCCAGATTAGATTTTAAATCTCAGGCCGCTGATATTATTTGGGACTATATGAAATTATATTTTGTTCCTCAGGCTTCTATTTGGATTGTTAGCAAGTCAAAGAATCCTTATTTAGTTAAGGTAAATGGTAAAGTTCTTGGCAAGACCGATCCATACGAGCGTTATGAGTTCAAATGCGATCCTGGTTATTATCACCTTGAGGCTAAGCAGGTTTCGGGATATGCATTTTATCCAACAGAAAACAAGGCCGATGTAAATGTAGAAAGCACTGATGATGAGTTTACATTCATTATTGGCGTTGAGAACTAATTGAAAGCAAATAATTATTAATCATAAAGAGGCTGTCCAAAAAGTTTTTTTGCGACAGCCTTTTTTATTTCAAAAAAAATTATTATCTTTCTGAAAATTAGAAAGATAATATGGCAAGACAAGTATATAAGGAATACAACCAGGGAGAGATACTCCTCTTCCCACCATCCATAGAAAGCATGGTGCCGCAGGATTCGCCTGCCCGCCTTGTTGACTACGTCATAAAACAGCTCGACATACATGAGCTGCTCGACACCTACAAGGGCGGCGGCACATCATCCTACCATCCGCGCATGCTGCTCAAGGTGATCTTCTTCGCGTACATGAACAACGTTTACTCATGCAGGAAAATAGCAAGGCAACTCAGAGAAAACGTGCTCTACATCTGGCTCGCAGGCGGCCAGCGGCCCGACTTCCGCACCATCAACAACTTCCGCTCGCACAGGCTGAAGGACACCATCAACAAGCTCTTCACACAGGTGGTCCTGATGCTTTGCGAGATGGGATGCCTGAGCCTCAACGAGCTGTACGTGGACGGCACCAAGATAGAGTCGAGGGCCAACAGATACACCTTCGTATGGAGGAAGTCCACCGAGAGATACAAGGACAGACTCACGGCAAAGATCAACGGGATACTGAGACAGATAGAGGAAGGCATCGCACAGGACAGCAACGAGCCTGACGACGACCCGACCACTCCCATAGACCGAGAAAGCATAAAGGAAAGGATAGAGCGCATCAACAGGGAGAACCTGAGCAAGGAGCAGAAAAAGCAGGTCAGGGAGATAGAGGACAAGATGCTTCCCAAGCTCGAGGAATACGACCGAAAGCTGGAGACACTTGGCGACAGGAACAGCTACTCCAAGACAGACCCCGACGCCACCTTCATGCGCCTGAAGGAGGACGCCATGAACAACGGGCAGACCAAGCCCGCCTACAACCTCCAGATAGGCACGTCAAGACAGTTCATCACTGTATTCGGACTGTACCCAAACCCCACCGACACACTCACACTGCCACATTTCATGGATAAGTTCATCGCCCAGTACGGAAGGACACCGGGCGACATTACGGCAGACTCAGGCTACGGCAGCGAGGAGAACTACGAGTATCTCCGAGCGCTTGGCATAACCCCATACGTGAAGTACAACTACTTCCACAAGGAGCAGCACGCCCCGATGAGGGACAACCCGTTCCTTGTCGGCAACCTGCACTACAACAGTCAGCACGACTACTACGTCTGCCCTATGGGTCAGCACATGAGGCATACAGGCAGCTCGACAAGGACCAACGAGCACGGCTTCAAATCATACACAGACCATTACAAGGCAGCCAACTGCCAGGGCTGTCCGCTGCGGAGCAAATGCCACACGGCCAAAGGCGACAGGGTGATAGCCGTGAACCACAGGCTGGACCTCCTCAGACGCGAGGCCCGGGAACTGCTCATATCAGAGGAAGGCCTAAGGCACAGGAGCCGACGCCCGATAGAGCCCGAGGCAGTGTTCGGACAGATGAAATTCAATATGGGATACAAAAGGTTCCGCCATGTAGGGGGAAAACTGTGCAATATGGACTTCGGCATATTCGCCATAGCCTTCAATCTGCTGAAACTCAGCAGGCTCAAAGGCTTCAAATGGGACGACTTCCTAAGGGAAATGCGGTTTATCGCATCTATATGCCGCTATTTAATCAAAGAAAACCAAAAGAAAACTAAAGTTGTCGAATTTAAAAGGATGGAACGTCGTTGGGAAGTTGAAAACGCCGCATAAAATAAAAGAGGCTGTCTCGCTTTCGGGACAGCCTCTTGATTGAGTTTTTTCAGATTGAACGATTTGCAATATATTTCTTTCAGTGCATTGATCGTTTCTGTATCTGATGAGTGCTCAAAATCAAAGACTGACTTTTGGTGTTTTACATATTCAAGTTCGTCAATTGCTTTGTATAATTCCAAGCGTTTTTCAAATATTTTGCGGACAATAGCGTCCAGTCCTGTGATCTTCCTTTCTATTTCTGAGGTTTCTTCTTTGGTTTTGTTCCATTCAGTGGGAAAATCTATCGACTTAATTCCTTTTTGGAAAAACAAATCGATATTGTTTTTGTTTCCTAATGGTGCCACGATATCGCCGAACCCATTTGCCGATAGTTTGTCCAGAACATTCTTTGTTGCGGAATTGTTGTTGGAAACAACAGCGATAGTTTTCTTTCTTATCAGTAAATTGGCAATAATATTCAGGATAGTTTGAGTTTTTCCTGTTCCCGGAGGGCCTTGTATAACGCTAAGAGAGTTTCTGAGAGTCATTTCTACTGAATCTCTCTGGCTTAGGTTACAGCCAAATGGGAAAATTATTGGTCCTTTGATTCTGTTGCTTCTAACCTTTTTGCCGAAATAATCAAGCAAAGCGCTGTTGGAAAGTTGTGGCAGTTCGTTTAGTTGTTTCTCAATTATTCCAAACGGGCACAATTGTTTCTCTTCCAAATCATTTATCGCACTTTGACCTATTTTTACCTGATGTCTGCAAAATTCTATGTAGTATTGGAATATATTTTTGTTTAGGCTCAGTTTCTCATTGTAGATCGCAATGTTTTCTGTTTCAGTGCTCTCAATTTCTATATTGTTGTATAATCTGACATTGTTGTGTGAGTACGTAAACTTTTTGCCCGATTTGAATGTGACAATCCAGCGTCCGTCAGTCTGTTGTAGGGCCGATAATACGTTTGCTGAACTTTCCACAAATGATTGTGTCTGATTATTCCATAAATATATTGGTGTGTCCATTTTTTATTCTCTGTTATGTGTTTTGCAAAGATACAACATTCTCGTTATTCTTGGTTGGGTAATTTTTATTATTTTTTTTTTTCAACCGTAACCAAAACTCAATATTTTTTCGGGTTTTGGTTGCGGTTCTTGATTTTTATGTAAATTATTGCAACAAATATAACCGATATTTGGTTGTATTGATTTTTGTAAATATATTTGCCTCAAAATATTAGATAATGACAAAACAAGATTATAACAGATATGCAAAAATGTACTCTGTTCCTGCGGGTGCGATTCTAAATCATCTTATCGGCCGTCAGGATAAGAGCAAGGCAGAGATTGCGCGGTTGTCGAACCTAATACCTCAGCGACTTAATGATTTGATAAATGGTACAAGAAGGTTTACAGTTGAGATTTCATTTAGAATAGAGAAGGTCTTGAAAATCAATTACAACGGATTTTTCTACCTTCATCAGGCACAGCACGATATTTTTGAGGCGGAAAACCGCAGAAAGGTTCAGTTTCCTAATGTTTCAGTTTTGTCGAAAACAACTTTTTGGGATACAAACGTGGATGAGATAGATTTTGAGAAATCATTCAAGTTTGTGATTTCGAGGGTTCTGGAATATGGAACTGATGAGGAATTCAATGCCATTGTCGCTTATTATGGTAAATCCAAAGTTAAAAGCGTTGCTGATGAGAGAAAATTGTTCAGAATTTATGATTTAGTGGAGAGAAGAAAAAATGAAATTGCATTATAATTCGGTTTCGGAAAAGTTGCTTGGAATACTCAGAAAACTGATGAATTCTGAGGTTTTCAAGGATTTTAGATTGGTTGGAGGAACTTCGTTGAGTCTTCAGCGTGGACACCGCAAATCTATTGATATTGATTTGTTTACAGATATTGATTATGGATCAATGCCCATTGCTGAGATCCGTGATTTTCTGGAGGCCAATTTCAGTTTTTGCGAAGGCTCAGAGTCTCTTAAATATAATAGTGTAGGGTATCACTTGCGTATTGGCAATAGTAAGGAGTCAGCCATAAAATTGGATTTGTTTTATACTGATAAGTTTATTTTCCCTGCCATAAAGGTTGACGGATTGCGGTTGGCTGATGAACGTGAGATTTCCGCAATGAAATTTCTTGCCATTGCAAGTGGAGCCAATCGTCAGAAAGATTACTGGGATATCCACGATATGTTGGAGGATTATTCTCTTTCCGATATGATTTCGTGGTCACTGAAACGTCACGAATTCAATGTGACTTATGATGAAATCATAAAAGGTTTGGACAATATCGGCAAAGTCCCATTGTCTCCCGAAGGCATTGTTTCACTTAAACCGCTTGCATACTGGGAGTTGATAGTTATGGATATTCAAGATGAATTGAAACGTCTGAAAGCAAAGAAGCGTTGAAAAACTGAGAACCGCAACCAAAACTCAATATTTTTCTCAGTTTTGGTTATTTTTCTCGCGATAACCGCAACCAAAACTCGATATTTCCCTCACTTTTGGTTGCGGTTCTTGTATTTTGAAAATCTAAAGTATAAGTTAGATTTTCGAAAAATTTTTGATATAAAAATAGAAGAATAACTAAAAATTTATTTCTACATTTAGATAATATTTGATATTTTTGTCTCGTTCTTTAAATATTAAAAATTAAAGAACAAGTTGCGAAAGTTATGACATTGTCTTTGCAGAAAATATCATCCGTTTTTCAAGACAATAATTATATTGTCTCGGCCAAGGTTTTGAAGGACAACGGTTTTGACAGGTATCAGGTGGAACAATACCTTCAAGACGGAATCCTTCTTAAAGTTGGTTACGGTTTGTATTGTCTAAAGGATAATGTACCTGACGAATTCTCTATGATACAATCCAGAAGCGAAAAGATAATCTTCTCACACTCAACGGCTTTGTATCTGTTGGGAATGTCGGACCGTGTGCCTGGGGTTTTCAATGTTACAATTCCTCAGGGCTACAATGTCACTAAGATAAAAAGGGATTTCGACAATATAGATTTCAACTATTCGAAAGCCGATTGGTGGAGTCTTGGCTTATCCAAGGTTGCGACGCCTCAGGGTTTTGAGGTTTCGGTTTATGACAAGGAAAGATCTATTCTTGATATTATAAGAAACAAGTCGAAAGTGGATTATCAGATTTATATTCAGGCGATTAAGGAGTATTTCGCAACTCAGAAAAATTTCCGCAAAATCCTTAAATATTCCAAGGTAATGAACCTTGAGGACAAAGTGAGAATGTATATTGAGATGATTTAGGAAAATGAGAACACCAGAGCAATTAAAAGGGAAAATTAGAAATGTGGCCTTAGAGACAGGTTTGTCTACTCAAGAGATTCTGCAAATGTATTTGTTTGAAAGGGTGCTTCTGAGGCTCTCTGTTTCAAAATATTCCAAAAAGTTTATCCTAAAGGGAGGATTGCTGATTTCTTCAATGCTTGGTATTGCAGAGCGTTCCACTATGGATATGGATACCACTGTGACAGGTATTGATATGGACGAGCAAACTATTTCTTCAATTGTTCAGGAAGTGCTCGCTATAGAAGTTGATGATGACATTTTGTTTCAGTTTAAGAAAATTGAGCATATCAGGGAGGATGACGAATATTGCAATTTCAGGGTTCATTTCAATGCTGTTTATGGGAAAATAAACAATCCTATGAAACTTGATATTACAACTGGCGACGTCATTACTCCGCGTGCCATTGAATATACGTTCAGGACAATTTTCGACAATGAGGAGATTCCTATTACTGCATATAATTTGGAGACGATTGTGGCTGAGAAATACGAGACTATTATCCGTAGAAATATTTCAAATTCAAGGGCAAGGGATTTTTACGATTTGTATAAGTTCTTTAAGTTATACAAAAACAAAATTAATCGAGAGATATTCCGTGAGGCTTTGAACAATACCGCCAAACGCCGTGAGTCATTGGAAGATATGCAGGAGGCAGAGGATATTATTTCGGATATCAGAAACGAAAAATATTTAATGAATCTTTGGTCTAACTACACAAGTACCAATGCTTTCGCTAAAGATATTTCTTATGACGAAATTATGGAAACCTTGGAAGAGGTTAGAAGTTTTTTGTTATGATTTCCCTTAGTTTTTTTGTTGCATTCGTTACGAAGTAAAAAATATAGCATCAGAGGAAAGCCTGAGAAAACTTCTTACTTTTCCCTTGTTCCGTTCTTGCATTTTTCTTACTTTTGCGTTCGCAAATTTTAAAACACAAAGAAATCAATGGACAGACAACAGCAAATAGTCCGCACGGGGTATCTGGGGATTGCGACCAATGCGGTGGTGGCTACGGGTAAGGCGATTGTGGGATTGGTGTCGGGATCTATGGCTATTGTGCTCGACGCCGTCAACAATCTTACTGACGCGCTATCGTCGGTGATTACCATTATCGGTGTGAAACTCGCTGGCCGTCCCGCCGACGACAAGCACCCTTTCGGATATGGAAGAATCGAGTATTTCACGGCCGTGATTATTTCCGCTATGGTTTTGGTGGCGGGCGGTACGTCGCTCGTGGAGAGTATCAAGGGGATCATAAATCCCGAGGTGCCTGAGTATTCCGTTGTGGGACTGTGCATTATCGGCGTTACGGTGGCTGTAAAGTTTTTCCTCGGACTCTACACCAAGCGCAAGGGCAAGGAACTTAGTAGCGACGCGCTGATTTCGTCGGGCGCCGATTCTATGTTCGACAGCATTATCTCGATTGCCACTATAGTATCAGCCATTGTATATTTTGTAACTGACTATTCCATAGATTGTTGGGTGGCTTCAGTAATATCTTGCCTTATCATAAAGGCTGGTATCGAAATGCTCTTGTCGCCTATCAACGAACTTATCGGAGTGAGGAGCGATCCCGAACTTACCTCGGCTATCAAGGCCAAGGTGCGTGAGATAGAGGGTGTTAACGGCGTTTATGACGTTGTGCTTCACGATTACGGTCCCGAGCAGAAGATTGGCGCTCTCCACGTGGAGGTGGACGATACGGTGTCAGCCTCAGTACTACATAGACTTACACGGCAGATTCAGAGGGCGGTAATCAAGGAGTTTGGAATTTTCTTCACAGTAGGATTCTACGCTCATCATTCTCAGGGTAGCGAACCCGCTAATATTGAGGCTGATATCAGGGCTTACGTGATGAAGATTGACGGCGTGCTCGGTATGCACGGTTTCTATATCAGCCACGAAGATAAAATGCTCTCGTTCGATATCGTATATTCCTTCAAGGTTACTCAGCCGATAAGCCTCCGCGCTCAGGTTGCGGACTGGCTACGTGGCAAGTATCAGGATTATGATATCAGCATTGGCCTGGATAGGAATTACAGCGAGGCGGGCAAATAGGTTTACCCCTGATGCTATTGTTATAAAGCGGACCTTTTGGGGAGGTCCGCTTTTTTTTGCCGTGCCAATTTCCCTTTTCAACCCTTAATTTTGCCGTTTTCCGGGTACTCTGTTTCGTGGTTTGACTACCGTTTTTTATTTTTGCGGTATAAATAAGGTATTTTTATGAAGAATTTGTTGAAGGATTGGGGATTGTCGGCGTCGCTTACTTTCCTGATGTACGAGATGTTTTGGGGATTCGGGATGTCGGATGTCGAGGAGTGTCAGTTCTCCTGGGGCGAGGTAGGCTTCGATTTCCTCTATTGCACTATTTTCGCCCTTACGAGTATCATCATCACCAAGTTGCTCAGCAAGGTGGAGTTTTTCAGGCAGTTGACAGTGGCAAGTCAGTCGCTGTTTTGCGTTACCGTGTTGTTGCTCAATATGTTGGTGGCAGTAGGTTTCGAGAAAATATATAACTTTATATTGCCTGCCCCCGACAGCGTGCTTTTCTGGATGAGCGTGTATATGTTCTGTTTTATTGCAACGTTGCTCACTCTTGTCCACACTACATTCCATTATTGCAAAATGGCTATCAATCAGCGCGATAAGATGTCGGTTTTGCAGAAGAAAAACCTGAAACGGCAGTTGGATCCGCATTTTGTGTTCAACAGTTTGAGCGCGCTTGCCGAGTTGACGCGTCAGAATCCCGAACAGGCCGAGCGTTATGTGATAAAACTGTCGAAGGTTTACCGCTACATTCTCTCGCATATCGAGCAAGACTACGCCTCGCTTGCCGAATCTCTCAGATTCATAAGCGATTACGTATCTCTTCAGGAAATCAGGCTTTCGGGCAGGGTGAATCTCGTCGTGGAGGATTTTTTTGTAGCTGACTCTGATTTCATCCTCCCGATGAGCCTGCAACTCCTGGTGGGAAACGCTATCAAGCACAATCCGCCCGACAGTGGAGAGTATCAGTTATATACGTATTGAGAGCGATCAGGTAATGGCATACGTTGGCTCGGGAGAGGGTTTCAGACTTTCTATGTCGATGAACGAACTGGAGGAGCAACTGAATCCCGACGATTTTTTCCGACTTAACAGGCAGTACATTGTCCGCTTCTCAGCAATAAAAAAGATAAGTTATTTCTTCCGCTCCAAACTGATTGTCAGGCTTTTCGCCTGCGACGACGATCAGATTGTGGTTTCCAAGGAAAAGAGTTCGCAGTTCAAACAATGGTTAGATAGATAAAAAAACTCTCTTATCTCTCTTACTCTCTTAGATATTAATAATTAATTTAAATGAGAAACTTTTGTATTTTGATAATTACTCTGTTGCCTATGTTTTCAATGGCTCAGGACACAATCTACGTAAACGACCACCAAAAGCACGAGACCGTGCAGGTAATCGCGCACAAGCCCGTGGTGAAACTCAAGACCGACAAGGTGGAGTACAGAGTATCAGACGACGTTGACAGCAAGACACTTACGGTGCTCGATATGCTCCGCAAGGTGCCAATGGTAACCGTGGACGGCAGGGACAATATCACCGTGAACGGCTCGTCGCAGTTTTTAGTCTATGTGGACGGAAGGCCAAATCAGATGATTTCGCGCAGTCCCTCCAAGGTGCTCCGCGGAATGCCGGCGTCTAATATTCAGCGCATTGAGGTAATCACCAACCCCGGAGCTAAATACGACGCCGAGGGTGTGGGCGGTGTGCTGAATATCATCACGAAAAAGGCGCGACGCATTAAGCGCGAGGAATATTACGGATCGTCGCACACCACGGCGGGCAACAACCGCTGGGGACAGGACCTCTCGTTTGGCCTCGTGAACGGAAACTGGACCCTCGACGCAAGCCTTATGGGCGAATACGAATACACCGCCCACAATCCAATCAATAATTTGGTAAGTCATCTGGGAATCAATAAGTTCGACGAGAAATCCGATATGGATTCGCGCTCAAGTATGCCATTCTCTATGGGCGAGGTAAGCATTGGCTATCAGATAGATACAGTATCAGTCGTACATTTGGCAATGTCGGGCTCGTATATGGGATTCAGCGACAAGGGAACCTCAAATTTCACATATCTGGGTCAGAAATACGGCGACGGCCTTGCTCTCAGCGCGCTCTCTGATACGCGTTTCAAAATGGGTTCCTTCGACGGAAGCCTTGATTATCAGAGGTTTTTCGGTGAGGACAGCGACGGCTCTATGACATTCACGTATCAGTATTCCACCGCTCCCGTCACCAACAAAATCCTCTACCGTTACCTCGGCGATTCCAATGTACAGGATTATGCTTTTGCTGATATCGACATTCTTCAAAAGGAACGTAGCGACAATCATAACTTATTGGGAGACTTTGTGTTGCCTATGTCGGAGTGGCTGAAACTCAACTCTGGATTCAAGTACACTCAGGAGAAGGGCCGTGGAGAATCATTTTCTCAGACACGCAATCTCGGAGCGCTCTATGCCGAGGCCGAACTTGAGAAAGCCTGGTTCAGTTCCAAAATCGGTCTCCGTCGCGAGCAAACCTGGCAGGATTCCAAATATAACAATGAGAGCGGAAAAGATTTCAAAACCCACGGCGGAGTGTTCGCGCCCTCGCTGGTTATTACCTTCTCACTCTCTGAGAGTCAGAAACTTGGAGCCTCCTACAATGTAAGAATCCGCCGTCCCGAAATCAACGAACTCGACCCATTCCAATCAAGTACGGATCCATTCACGGTGTCGTACGGAAATCCCAATCTCGATTTGGAACGCACTCACAATCTGTCGGTTGACTATATCCTGAACACCAACCGTGTGCAGATGAACGT
This sequence comes from Bacteroidales bacterium, assembly GCA_045628165.1. Taxonomy (GTDB): domain Bacteria; phylum Bacteroidota; class Bacteroidia; order Bacteroidales; family UBA3824; genus UBA3824. The sequence continues at coordinate 4,961 of JAZQPB010000207.1, read as the reverse complement.
AACCCTAACTCACTCTATTGCCAACGATGGAATTATGCAGTATTCGTTCAAGAAAGGCGAGGTTGTAAACTCCACTTACGGCAATATCGTGAGGAGCCGTCGCACCGCCATTAATACCTACCTAAGCGCCAGCCTTACAGCCAAAACCCGTTTGTTCCTCAATTCTGAGGCTTCGTATATCGATTTGAGGAGCAAGGAGTTGAGCGCCTCAAATTCAGGCTGGAGTTTCAATAGCAACCTTTCTCTCCAACAGACCTTGCCCGGCAAGTTCAAGTTGACAACCTCGCTCGAATATATGAGCAAGGAGCACACGCTTCAGGGCTGGCAGACGGGAATGCAGTTGCTTACGGGATCGCTCTCCAAGTCGATTTGCGACGACCGCTGGAACTTCGCGCTATCGGCCACAACAGGTCTCGGTCACGGCGGTGATATCGTATGGAGGTCATATACAGCCACTTCCGATTTTGTCTCCGACTACAATTACACCTTCCCCTCGCAGTCCATAACCCTCGGCGTCACCTACACCTTCGGCGGAATGCGTCAGCCAAAGCCCGAGAATCCTGAAATTCAGGGAAGCGGTATCAGAAGGAGAAGGTGACTTTTGTCAGAAGAAATAGAAAAAGCGTGATTGTCTTTTGAATCTGACAATCACGCTTTATTTTTTTTGCTTTAAGAAGCCTCCGATTACTTCTTGAAGTATCTGTTGAAAAGGCCCTGGAAGCCTGCGCCGTGGCGAGCCTCGTCTTTTGCCATTTCGTGTACCGAATCGTGGATAGCGTCGAGGTTGAGTTGCTTTGCAATCTTGGCGATCTCCATTTTGCCCTTGCAAGCGCCTTCCTCAGCGAGCATACGCTTCTCAACGTTGGTCTTGGTGTCCCAAACCACCTCACCGAGCATTTCGGCGAAACGAGAGGCGTGGTCGGCCTCCTCAAGAGCGTAACGCTTGAAAGCCTCGGCAATTTCTGGGTAACCCTCGCGGTCGGCCTGACGGCTCATTGCCAAGTACATACCTACCTCGGTGCACTCACCCATAAAGTGGTCCTTAAGGCCCTGACGTACAAAGTCTCCGTCGGCGCCGGCTGGAATATCCTTGGCGATTCCGAGTTCGTGCTCTGTCACAAACTGAAGTGCCGAGCCCTCCTCCATTTTCTTGAACTTGCTACCTGGAACCTTGCACTGTGGGCATTTCTCAGGTGCCTCTTCTCCCTCGTGTACGTATCCGCACACTGGACAAATCCATTTTGTCATAATTCTTTAAATTTTTTGATTGTTTGTTGTAAATTGAAATTGAGTGTTGCAAATTTATGAAATAATTGCAAGTTTTAAAAGCCTGATAGTATAGAAAAACTACGGAGTGGTAGGTTTTGTATTTTCCTCCTCAGGCCAATAGTCGGAGTTGAGGTCTTCTACTTTCTGAAACTTTGAGCCTGATACTCCGCATTTAGGACAGGACTTCGGCGGTTCTTCACCCTCGTGAATATATCCGCAAACTGGGCATAACCATTGTGTCATAGTATTTGATAATTAACGGGTTAGTAATATGTTTACTATGACGCAAATTTAGCGGAGGTTTCTGTGAAAATGGAGGTTTGTCGATATTGATTCAAGAAGTTGGGGATAAGGAAAGGAAATATAATGAAATCATCTTGTTTTTTCTAAAAAATATCTATATTTGTGGGCCTTATTCTTGGAAAGGTGCAAGAAGTGCCGTTTTAAAACCTTGGAAAGGTGCAAAAAGTATGTGTTATTAATCTTGGAAAGGTGATTGTATATGAAAAGGAAAGTGTATGACACTTTGTTGAAGTGGAAAAATGAGGACAAGGGACGTGTGGCCCTTATGGTGGAGGGGGCGCGCCGTATTGGCAAGAGTTATATTGTAAAGGAATTTGCACAAAATGAGTATAAATCTTATATTCTTTTGGATTTCAGTAATATTCGTGATAATATCAAGCCTCTGTTCGAGAAATATCTTACCAATCTCGACGTGTTTTTTATGTATCTTCAGTCAATTACTGGAGTTGAATTGTTTGAGCGTAATTCATTGATTGTTTTCGACGAGGTTCAGTTTTATCCCAAAGCAAGGGCCGCGATCAAGCACCTTGTGGCTGACGGACGTTACGATTATATAGAAACGGGTTCGCTCGTAAGTATCAGAAAGAATGTAAAGGATATTTTGATTCCCTCGGAGGAACGTTCTGTTAAAATGTTCCCAATGGATTTTGAGGAGTTTCTTTGGGCTTTGGGCGATAAGATGACAATGCCTTTTATTAAAACCTGTTATGAGAAACTGATTCCTCTGGGACCTATGCACGACAAGGCAATGGATTATTTCAGGCAATATATGGTTGTTGGAGGTATGCCACAGGCCGTCTTGGAATTTGTGGAAACCAAAAACTTGGCTAAGGTTGATGTCGTGAAACGTGATATCCTGAACCTTTACCGTAATGATATTAAAAAATATGCAGAAGAACTTTCCGACAAGGTTACCAATATTTGGGACACATTGCCTTCTCAGTTGCAGAAGCACGAGAAAAAATTCAAGTTGTCGGCTTTGCAGGACGAGGCGCGTTTCAGGTCTTACGAGACTTCTTTTTTTTGGTTGAAAGAGGCTGATGTTGTAAATATTTGTTATGGAGCCTCTGAGCCTTCGATAGGGCTTGAAATGAAACTTGATGATTCCACTCTTAAATTATATATGGGAGATACTGGTTTGCTCATAAGCCACGCTTTCAGCGAAAGTCAGATAATGAGTGAGGAACTCTATCAACGTATTCTTTTGGGAAAGATCGAGTTTAATGAGGGTATGCTTATGGAAAATATTGTAGCGCAAATGCTTAAGGCAAGCGGACATAAGTTGTATTTCTATTCCAAGTATTCAAAGACAAATGCCGAGGATACTATGGAGATTGATTTCCTGATAGCAAAGCCGAATTTGAAATTCCGCCACAACATTTCTCCTATCGAGGTGAAGTCTGGCGTTAGATATACTCTGAAGTCATTAAAGAAGTTTTATGACAAGTACAAGGCGCAACTCTCAACGCCTTATGTGCTTCATTCCAAAGATTTGAAACAAGAGAATGGCATTGTGTATCTTCCTCTTTATATGACGGGATTATTGTAAGTTGGGGATAAGTGTTTGCTTTTTCGCCTAAAAATCATCATCTTTGCATTATCAATCAAACCCCATAAAACTATGATAAAAAACTTGATTCTTGATTTTGGAAAGGTGCTCGTTGATTATGATTTCAACGCGTTCTTTTATAATTATATTCCTGATACTCAGCGCTGTGAGACGTTTATCAGTATGATCAACAATCCCACAGTGCAAAACGCTATGGATTATGAGCACGTGCCTGTAAATGAATTCATCGACAGCCTGGTATCAGCAAATCCTGACTTCGAGACCGAGATAAGATACTTTGATGAGCACTATCCCGAAATCGTTACAAGTGAGGTACTTGGAATGCGTAACCTCCTGCAATGCTACAAGGACGCTGGCTACAAACTCTACGGCCTCAGCAACTGGTGCAGTAAGGTTTACAAGACAATGGCTCAGTTCCCTATCTTCAAATTGCTCGACGGATATGTGATTTCGTCGGAGGAACACCAAATAAAGCCCAATCCCGAGATCTACAAGATTCTCTTTCAGCGCTTTAACCTTAAGCCCGAGGAATGTGTCTTCGCCGATGACAAGCCCGAGAATATCCTTGCAGGCGAGAAACTCGGAATGCCTGGTATTGTCTTCACCACCGCGCTCGATTACGCCGAGAAGTTGGAGGCTATAATAAAAAAGTCAGCACAAATGACTGAGTACGAGAAGTGTATGGCGGGCTTGCTTTACGACTGCCATAGCAAAGAGTTTTTGGAGCGGAAGGCCAAGGCTGGTGACTGGTGTTTCCGTTACCGAAACATTCCGTATGCCCAACGTGGCGAGAGATATGGAATGCTCAGGGAGTTGTTTGCCCACGTAGGAAGCAATGTATCAGTGGGTTCCGATTTCATCTGCGATTTCGGCGACAATATTTCCCTGGGCAACAATGTCTCGATAAACTACCGTTGCACCTTCATCGACAGCAACCGCATAGAGATTGGCAACGATGTGCTCATAGCCCCTGGCGTTCAGATAAATACGTCGTCTCATCCTGTGGATTTGCAGGAGCGACTCACCGAGGGCTGGCAACCTGGCGATACCGAGTACCGTTGGCGCACACGAGCCCTTCCCGTCCGTATCGGCAACGGAGTCTGGATAGGCGCAGGCGCGATAATCCTCGGCGGTGTCACGATCGGCAACGGCTCAGTAGTCGCCGCAGGCGCCGTGGTAACAAAGGATGTGCCTGAGAATGTGGTGGTTGGCGGAGTGCCTGCAAAGGTGATAAAGGTGTTGGGTTAGTTTTTTCTTGTTGTGTGAAGATTTTATTTTTTGCATTTCACGAAATCTCCTTATATTTGCATTATAAACCAATCTCTAACTAATAAATGTCAGAAAAGAAAGAATTCATACAGAACAGGCAAGGTATCAAATACTTAGACCTTTTCGCTGGAGCGGGAGGTTTCAGCGAGGGTTTTATGCAGGCTTATACGGATGATAAGTATTATGATTTTCGTTTGGCAAGCGATATTAACGAGAATTGTGAACTTACTCACCGAGTACGTTACAACAAAATGTTAGGTCTTGATACCAAATTCCTTTGTCAGGATATTATGGATGATTCTTTTCTTCCTAATCTTTTGAAGGAGATTGGAAATCAACAAATTGATGTTGTCACTGGTGGCCCAAGTTGTCAGTCTTTCAGCCTTGCAGGCAGAAGAAAAAAACTTGACAAGCGCGATGATCTTTTCTTTCATTACTTGAAAGTAATCAAGGCTTTGCGTCCCAAGTATTTTGTAATGGAAAATGTCAAAGGTATTCTTACAAAGGATGAGGGAAGGATTAAGGATAGAATTTTGAGAGAAATACGTTC
>JAZQPB010000206.1:0-2530 GCA_045628165.1 Bacteroidales bacterium | reverse complement strand
CCGTCAGGCACATGGACCGAGTATTATCCCAACGGAGCCATACAGAGCCAGAAGTCTTTCGGCAAAAACGGAACTCTCGACGGCAAGGTGATTAAATACGAGCGGTCGGGCAAGGTAACCTACGAGGCCCAGTATTCAAACGGCAAGCTCGTAAGGATTCTGCAGCAGGCAGGCGGAGTCAATATGCCACAGTATTAGCTCCCATGATAAAAAAACAAGAAACACTAACCAACTGATATACAAGAATGAAAAATATAAAAATAGCCGTAGACGGACACTCGTCGTGCGGCAAGAGCACCATGGCCAAGGCACTGGCCAGACATTTCGGATTTGTGTACATAGACACCGGAGCCATGTACCGCGCCGTAACACTGTTTGCCATGCGCGGCGGTGTGATGCGCCCCGACGGCACTCCCGACGAAGACCTTCTGAAATCCAGGATCAAGGACGTGGAGGTGAGATTTGCCCCGCAGCCCGACGGCACAAGCCATACCTGCCTGAACGGCGAGGACGTGGAGGCCGAGATCCGCGGAATGGAGGTTTCAAGCAATGTGAGCCGCATAGCCGCTCTCAAATTCGTGAGGGAGGAGATGGTGAACCTTCAGCGCAGGATGTCGCAGGACTGCTCTGTAATAATGGACGGCCGCGACATAGGCACAGTGGTATTCCCGGATGCCGAGCTCAAGATTTTTGTTACAGCGCGTCCCGAGGTGAGGGCTCAGCGCCGCTACGACGAGCTCAGGGCCAAGGGCGACACCAAGGTTACATTCGATGAGGTGCTCAAGAACCTCACCGAGCGCGACCTCATAGACAGCACCCGCGCCGAATCGCCTCTCAAGATGGCCGACGACGCCACTCTGCTCGATAATTCGGACCTTACAAGGGAGCAGCAGTTTCAGGTGGCCGTCAGCTGGATAGAAAAACTTATTAAGTAATTGAAATGTTGAAATGTTGAAATGATTGAAGTGATTGAAATGTTGAAATGTTGAAATGATTGAAACGCTAATCCGGATGGTTCAACCACTTCAATCACTTCAACCACTTCAACCACTTCAGACCCTCCGATATGAATGTAGATATAGATGCAAACGCCGGATTCTGTTTTGGAGTAACCAACGCCATCAACAAGGCCGAGGCAGAGATTGCAGCTAATGGCAAACTTTTCTGCCTGGGCGAGATAGTGCACAACCACGAGGAATCGAGCCGGCTGGCCGGATTGGGCATGACCACGATATCCTACAGCGAGTTTGAGACTCTCAGCAATACCACGGTGCTGCTGAGGGCTCACGGCGAGCCTCCGCGCACATACGACACCGCCCGGCGGAACGGCGTATCGATAATAGACGCCACTTGCCCGATAGTGCTGAAGCTTCACAGGCTGATAAACAGCAACTCTCGGGAGCATCCCGGCGCGCAGACCGTGATTTTCGGCAAGAAAGACCACGCCGAGGTGGTGGGCCTTGTGGGACAGGTGGCCAACGGCAATGTGGTGGTGGTATCGCAGGAGAGCGAGCTCGATATGGTGGATTTTGGCCACGATATACTGCTCTACTCGCAGACCACCATGAACTTCCATAAATACAACGAGTTGGCCGATGTGATACGCCGGCGCCTGGAGATTGAAACCCCATCAGCTGAATTCCGAAAATACGATACGGTATGCCGCAGCGTGGCCCTCAGGGAGCAGAATCTAAGCGGCTACGCGCAGGCCCACGATGCCATCCTCTTTGTGGCCGGGGCCAACAGCAGCAACGGCAAGTATCTGTATTCCACCTGCATAAAGGCCAATCCCAAGACTTATTACATATCGTCGGTGCGTGATATCAGCCCCGATATGCTGTGCGGAGTGGATACTCTCGGCATTACCGGCGCCACATCCACACCCAAATGGCTGCTGCAGGACGTGGCTGAGTCGGTATCCGGGATGGTGTAGAGATATAAATTGGTTTCAGCTGAAAAATAATTTTGCAATACATAGAAACTTTTTTTATCTTTGCGCTCAACTATAATTTTTAGATAAACTTACAATGTTTGGACAACATAGAATAGCTGTAATAGGTGGAGGCAGCTGGGCTACCGCCATTATCAGCTTGCTTACAAATAATGTGAAGGAAGGCAACAAGGTAAACTGGTATCTGCGCAAAAAGGAGCATATAGACTATACTATAGCCCACGGCCAGAATCCTAAGTACCTGAACTCGCTGATATTGGAAACCAGCAAGATAGAATTTTACAACGACCTCAACGAGGTAATCAAGAATTCTGACACACTGATTTTCGCTGTGCCTTCTGCTTTCATAGAGAGCACTATGTCGCAGTATTCGGGCGGATCGCTCGAAAACCACGTGGTGGTATCGGCCATCAAGGGTATGATACCCGAGAAGAATACTATAATGGCCGACTATTTCCGCGACAAGTACAACGTGAATCTCGAGAAAAACTTCTGCGTGCTGGCCGGTCCGTGCCATGCCGAGGAGGTGGCTCTCCAGAGACTATCGTATCTTACCATTGCATCGCAGAACCTGAACAC
>JAZQPB010000205.1:0-9489 GCA_045628165.1 Bacteroidales bacterium | reverse complement strand
CATAGTATAGCCCACAAGGGGCTCGCTGATATGTGAAACGCCATTCGCGCCTCGCATCAACAGCGGTGGCCCTTAGGCCACTACGTGGGTAACCACAGGCATCGCCCGTGGGAAATAATAAATGTAATAAACATCTACAATCCTGACCTAGGGACGAACCGTAAGACGGAAACCATAATCCCAAGCACCGTAACTACAGTTGGAGTCGTAATACCTAGAGTAGTTGACGTTTGCGCGGCGCGACACACGGCAATCGGCGGCCGAGGCGCCACCGCCACCGCCACGGAGAATGCGATGACCGCTGGTAGGGCCGCCCGGATTATAAGTATGTTCAGATGGATAGGTTCCCAATCGATCTGATACGAACTCCCAGCAGTTGCCAGACATATCGCAGATGCCGAGGTCATTGCGACGGAAAGAGTCACCTATAGGTTGAAGACTTCCTCCACTGCTTAAATTGTCCCAAGGAGCGGTACCTGAATACAAACTGGTATTATTACTTTTGCCACTGCGTGCAGCAAACTCCCACTGAGCCTCGGTAGGTAATTTGACATCCAATGAAGTGAGTTCCTGAAGAAGATTCAAGTAGTCGTGACAAGAGTTCCAGGAGATATATCCCTGAGGATACTTGTAATCATCGTCCTCTATCTCACCACCCATAACGGCTTTCCACTGAGCTCTGGTAATCTCATACTTGCCAATGTAATAGTCATCAAGAGTTACCTGATGAACAGGAGCCTCATTGTCCTGAGCCAAGGTGTCGTAGTTTGGAGCATCAGGATCTGTTTTCTGAGCGCCCATCCAGAATGTGCCACCTTTCACCAAAATGAACTCGATATCAACACCGTTAATGGTAATGGTCTTGGTACCCTCGCCATCTTTAACGGCATAGTCGAATCCACGGTAATAGTAATACATATTGCTCTCTACAAGCCAGGTCTGCGAGAGGTTGTTGGGCAGAAGCTTGCCTCCTGCCTTGGCGGTCCATACCTTGGAATCTGTGGTGTATTTCCAGGCGTTGGCCTTGGATACCGAGAGATTGATATAGTCGCAGTTGGCGAATGCACGGGCGCCAATCCTGTTGAGTTTGGCTGGGAGCTCAAGTCTTGTAAGTCCAGCGCATCCGTAGAAGGCATCCACATCAATCACCTTGAGATAAGAGGGCATATTGATATTCTTGAGTGCCTTGCATCCGTAGAATGCCTTGGCGTTGATGGTCTCAACACCGTCGGGCATCTCCACGCTCTCCAGTGCAGAACAGCCACTGAATGCTGATGCGCTTACAGAAGTAGCGTTAACAGGGAGTTTCACAGACTTCAATGTAGTAACACCAGTGAAAGAAGGTGTTGTCTCGCAGTTGCGGAGGTCAAGGTTGATGATTGCCTTAGTGTTGGCCTTCATGGCAGAGGAGATAACATCAGCTCCACAAACACCCTCCACTGTGATGGTGAACTCACCGGCAGGCAGGGATTTTATGTGGGCGGCCACATCAGCAGCAGAAACAGTGGCGGCGGCGTTTACGGTAATCTGGTCGCCGAGACGGAGCACGTTTCCGTTCCAAGTAGCATAAAGGTGATAAGCCTTGCCGGCAGTAATCACGGTGCTTGAGGTCTTGGCATTCTCAGACCTCTTGCCGTAGCCGTTTACTGAAGCCTCAAGATATGCCTGTGTGATAGACTTGCCATTAGGAACATACCAAGAGATAATGGTATTCATCTTGCCGGCAGCGATTGTTATGCCCTCGTTTGACTGGCCTCCGCCGATGGCCTCGGTGGTAAGTTTCTTGGTAGAATAGTCGAGTGTGCATCTGAATCTGTCAGAATACCATCTGTTGTCTGTGGAGAATCCATTGTTGGAGAAAGATATTGCCGACGAGGTGTTGTTGACTACGTGAAGCAACTCGTATGCGCCAAAGTGGGTAAAACCTGCGGTTACAGTTGTGGAGCTTGCACTAACGGCAAACATCATAGGAGCCCTGAAATTGGAGACGGCTCTGCGTGTGGTGGAAGCGTCAAACGAGATAATGCCATCCCTAAAACCTGCCTCAATGCCACAGAATCCATAGAGATCATAGCTTGCGGTGGCATCGATATTGGCTGGCAACACGATATTGAACGAACAGGATTTACCATCCTCCGAGATATTGTCAACCGGAACCTTGCCGATATTATATACCTCATCGTTCTGACGGGCGAACACCTGAATCTGGTCGTCGCTCTGCCACTTGGATACAAGGTCCAGCGAATTGTCGGCCTGCATCATAGCCACCTTGCTCAGCTGGTCCTGAGCGTCCACAGCGGCGGTAATGGTTACCAACGTGCCTTGGGTAGATGCATTAGGGCTCTCGTTGCCCGAAAAAGCCATCTCAGCATCGTCGGCACAAGACGGAAACAGGGCCACAGCGGCCAAGCCCGCAAATAAGAATAATTGTTTAAACTTCATATTTTAAAATGATTTATAGGTTTATAAATTCGTTCCTTTAACGTCTGGAGCAGATCCAGAACCGTTGTATATCTGGTCGAGATTCTCGCCCTTGACATCAGGTGTAGAACCGTTGTATGTCTGGTCGATATCCTCTCCCTTGACATCAGGCGCAGTACCCGTACCTCTGTTAGGATCACTCAACCCCGAGCCCGAAACATCAGGAAGTGTCGGTGTAATGTTGGCATCGGTCTCGGTTTTCTTTGGAAGCACAGTATAGGAGAAGGATTGCTCTGTCTCAATGAAATTCGACGAAGCCTTTACCTTTCCCGAATATTTGCCAACTTTGTCGGTCGGCAATTCCACATAGAACTCGCTTTTGTTCTTAATAGTGCTCACAAGAACTTCATCGACATATACCGCAATATCACAAGCCTCGGAGACCTTTCCTGAAAGGATTAGTGACTCATCCTGTTCCAGCGAAGTTCCCGTAAGTGTAAGGTTGGTGATTGACAAGGGAGAATAAACATTATAGGAGAAAGGTTTCTCTGCAACGTTAACACCTTTTATTTTGGCTACAATCCTTCCATTATGGGTGCCGGCAACTGAGGAAGGAAGTGTTATATAGAATTGATCTATATTATCTCCTCTATAAAAACTTTCATCATCTACAAACACTTCTATGTCACAAAGCCGTGACAATTCAGCTGAAAGCACAAGGGATTCATCTTTTTCGCAAGACAAACCATTAACAGAAGCCCAAATAGAAACAGGATTATCTTTGACAACACATTTAAATACTGACTCTTTTTCTGAAATACCATCATTAGCATTACAAACAATTTTAATTTCATATATTCCAGTCTCAAGAGTTGACAAATCATATTTAAGCTGTGTCACATCTTTTTCTGAAGCAATCAGCTTATCATTCGCGTACAAATAAATATCGCCTCTCCTACTTGATTTCACAACGAATTCATACGGCAATACTGCCCATACGCTGTCAACAGGCTGATACGACAATTCAAACTGCTCACTAGCAGAATTGAATCGCACATTAAAACTACGATAATCACTATTAACCATTTTAACGAGTGCATTGGCAAAGGTAACAACATTCTCGCCTGAAGATAACACTTTTAAATACTTTTTTAATGAACTACCGGAAAAACTAAATACTATTTTTTCAACTTGTTTTGATTCCGACCAAATCAAATCTTCAATCTCTTCTCCGTCATCATAATCTGTAGTGCGAAATTTATCTATCATCTTGTAAACTGGCTTTCCAATTTTAGAAAAATACTTAAGACCAGTTTTTTCTTCAAAACAAAGATCCCAAATCTTGAAAAAAGTATCTACATAAAAATCGACAGCCTTTTTACTTGAAAATTCTATTTCCCTGGTAACAAACAACTTGCGAAACGAATCAATCCATTTCTTGTCACCAAGGAATTCCTTGAATATTTTTGCGACAATGTTTTTAAGCTTATTTTCAGAATCTGAGTTTATATAGACCTCAAGTACAGGAACAGTCAAATAATAAATAAAATAATAGGCTCCAACCATAATGTCATTATAGGGATATACATATCTCAAAACAACATCAGTAGAAGACACCTCTAAATTAATATCCTCTTTAACAACAAGATATTTCTCTTGGTATTCACGATGAGTATCAGCCCACATTGCAAGAATATCCTTTGGGTTACTAATAACAGTGTTTGAATTATAATTACCGCTACTAGCATTATCCCAAGCTATTTCTACGTAATTCTTCGTAGCCTTAACTAGATCAATTATCGATCCACCTCCTAAATCCCAAAACTTACTGGCATCTACGTATTTGGCATTCAAATAATAATCAAGACCTTCGTATTTAGAAGAAAAAACTCCTGTAGAAGGGTCTATTGTTCCAGGTACAGCCATAAAACATGCTTGAGAAACATTTTCAATACCTACATTAATATTCCAAACGTTAACTAAATTGTCGTATTCACCAGACTTAATAAAAGTTTTTACATCATTATTGAGAATATTATCAACTATAAAAACATGATGGCCATGGTCATCATGCCATGAAGAACAAGCATCATCGGAAAAAGCCTTTAACATAGCTGTTTTCGAAATCCTACTATTAGATACGCCATATTCAGCATTAATTTTACTATATGCCGTTGTCAAATAAGGCGCAAGAGTTTCTATGTCATAACAGCCCTGGGTTTTGATTTGTTTTTCAATTTCTTCGGCAATCTGTCCAGACTCTTCCATACCAAGCAAAAATTTTCTAACTTGAGCATAAAAATCTTTCTGGAGATGAAAACCATAAGGAATACCACACTGCAACAAGGTTAATGCTGTTTCCTTTGAATTAAGCTCCAATGTCTCTGTATTTGAAGGATGACGATATCCCATAAACACAAATTCGTTTTTGAAATTTTTCACAACCACAACATCAGATGCCACATTGAAAGTTCCATCACCATTAGCAAACGACAAGGAATCGCCATACAAAACCACAACATCATTCATATTGATATCGCAATCCTCAGGAAGAACAATTTCATAATTGAAATTTCCTGACCCAAGCATTTTTGATTTCTCCAATGCAAATTCATTGTTATTCAATGCAGCCTCCTTGGCATAATAAGACTTGGCCTTGACGATATCCTGCTCAACACCCACTCCATATTCATACATATAGGCAAGCGAGAGGTTGGCGCTGTCAACATTGGCGTTGGCTGCCACAACCAAATCTTCCACCAGTTTATTGTAATCATGAGTCTGCTTCATCGACTCAAAAGCCTCCTGATACAAATCCGTCTTCCCCGGATCCGGCTTATCCGGCCCCGGCGTCGGCTTATCCTGGGGCTCAGGCTCCTTGGCTCCCTCCGACTCCTTCTTACATCCCGCTATGCCGACGGCGAAAATCAGCGCCATCAGATAGAGAATAAAATGCTTTGCTCTTGTCATTGAATTTTACAATTTAGATTGTTAATAATCATTAAATTTCGCTGACAAAGGTAAAGCAAACTCAAAAAAAAAAACAAAACGCTACAAAAATCAAAATATGAATAAAAACTTAACATTGGGACACCCACAGACACCCCACAGGCGATGCCAGTGGTTACCACCGTGCAGCCCACAAGGGGCTCACCGATATGTAAAACGCAAATACGTGCCTCGCAGAAATAGCGGTGGCCCTTGGGCCACTACGTGGGTAACCACAGGCATCGCCCGTGGCAGGGAAAAGGCCTTCACGCTCCGTAGCCCCGACCTCCACCAAACCGAAATAACCGCGGAGGTCGGGGATTGATGAATAAGCCACAGGCGATGCCAGTGGTTACCATAGTACAGCCCGCAAGGGGCTCGCTGATATGTGAAACGCCCAATATACGCCTCACAGTAATAGCGGTGGCCCTTGCGGCCACTACGTGGGTAACCACAGGCATCGCCCGTGGCAGGCAGGATGCAATGGCAGGATGCTATGAAAAAAAAATAGAGACGGACCGCAGTCCGTCTCTACTGATTATTTTCCGATATTGCTCAGTTTCCAGTCGCGGATCTTGTTGGAGGTCTCGGCGGCCTTGTTGAGCTCCTGGAGATAATAGGTGAGCTCCTTCATCGGCTTGGTGACGGCCACGCGTCCGCTGCGGGCAAACTGGAGAATGCCGTATGGCTTCAGCTCCTCGAAGAGAGCCTGAGTCTCCTTGTAGAGACCGGTCTTCTCTATCACGAAGAAACCCTCCTCGATATCGATGATGTGGGCATTGTGGGCGCGGATGATGGGCTCCATGGATGCGTAGCCGTTCTTGATGCTGCTGGTAGAAACCTTGTAGAGGGCTATCTCGCGGGCTATCACCTCGTCTTCCACGTAATAGAAGGCGCGGAGCACCTCGGTGAGCTTCTCTATCTGGTCCACAACCTTCTTCATGAGGCTTGGCGTACACTTGGTGACAATGGTGTAGCGGAAGATGCCCTTGACCTCGCTCTCCGATGTGGTGAGCGAATCTATATTTAGGTGACGACGTGTGAACACTATCGTGATACGGTTCAGGAGGCCAACCTTGTCCTCGGTAAAAACCGTAACTGTATATTGCTGTGGCTGTTCGTCGATATTCTGAATCATTTTTTTTAAGTAATTGAAGTAATTGAAATGATTGAAGTAATTGAAGTGATTACTACTACACCAGCTTCATCTCATCTACTGCGGATCCCGGGGCTATGAAAGGCATTACCTTCATGTCCTTATCCACGATGATGTCGAGGAGATATGGACCATCGAAGGCGAGCATCTCGTCGATGGCCGATTCCAAATCGGCGCGAGCCTCCACCTTGCGTCCCTTGATGCCATAGGCGCTGGCCAGTGTCACGAAATCGGGGTTCACGAGGTCGGTCTGAGAGTAACGCTTGCCGTTGAACATATTCTGCCACTGGCGAACCATTCCGAGTACGGAGTTGTTGAGAATCACGATCTTGACCGGCAGATGCTCCTGGATGATGGTGCCGAGCTCCTGCTCGTTCATCTGGAAACCGCCGTCGCCTGTAAAGAGGATTACGGGAACATCATTCTGAGCGATGGCGGCGCCCACTGCGGCAGGCAGGCCGAATCCCATGGTGCCCAATCCGCCCGATGTAAGGAACGAGTTTGGATTCTTGAAGCTGTAATATCTGGCGGCCACCATCTGATTCTGTCCCACGTCGGTACATACTATGGCCTGACCCTGAGTCTTGCGGCTGATGATATCGACAGGCTCACCGGGCTGGATGATGGGCGCTGTGGAGCGTGTATCCTTCTTGATAACCTGCTCGTACTCCATATTATAGAGCTTGTCGAACTCGGCCTTCCACTGCTTGTGGCTCTTCTTGTCCACCATCGGGGTCAGGTAAGAGATGGCAGTCTTCAGGTCGGCGTGGATGGCCACGTCGGTATTCACGTTCTTATCAATCTCCGATTTGTCGATCTCTATGTGTATCACCTTGGCCCTGGTGCCGTATGCGTTCAGGCGTCCGGTAACACGGTCGCTGAACCTCATGCCGATGGCAATTATCAGGTCGGCCTGATTGGTGAGAATGTTGCTGGCGTAGCTGCCGTGCATGCCGAGCATTCCCACACAGAGCGGATGGTCGTTGGGTATGGAAGTAAGACCCATGAGGGTCATGCCGAAAGGAATTCCTGTCTTCTCGATGAGCTCGCGCACGGCCTTCTCGGCGTGGGAGATCAATACACCGTGGCCCACAAGGATCATGGGTTTTTCAGCTGAATTGATAAACTCCGCGGCCTGGGCTATGGCCTCCTGATCTATCTCAGGATATGGGGCGTAGCTGCGGAGCACGGGAGCCTTCTTATATACAAACTCGGTCTCGGTAACGAGGGCGTTCTTCGTAATCTCGATAACCACCACACCGGGACGGCCTGATACTGCTATATAGAAAGCCTTGGCCATGCTCTCGGCGATGTCCTCGGCGCGGGTAATCTGGCAGCTCCACTTGGCTATAGGCATTGAGAGGCCGAAAACGTCGGTCTCCTGGAATGCGTCGGTGCCGAGAAAGGCACTGCCCACCTGGCCCGTAATCACCACCAATGGCACCGAGTCCATGTTGGCATTGGCAATGCCGGTGATGGCGTTGGTGGCGCCGGGACCCGACGTTACCACGCACACGCCCACCTTGCCGGTAACCTGCGCGTAGGCCTGGGCCTCGTGCACCGCGGCCTGCTCGTGGCGCGACAGAATATGATGAATCTTGTCCTGGTTCATGTAGAGACGGTCGTAAAGCGGAATCACCGCACCGCCCGGATAGCCGAAAATGGTATCCTGTCCCTCCTGGATGAGCGACTGTACCACGGCTTCTGCTCCTAATATCTTTTCCATATTTTCAAAAAAATGCAATTTTGTGCGAAGTTATTAATTTTAAACGAAAAACTGATAACGAAACCGATATTTTTTTTATTTTTGAATACGGCCATTAAACTTTTTTGTATTACCTTTGTTTAATATTATAACA
Organism: Bacteroidales bacterium; assembly: GCA_045628165.1. Classification (GTDB taxonomy): domain Bacteria; phylum Bacteroidota; class Bacteroidia; order Bacteroidales; family UBA3824; genus UBA3824. The sequence goes on along the minus strand of JAZQPB010000205.1, from coordinate 1,065 downwards.
ACACACAGATATGAGAAAACATATTACAGCTATATTTCTCGGCCTTGCACTGCTGATGGCAGCAACAACAGACGACGCCAAGGCGCAGTTTGTGGAGAAATCCACCGATGTGGCCTGCCTATTGCCATCAGCTACCGGATTAGGCTACACCATCGCCAAGAAAGACAAGAAAGGATTCTTTCAGTTAGGCTACAGCACGGCGTCGTGCCTGGCGGTAAACTACACCATGGAGGCGCTCATCACCAAGGACCGCCCCGACGGCACAGGCCACCACTCGTTTCCGAGCACCCACACCGCCATCGCATTCAACGGGGCCACGTTTCTGATGCGCCGCTACGGCTGGAAAATAGGAGTGCCGGCATACATACTGGCCAGCTATGTGGCCTGGGGACGTGTGCACGCCAACCGCCACGACTGGTGGGATGTGATGGGCGGCGCGGCCGTGGGTGCTGGCACGGCTCTTATATTCACACGTCCGCTGTCCAGGAGCGAGAAGAAGCGTGAGGTAAGGGAGTAGCCAGCTGATAGCATACCAGCTGATAGCGTATCAGCTGAAATGCCATCAGCTGGGAAAACATATCAGCTGAAAAAAAACAAGAAAACTATAAAATAACAAACAAATACCAAATGAAGAAATTCTTGATAGCGGCACTGGCCGCATTGATGCCGTGGATGGGCATGGCGCAGGAAACACAGAAAATATCCGGCAAGCTTACCATGCTGAAAGGATTCCCGGTGCAGAACATGAAAATAAAATCGCAGAAAACCGGCAACGAGACCGTAAGCAGGCCCAACGGCGAATTCGACATCGAGGTCTGCGACAAGGACGTGCTGATGATAGACTGCGCGCCGTTCAAGAGCGTAAACCAGAAGGTGAAGCTGGCCTCCGCCAAAAGTGACAGCGTGATGATAAAGATGAATTTTCCGCGCAAGGCCACTCTGCTGAACAAGATAATAGAGGACGGATACCTCGACAAGATGTATGAGGGCGACGCAATAATGGCCCTTACATTCCAGAAAGACTGGACCAAGTACACCGACATAGACCAGGCCATTCAGGTGGAG
>JAZQPB010000204.1:0-9817 GCA_045628165.1 Bacteroidales bacterium | reverse complement strand
AAAAAAATCTTATCTTTGCCTCAGAAAATCCACAATCAAAAATCAAAAATGGCGTAAAAATGGCAAAGTATCTTGATCCACGGGCAGACCTTACTTTCAAGAGGGTTTTTGGCGAGCACCCACACCTCGTCATCAGCCTTCTCAATTCCCTTTTGCCTTTGCCAAAGGGCGTGGAGATTAAGTCTGTTGAGTATCTTCCTGCCGAACTTGTGCCTCAGACTCCTACATTGAAAGACACAATTGTGGATGTAAGGTGCAAGGATCAGATAGGACGTCAGTTCATTGTGGAAATGCAGATGTATTGGTATGCCGAATTCTTCAAGCGTGTGGTTTACAACTCTTCAAAAGTGTTTGTAAAGCAGGCTCCAAAGGGGTTCGACTATTCCAAATTACAGAATGTCTATTCGCTGAATATCATCAACGATATCGCATTTCCTGACTATCCTAATGAGCATATTCAGGAGTATTGCTTCGCCAACGTGAACCATAACGACGAACTCCGCGACGAGTTCTATATGGTTTTTGTGGAGTTGCCGAAATTCAGGCCAAGCAACAAGGCCGACAAAAAACTTCAGGATTTGTGGCTGAAGTATCTGACTGAAATTAACGAGGACACCCGTTATCCCGACGCAGAACTTTTGGCAAATCCCGAGATTAACGAGGCCATAGAACTCCTTGAAGAGGCCGCTTACACACCTGCGCAATTAGCAGGCTATGAGCAATATTGGGATGCCGTCTCCAAATACACGACCGCCCATAATGCGGCTTTAAGGAAAGGCGAGGCAAAAGGACGTAAAGAAGGTCTCGCCGAAGGACGTAAGGAAGGACTTGCCGAAGGAGAGGCAAAAGGTAGGGCAGAGGAACGAGCCAAGGCGCAAGCCGAAAAACTCGATATGGCCCGCAAGATGAAGTCCGACAATATGCCGTTGGATATCATTGAAAAATACACCGGCCTCACCGCTGATGAGATTGCGGAGTTGTAACGGATATTAGTCTAATCTAAAAGATAAAACTTTCGGTAATATCATTGCGGTATTGCCGGAAGTTTTTTTATTTTTGCAACTGAAATAATCTTCTTATGACAATTATCGAGCAACTTAAAAATAATAATCAGTTACAGGAGAATCAGGAAATCGAATTCAAATCAGCAAAAGGCGGTTTCCCGGATGTCACTGTAAATGTCACTGTAAACGGGGACGTGTCACTGTAAATGACCCTGTAAATAGCAGAATGACCCTGTAAAAGGATAAAAATGACCCTGCAAATGTCACTGTAAATTTCAAAATGACCCTGTAAATGATAAATATGACCCTGTAAATGACCCTGTAAATTTCAAAATGATACTGTAAAAGTAAAGTGTAGTATTAAATAATCATCTTTCAGTGATATTGTAAGTTTCAAAATGATACTGTAAAAGTAAAGTGTAGTATTAAATTATCATCTTTCAGTGATACTGTAAATTTCAAAATGATACTGTAAAAGTAAAGTATAGTATTAAATAATCATCTTGTAATGATACTGTAAAAATTGGAAAATGATACTCTAAAATATCTCAAAAATTTCCATAAAATACATTCTCTTTCGTTGAAAATGCTTTATCTTTGTGCGAATCAAATTCCTAATTATGAAAATCCAGAAAGTTACCATAAAGAACCTTGCCTCGTTGGCTGAGGCGGAGATAGATTTTACGAAGAAGCCTCTCAAGGATTCGCCGTTGTTTCTGATCTGTGGCGATACGGGTGCGGGCAAGTCAACCATTACCGATGCCATTTGTCTGGCGCTGTATGGCGACACTCCGCGTTTCAAGGACGCGCAGGAGGATTCCTACGACAATTCCGATTCCATAAAGACCGACGACACAAGGAATTTTATGCGAAAGGGAACGTCGGAGTCGTTGGCTAGAGTGGAGTTCGAGGCCGACGACAATGGAATATACCGTGCCGACTGGTACGCCTACCGCGCCCACAAGAAGGCCGACGGAAAACTTCAGGATATCAAGCGCACTCTCTTCCGGCTCAATAAAATCAGCAATGAGTTTGAGCCTGTTACAGAGAAGGTTAACGAGTTTAAGGAAAGGATAGAGGCGCTCACGGGATTCGATTTCAACAGGTTTATCCGCTCGGTGCTTCTGGCTCAGAATCAGTTCTCTAAGTTTCTTTTCGCCAAGAAGGACGACAAGTCGGCGATTCTCCAGATGCTTACCAACACTGATATCTACGAGAAGATTTCCAAGAAGATTTTCGAGAAGTTCTCGGCAGTAAGAAACGAACTCGACGTGCTCAATAAAAGCATTCAGGGGCAGCAACTTGTGACTGATGACGTTATTGAGGAGCAGAGAAAAATCCTGACGCAACTTAGAACCGAGTCTGCGCAGTCAGATAAGGAGTTGGAGACGATAAACGCAAAAATCGAGTGGCGCAAGCGTTTTGTGGAACTCAGCAATGCCCTCATTTCCAAGCAGAAAGATCTGGAGAAAGCCAAGGCCGACAGCGACAATATTTTGCCTAAGAAACAACTCCTCAGCAAAATGGAGATTGCCGTAAGAGAATTCCGTCCTGTATTGAATGATATCAATAAATGCAAAAATATATTAGATTCTGTACAGAAGGATTTTAGAAATGTAAATAATAAATATTGTCAGTGTCTGAGTCTTTACGCCAATCTCAGTGACAGAATCCAGAAAAATTTTGATGAACTTTCGTTGAGGAAGGCCGATTTTGATGCGATGCTTCCAAAACAGAATATTTATGATAATATTCAGACTATCAGTCAGTTGATAAAGAATCTGATAGAGGTGGATAGAAATCTGGAGCAGTTGAGGAAAAAAGTTGCCGAAATTGATGCTTTGAAAGTTTCCTTGAGAAAATCATACGTTGAGGTTGTTGAGAAGTGTGGAGTGCTGGAGGCAAAAACCAAACGTGCCGGCGATATTTATGAGAATGCTGAGGCTGATCTTAAAGCGTTTGATTCTGAAGGTCTTGCAAGAAAGGAGAATGAAAACACACGTTCGAGGGAGATTCTGAAGAGGGCTTTGAATATATTGAAATTTCATATAAGCAAGCAGGCAGAGTTGCAGAACTCACAGGAATTGCTTAAGAAAAACCGTGACGAGGTGGCAAGGTTCTCTTCTGAGATGCAGGTTCTTAATAAGAAAATGCAGACTTTGGAAATCGAATACAAAACATTGGACAATGTTTATAATGAGCAAGTGCTTGCAGGCACCGCCAATCTCAAGAAAATGCGTGCTCAATTAGTTGAAAATAAACCTTGTCCGTTGTGTGGAAGTGTTCATCATCCTTATTCTGAGAAAACCGATGAGGCTTTCGATGCCGCATTGGATACGGCCAAGAAAATGCGTGATTCCAAGAATGATGAGATAAACAAGGTCCGTGAGGTTTTGGGCACGCTCCAAGGTACTCTCAATGAGAAAAATAATCAAATCAAGGATTTGGAAACCAATACGATACCCAAACTTTCGGAGGATTTCAAGGCCAGCAGTGCGGATTTCAAAAAGGTTTATGGTTACTACATTCAGAATTACAAAATTGATATTTCCGCCATTGAGGAATCTGTGTTTGAATCCGAGATTGATAAAAAAATATCAGTGTCAGAATCTGAAGTGATAAGATTAAAGGAGAGACAGCAGGTTTTGCAGAAAACTTTCGATGAGTCGAGGAAGACTTTTGAGGCTCAAAACAAGAATTTGATGTCCATTAAGGAGCAGATGTCTGATATTAATCGTCAATTGGAAGTTAAACAAACTGAATATGAGAATGTTGTAGATAATATTGGGGTAGGAGAGGAGAGTCAGAAAACTATACTTTCCAGCCTTAGGACCTATCTCTCCGATATCGAGAACAATCCCGAATCGTTGGCTGATGTGCTCAGTAAAACTGAAGCCGAGGCCAAGGTTTTTGTGGAGTTGAAAAGCAAAATTGACGGCCTCCAGAAATCCGATGAGCGTCTGCGTGGCGTGTTGCAGAATTGTGGAGCGGTCAGTGACCTGAAAAATATCTTCGCAGATGCCGAGCCGTTGCCGTTTGCGGGATCTGAGACCGTGGATCAGTTGCCGAATCTCTTGACAAGTGTGCTTGAAAATTCAAGAATGCTCCAAAAGCAGAAGCGCGAGAACGAGGAATTGCTTATTAGCTGCAATAAAAAACTTACCGACAAAATCGCCGAGGAAAACGCAAAGGATGGGACTTTAGGTTTTACGGTAGAGAATGTAGAGCAGTTGGTATCAGCTGATAACCAAACCATTGTGAAACTCCGCGCTGAAATCGACGAGGTGGCCGACAGACTCAGCCGTTGCCTACAGTCGCAGAAAGATGCCGAGGCTAATTTCGAGAATCACAAGGCTGATAATCCGCAAGGCGTTAAGGATGAGGAGGATGCAGAATATCTTGCATATCAGCTGCAAAAAATAAAAACCACAGTGGATGCACTGAAAAACAGGGTGGGAGAGACCTCCGCACAAATTAAGCAGATGGAGGACTTGAAGACTAAGTATCAGCAACTTATAGAAGAACGTGAGCGCAAGCAGAAACTATTTGACGACTGGAGCGGCCTAAACAGCGAACTCGGCAGCAGCGACGGCAAAAAACTCCGCAATCTGGCTCAGATTCATACACTTAGGATTCTCCTGAACAACGCCGACCAACGTTTGAGACGGCTTACCGACAAGTACCGACTTGTATGCGGCGGCGACTCGTTAGCCATTCTGGTTCAGGACCTTGAGATGAATGTCTGCCGACCTGTAACCACGCTGTCGGGCGGTGAGAGTTTTATGGTGTCATTAGCATTGGCGCTCGGACTTAGCGATATGATGCAGGGCGGGCGAGGCAGCGAGATGCTTTTCATTGATGAGGGCTTCGGAACATTGGACCAGAACAGCCTGAACTCTGTGATATCAGTGCTCGAAAAACTACACTCGCAGGGCCGTAAGGTGGGCATTATCAGCCACGTACCCGAACTGGAGGAGCGCATAGAGGCCAAGATTCTGGTGCGCAAGTGCACCGGCGACAACACCCGAAGCGAGGTGGTGATAATGAATGAATAACGGAATAAAAAGAGTGAAGGAATGAAAGAATAAAAAATAAATTCCAGAAATATTGCGGAGTTTATCAAATTATTTTTTACATTTGCCTCCGATAAACCAAAATTATTCGAAAAAATGACTGAGGAAGAAAACAAAAGTCAACTGAATATCGTGCTCTCGGAGGAAGTGGCCAAGGGATCGTACAGCAATCTGGCCATTATCCAGCATTCGAGCTCGGAGTTTGTGATGGATTTTGTAAGTGTATTGCCGGGTATGCCAAAGGCACAGGTCAATAGCCGCGTGATAATGGCGCCTGAGCATGCCAAGAGGCTTATGAAGGCCCTCCAGGACAATATCCAGAAGTACGAGATGCAGTTTGGGAAAATAAAAAATACCGACGGCGCAGGCACAAACACTCTGCCTTTGAGTTTTGGCGCGCCAACTGAGGCATGATTTTTGCTCCCATGGATTTGATAGTGTAATCTTAATCCAAAACTGAGAATTATGGACCAATCGCTTGATTTTATATACCGACACTTCATCGATATCGAGAAGGACGACCTGGAGTACGTCTACAGGGGCGAGATTACCCCGCGCCTGATAATGGATATCCTTGATATGGCAAAAACAAACCTTGCCAAGGCCGACGACACTCGCAAGATGAGGTCGAGGATTTACTATATCATGGGCGAGGGTCTTCAGAATATTACGAGGCACCAGGCCGACAGCCAGGAGAAGGACGACGACAACTCGGCCATCATCATCATCCACAAGCGCCGTCACAAGTATGTGATAGCCACCGGAAACCTGATGCTGAGAGCCGACGAGGAGCCTCTGAGAAAGAAACTTGAAAAGATAAACCATCTGGACAGCGAGGGGCTCAAGGAATACAGCCGCGAGACCCGCACGCTCACCGGCCTGTCGGAAAAGGGTGGTGCAAGCCTCGGCCTCATAGAGATGGCCAAACGCTCGGGCAACAAGCTCGACTATATGATAAAGCAGGTGGACGACACCTACTCGTATTTCTACCTCACCACGGAGATCTCCACAACCGACGGCGAGGGTCAGTCAGCTGATGGCTCGGTATACTCGATACAGGATCTGATAGAGACCCACGAGAATTTTAACCAGAACAGCTACAACCTCTCGTTCAAGGGCGACTTCAACCAGGAGAACCTGCTCTCGCTGCTGTCGATACTCAAGAGCGGAATGGACGAGACTCCCACACGAATAAAACTCTACGGAGTAATGGTGGAGCTGCTGCAGAACATCGTGAAGCACGCCGACAATATAGCCGACAATACCGACTGGAAAGCCGGAGTATTCTACATCTGCGAGCACGAGGACAAGTTTACGCTTTTGGCCGGCAATTACATAAGCAAGCCGCTGGCCAAGTCGCTGTCGGAGCGCATCGACAAGGTAAACTCCATGGACTACAAGGCCCTCACAAAAGAGTACAACCGCATACTGTTCAATTTCAACAACGACCCAGTATCCACGGGACTCGGATTCATCGACATCAGGCGCAAGACCGGCACTCAGATCCAGTACTCGATGGTGAGCGTAAACGACGAGAAGGACTTCTTCATCGTAAAGATTGACATCAACAAGATTAATTAAGAGTAAATTTACTACAATTATATGGAACCATTTGTAAAAGAACCAACTGTAGACACTCCCAAGGTGTTGCTGGATGCCGGCAAGGGAATCTTCGAGATAGCCCAGATGTCGCTTCCTGAAGACGCCGTGGATTTCTATGCACCTGTGTTGGAGTGGTTTACCAATTACAGCAAGAACCCAAATCCAAAAACTGTCTTTGATATGAAGCTTGAGTACTTCAATACAGCATCAAGCAAGCAGCTGATACAGATTCTCCTGATGCTCCAGGGTCTCAAGGAGCGCAGCGAAATCGTAATCAACTGGTATTACAAGGAGATAGACGAGGACATGCAGTCGCTGGGCGAGGAATACAGCCAGATCATCAATCTGCCGTTCAACCTCATTCCGGTTACCAAGCAGTCCAAGTAGTAATATATTTTTTCAGGTAAGGGTATGAAAGTAGCTATCTTTGGTCTCAAGTTTGGTCCCGACTTCCACAAGAGCATCTACAAGATATTCGAGATGCTCAACCGCAACGGATGCGAGATCTATGTCTATGAAGAATTTTTAAGGACCATAGAGCAGACACTGTTTTTCACGCCCAAGATTACCGGTACATTCATCAACAGCTTCAAGATGCCAGACGACCTCGATCTTATGATAAGTATCGGGGGCGACGGCACCATGCTCGAGAGTGTGCCATACGCGGTGCTGGCCAACATCCCCGTGGTGGGCATCAACAGCGGACGCCTGGGATTCCTCACATCCGTATCCGAAACCACATTGCAGGACGCCCTGACGGAGATAATGGAAGGCCGCACCAGCATCGACTCCCGCACACTCATAGAAGTAAGTAGCTCATCCAACAGGTTCGGCAACCTTAACATCGCGCTCAACGAGCTCACCATCATGCGAGTAAACACCAGCTCCATGATCAGCATCAATGTATACCTGAACGACGATTTCCTAAACACATACTGGAGCGACGGACTCATAATAGCCACACCCACAGGCAGCACCGCCTATTCGCTGAGCGCCGGAGGCCCCATCATCACACCGGGCAGCGGCAATTTCGTGCTCACACCCGTATCGCCCCACAACCTCTCGGTGCGCCCCATCGTAATCAACGACAACAGCATAATCCGCATCAAGGCCGACGGCCGCGAAAACAATTTCCTGGCATCGCTCGATTACCGCCAGGCCTGCGTGCCGTTCGACGAGGAGCTCATCATCAAGAAATCCACCAAGCAGCTCAAGCTCCTGAAACTCAGCAACACCAGTTTCTTCTCGGCGCTCCGCAGCAAGCTCCTCTGGGGCATGGACAAGCGCAATTAGCCATCCATACAAGAAAAAATCCATTTCCACGTTATATCTATAGTTTGGGCAGCTGATGGCAATTAATATGCCTCGGCCGTCCGGATTATTGTATATTACAAGTAGCTTACTATGAGAAAGATATTACTAATAATGCTATCAGCTGCCATATCCCTGAGCGCATATCCGCAGAACGGCTGGCGCACCGAGAGGCACGGCTTTCTGATGGGCCTGGGCGGAAACATCTTCATGGGCGACCTCGGCGGAGGCAACAAAAACGGAACCCACATATTCGCCCTCGAGGACGTGGACCCCAGCTTCCTGAAATTTTCGGGCATGCTGGGCTACCGTTACCGCCTTACCGAGCGCCTGTCCATGCGCGCCACGGCCATGTACTCCGAGGTGGGCGCCGACGACGCCAATTCCAAGTCGCAGGCGCGCCGCGGGCGTAATCTCAATTTCAAGAGCCATCTCGTGGACGTGGGCGCCTGCATCGACTATTATTTTATCCGCGAGAAACTCTTCCAGCGCTTCGAGAGCGCATCATTCGCCAGCAAATGGTCGGGATATTTCACCGTGGGCATAGGCGGCCTGCACTTCAACCCCAAGGGCAAATTCCAGGGGCAGTGGTACGAGCTTCAGCCGCTCTGCACCGAGGGACAGGGCACGGGAGTCCGCTTTGTGGCCGGCGACACCAAGGCCGTAACCCAGGTGCGCGACAAGTACAGCCTGATGGCGGTATCCATTCCCATCGGCCTGGGATTCAGGTATCAGCTCTCCGAAGACCTCTCGGTGGGCATAGAGATAGCGCAGAGATTTACCACCACCGACTACATCGACGACTGCTCCACCTACTATTTCAATTACGACGAGATGGGAGTGGAGCCTCCCGACGATGTTACCCGGTATTTCGCCTACAAGTGTATCGGTGCAGCTGATAACATACCATCTACGGGCTCTCCGCGTGGCAATTCCGGCTACAATGATTCGTATTTTACCGCCATGATAACATTCTATTACAAATTTATCAAGGGTAAAAACTGACGTCACTAATTTTTTTTTGATGGGTAATTAGTTGAAAATTAACATGAAAGGTTTTTTTTTGCTGTTTTTGTTAATTTTTTTACGCAAACTTATGCCTATTGAAAAAATATTTGTATATTTGCAGTCGAATTTTAGCATGAACATTGTAACATGAGCACGCTATCAATAGTAAAAACGAAATAAATTTTAATTAATTAATTAATAAATCATGAAAAAAGCAATAGCCTTTATTTTAGTGGCATTATTCACTATGGGTGGTGTCTTCGCGCAGACTCCAGCCTGGAAGTCAGCTCGCCACAGCATTTATTGGGGCGTAGGTGCTAACCTCTCACAGACAGATATCTGTCCTTCAGATGGTATGTTCCCAAGCTTCAAGACCATCAACGGTTCATTAGAGTTCGGTTATCAGTACAGAATGTCTGAGCGTTTCATGCTCAGAGGCAATCTTCTCCTTTCAAGATTGCAGGGTTTTGATGCTGATTCTGACTGTGATTGGACTTACAGCTCATCTAATCCTAATGGTCGTCGTGCAAACTTCCGTACATGGGTATTCGACATCAACGCTATGGTTGATTTCTACCTCCTCAAGCTCAAGAACGTAACTCCTGAGTCTACATTCGGTCAGAAGTGGGGTATCTATTTGACAGCCGGCTTCGGTGGTGCTTTCTACCAGCCAATGTCTTCTATCAGAAACGGCGAGCAGAACGTATGGGTACACACACGTCCTCTTACTGCTAAGGGTCACTACAACACTGCTACTTGGACTCTTCCTGCAGGTCTTGGTTTCAAGTACCAGTTCAACAACAAGTTCTCTATGAAGTC
>JAZQPB010000203.1:0-14627 GCA_045628165.1 Bacteroidales bacterium | reverse complement strand
TCCCGTCTGCTCTGTTACAGATTTTCTTTCTCTTGTACCAGGTAAATCTACAAGAGACAATTTTATATCACTATTAGAATTCAATGCGACAAAAGGACATTTGATCTCTGCCAACTTAGTTACAGCCCAATATCGTGCAGGGTCTTCTCCTTTATTATAAGACACATAACTTTGAATCTTACCGAAATCAACATTTTCAGAACCAGTATTTAACTTGAGGTGTATATTAAACCTCTTCATGGAATCCTGTACTTCTTTTAAACGTTGTAAATCCGATGTTGGAGAACCTGCTTCTACATCAAGACTATCCAAATCCAAATTTATAAATGAATTTGAGGATGTTATTAAATGACGATGTTTTTCAGGCAAATAAGTTTTTATGAAATCCTTAAATTCATCTTCAGTTCTGTAATGAACAACAAATTCTTTGTGATCACTATTAATAATAATAGATTTTGCTGCAGTAGTAGACTCACCAGCACCAATATTTTCTTCTGAAGGAATTTCATTTTTGGTAAGTCCAGACAATGCTCTATAAAGAGTACTTTTTCCTGCGTGAGTTACACCTGCGACACCAATATTAATGGTATCTCTGTTAAATCTTTCTTCTATAGGTTTTGCTGATTGCAAAATATTTACAATCTTATCCTCAACATCAGTCAATTTTGACAAATAAATAGACTTGTTGTCAAAATTATAATCGTTGATAACAGCACGAACAGAAGCCAATTGACTTTGCAAATCATTCAACTTCTCAACCTTTTCAGAAATCAACTTTCGCGATTCAACCCTTGACTTAAGAGCCTCATCAATCTTCTGTTTAATTTGTTCTAATTGGTCCATAGGTTTATTATTAAGTTTATTAAAATTAGTAACTTATCCAGAGCGTAATCCTATAACCAACAGCAAAAAGGGCACAGCCCTACATTGCCGTTGGTTATCTCTTCAACCGGTAAGGATCTGGTAAACCTATGGTGCCAAAGGGATATAGCAAATGCAGTTCCGTGCCCCAAAAAGGGTGGACAGAACATACGTTTGCATATATCGGGCACCATTCAAATTTACCAGATTCTACCGGTCCGAAAATACGCTGTATGTTCAAGAATAGATGAAACTATTCTAATATTTATCTATTGCAAATATGATAAATCAGTTTCACTAATGCAAATATTTTGCATACTTTTTTCTATTCCCTCCAACCCCATTGGGCGGAACTGCAAAGAGCCTTGCGGTCGCCGTCGGCGACCTTTTTTTTCAAACCAAAATTAAAACGAATTAGAACGAATGAAAAACCAAACCGCACCCCACCCGCAGGCATCCGCAAGCGTATGCCAACGGCTACTCAGAGTATTGCCCTCCGGGCAACGCTCACTCCGTAATCACCACACAAAAATAAAAAGAACCTCTGCCACATCACGGCAGAGGTTCACAAAAAAATCTATTTTTTTATATATTTTTCCCGATACGAGCGCACATCAAAGCCTCGGAGAGGCGTCGCCGTGCATAACCGCTGTGCGATACCCGGTACGGGTTGAGCCTGCGGATCACACAGGCACGGACTGAGCCTGCGGACATACAGGCGTCACCTCCCCCCCCGTTACCCCCCTCAAATCACTCTCGGTGATAAAGCCAATCTTATTGAGCATAATCACCTCCTTGGCCTTTTCAAGCGGATTGGCCTTGATGATGAGCAAGCCCTTGCCGTTGAGGATAAAACTGTACATATAATTGATAGCCACGCCCTGATTGGTGAGTTTGCCTACAACATCGGCGGCGGCGCCCGGCTCGTCATCTATCTGAATGCCAAGCACGTCGGTGAGTTGTGCGTTCATATTGTGAGCACGGAAAACATTATAAGCCTTGGTGGAATCGTTGCAGATCATACGGTAAATACCGAAATCCGAAGTATCAGAAATTGTTGACGCAATAATCTGAATCCCCTCCTTCCTGAGCATCTCAAGAACATTCAGCAAAGTGCCGTTCTTGTTCTCGATGAATATTGATAACTGATTTATTGTCATAATTAAGTAATTGAAGTGTTGAAATGTTGAAGTGTTGAAGTGCTGAGAGCGTTCAATCACTTCAATCACTTCAACATTTCATTCATTTTTTATTCATACACCTTTCTCTTGTCCACCACTCTTACGGCCTTGCCCTCTGATACGGGGAGAGTGCCTTTGGCCACGAGTTTCACGCGTGGAGTAAGGAGAATCTCGTCCTTGAGCGCACGGGTGATACTCTTGGTGAGTTCCTGAAGACGGGCGTAGTCGTCGGTGAAAAGTTCGTCGAGTTCCACCTCCACGGTCATATTGTCGTTGTCGCCGTCGGTGGTCAGGGTTATCAGGTAATTTGTCGACAACTCCTTGAAATTCAGCAAAATCTTCTCAATCTGGATTGGGAAGATATTCACACCGCGGAGCACCATCATATCGTCGCTTCGGCCCTTCATACGGTCGAGACGGAGGTGGTGACGGCCACACTTGCAGTCGTGACCGAGAACCCTCGTGAGGTCGCGTGTGCGGTAGCGGAGAAGCGGCATACCCTCGCGGTTGATAGTGGTGAGCACCAACTCGCCAATCTCGCCCTCGGGAGTAGGCTCCAGAGTATCAGGGTTTACGATCTCAACAATATAGTAATCCTCCCAAATGTGGAGGCCGTTCTGCTCCTTGCACTCAAAAGCCACGCCAGGGCCACACATCTCGCTCATTCCGAACGAGTTGTAAGCCTTCACGCCCATCATATCCTCGATACGCTTTCTCTGCTCCTCGCTGTGAGGCTCGGCGCCGATAGCCAGCACGCGGAGTTTGGTATCGCGTCGGGGATCCACTCCCTCCTGATCCATAACCTCCTTGATACGGGTTACATAACTTGGCACGGCGTGTATCGCTGTGGTTCCAAAATCCTTGATGAACTTAATCTGACGCAGGGTGTTACCGGCGGCGGCAGGCACGGTGAGCATTCCCAGACGCTCGGCGCCATACTGGAAACCGAGACCGCCCGTAAACATTCCGTAACCCGACGAATTCTGGAACACATCGTCAGGCCTCAGGCCCACCATCCACAGACAGCGCGCAACGGCATTTGCCCATTCGTCGAGGTCCTTCTGAGTATGGAGAATCACGGTAGGATTTCCGGTGGTACCTGACGACGAGTGCAGACGCACACATTTTTCCAACGGCACCGACCTCATACCGAAAGGATAAGTCTCGCGGAGGTCCTGCTTGGTGGAGAAAGGTATTTTCCTGAGGTCGTCGAGAGACTTGATATCCTCAGGCTTGAGGCCAATCTCCTCGAAACGCTTTTTGTAAAACTCCGAGTTCATACAGTGCCTTACAGTATCCTGAAGCCTCTTCAACTGAAGTTCCCTGATCTGCTCCACACTCATAGTCTCGAACTCGGGGTGCAGGTATTCTGATTTTACATCCATAGTGGACATTTTCGATTTTTGATTTTTGATTTACTCAAAGGATGATTTCTGATTTTCGATTTTTGATTTTTTTGACAAATAACCTAATCATAAATTGAATCAGTAATGTAAATCAAAAATCGAAAATCAAAAATCAAAAATGAACTTATTTTGCTGCTGCCACGCCGGCGTCGAAGGCCTTCAGGTTGGTCTCCACAATCTGCTCACCCTTGCGGGCGAAGATTGTCTTGATAGCCTCGCGGAGTTGATCAACGGTGAGGATCTCAATATATGGAGCGGCCAGGCCAAGAAGAACCATATTAGCGGCCTTGGGAATGGCGACAGTCTTTGCAATTTCCTCAATATCAAGTTGAGCCATATTTGGAAGCGCTGTCAGTTCCTTCTGAAGTTCAGCCTCCTCGGGATAATTTGGAATATTCACGAAAGGCTTGCTCGAAGTCACCACCCAGCCGTTTTTGCTGAGGAATGGCAGATAGCGGAGACTCTCCATTGGCTCCATCGAGATTATCACGTCGGCCTTGCCCTTAGGAATCAAGTCGCTGTAAATCTCTGAGGTAGAGAGACGCAGATTGCTCTGAACATCGCCTCCACGCTGACTCATACCGTGAACCTCGGCCTGCTTCAGATAAAGACCGGCCTTAGTGGCGGCCTCGCCTATAATAGTTGCGATAGAGAGGATACCTTGTCCACCCACACCGCAAAGAATCAAATCTTTTTTCATCTTAAAAACAAAAGTGTAAAGTGTAAAGAGTAAAGTTTAAAGACCCCACCAATACACCCAATTAACATAAAACTAAATAGCCTTCGGTGTTGATTTTTCAACAAAAATTATCAAAAATTACCATAAATTTTTCAAAAATTTTTACTCTGAAAAGTAATTTTTGATTAATTTTTGATAATTCGTGGTAATTTTTGTCTAAAAAACGCCGAAGGCGCAAAAAAAACTTTTTAGTTGAACTCTCGTTAAAACTATTTTTTCTTGTGACGCTTCAAGGTCTGCATACACTCGCGGCGGGGGATGATTACGGAAACGCCGTTGTACTCAATCTCCTGCTTAATGGTCTGCTTGATTTCCTCAATCTTGTTCGGCATTGGCACCACCACCTTAACGTGCTCCGGCTCCACACCAAGACCGAGACAGATAGCCTCGAACTTGTTGGTACCGGCCGAATCCTGACCGCCAGTCATACCTGTTGTAAGGTTGTCGGAGATTATCACGGTGATATTGCTCTTGTCGTTTACGGCGTCCAGAAGACCTGTCATTCCCGAATGAGTGAAAGTAGAGTCACCGATTACGGCAATGCTTGGGAAGAGTCCCGCATCAGCCGCACCCTTGGCCATAGTGATAGAGGCGCCCATATCCACGCAACTTGCAAGAGCCTGATACGGAGGCAGTGCGCCCAAAGTGTAGCATCCGATATCGCCGAAAATCCTTGCATTCTCGTACTCGGCGGCCACCTCCTTGAGGGCGGCGTAAACATCGCGGTGTCCGCAGCCCTGACACAACTGAGGAGGACGACCTGCGAGGTTCTTGGCCTCATCGAAGGTTTTATCAGCTGATATGCCAAGACCAGCGGCCACATTGTCGGGGTTGAGTTCGCCCATTCGTGGGAGTTTTCCTGAGAGTCGGCCTGATACCACAGCCTTGTCGCCCACAATGCGCTTAACGTCCTCTTCCACAACTGGTTGACCATCCTCCACCACGAGGATTTCCTTGCACTGTGCGGCGAGGTCCAGAATCTTCTTTTCGGGGAGCGGATACTGCGAGATTTTCAGGATACTGATACCATCGATATTGTAGTTCTGAATGGCCTCCTTCACGTAGTTGTAGCCAATGCCACAGGCAATTACGCCGAGTTTTGCGCCATTATTCTCCGATTTCAGGAATTTGGAGGTTGCTGACGCCTCAGCCATTGCTGTCTGCTTCTCGATGAGGGCGGCGTACTGTTTCTTGGCGATTCCGGGAAGTAGAACCCAACCTCTTGAAGTGCTGGCATTCAATGCGTTCTCAGCCTTTGGATCGCTGATCTCGACAGCGGCTCTCGAGTGTGCCAAACGTGTAACAACTCTCAGAAGCACAGGCTCCTGAAGTTTCTCGCTAAGTTCAAAAGCCTCAGAGACCATATCGTAGGCCTCCTGCTGATTGCTTGGCTCAAAGATAGGAATAAGCGCGAACTTTCCGTAGAAACGCGAGTCCTGCTCGTTCTGGCTCGAGTGCATTGAGGGGTCATCAGCTGCCAAAACGATGAGACCGCCGTTAACGCCTGTGATAGCGGAATTTACGAACGCGTCGGCGCATACATTCATACCCACGTGCTTCATACAAACGAGTGCGCGCTTGCCGGCGTAAGACATACCGAGAGCGGCCTCCATAGCGGTTTTCTCGTTGGTGCACCAGCGAGAGTGGATATTGCGCTCGCGGGCCAAAGGATTGTTCTGAATAAACTCAGTAATTTCGGTGGAAGGAGTTCCCGGGTAAGCATAAACACCTGAAAGACCGGCATTTATGGCACCCAAGGCAATAGCCTCGTCACCGAGCAATAATTTCTTTTCCATTATATTATTAGATTAAGATTGCCCCAAAGTTAGTAACAATTTTTTAATATTGGAAAGTATTTACGGCAAAAAATGGAAAGTTGGTATAAAAATTTACTCCACAAACTCATTAATAACACTGGTGTCCTCAAACACAAAACCACTGCGGAGCCTTGCGCCGAATACCTGCTGAAACTTCTCCTTGGTGATTTTCAGGGTTGGAAAGTTTTGGGTTACGTATCCGGGATTGAGGGAGATCACCAGATAAAAATCGTTGGAAGGATTGGGATATCCCATCGAGGCAAAGTCTTCCCTGCTCTTGAGTTCCACCTTTCCCTTCACGATATGCGATAGATGATACTCGCCGTCGAAATGGAAAAGAATATACGAAGCCTGAAGCAACTCCGAATTCGCGTGGGCCCTTTCCAATGGAATAGGATATTTCCTGTTGGAAACGCACCAGTCGAATTTGTCCTTGCTGGAGGTGGTGCACACAAACAGAACACCACCCTTAGATATAGTCTTGGAGGGCTCGTATTTCAGTCCCCTCTGAGGTATCGAGTCCTCTATATGGTCTATCTCGCTATCATAGTTCAGCAACAAGTCCTCGAGATGAGACCTCAGTATTGCGCCCTCCTTCTCGGGAAACTGCTCGTTGGGAGTAAGGGGAAACGCACCGATATTTATCTCCTTGATACTCTTGGAGAAATAGCGCTTTTCGAGACTCGCGTCGTCGTACCTGCCGGGGAATAGAATGTATCCGCCGATAACCTCTTTCGACGAATATTTTCCCTTGCCGGTGGAATAGAAAATGGCGTCGCGGTATCGGTGCATCTGGTTAATGCTGTCGGGCGGTGGATAGTCGGCGCCAATGCGGTCGTCACTGTACTTGCCATCAAGAACCTCAATCTCAGCAATATCCTGAGGCTCAAACTCCTTGTCGAGTCTGGTATCGGATATCACGCGGTATTTGGCGTCGTAGAGATACGTAAGCAATATATCGCCGTTGGCCCGCTCGATATTGAGCACGATATCAGGTCTCTGCTCAGTGGTGGCTGTTAGTACGTCCTTGTCGTCCACCGCATTGCGCACAAATGTATGCTGATAATGCAGGGTAACGGTGTCGCCCTGATGACGGCGCAGGATATCAGCCTTTGCCCTGCCCTCGGCGGTTACATTTGGACCGTCGGGGTCAGGAAACTGATACCTCACTATATGCTCCAGACTGCTGTTGGTGAATGGATTGAGCAAACTGCCCTTGGGCTCGTCGATGAGTTTCTCGTAGTCGGGAGCATCAGGACTAATGCACATAATCTCCCTTACAAGGTGTTTCATCTTCACAAAGCACCAGAGTTCGTAAATCTCCCAGATCTGAAGCGTGCCTATGTTGGAGGCGCCCTCAAACAACGATATTCCGCGGTTAAGTTTCAGCCAGTCCTTGTATATCTGCTGATATCCCTGACGGCTCTGCAATACCATAGATAGATTGCTGAGACCCTCGAAACGTCCTATTCCGTAGAAAAAAGGGTGTTTCTGATACTTCCGCAATCTGTCCTGATATCCGCTGATACGTTGCTGATACTCATCGGAGAGTTTGTCCTGATTCTCACGCCTTACACGGTCGAAAATGGCGCTCAGTTTCCGCCCAATGGTATGGAGGGTGTGTTTTACAAAACGGTTCTCAATGGTATTGATAGTGGACTCGTACTCACGGCTGGTGAAATACTTGCGCTCCAGTAGCGAGAGGTCCTTGTGTAGGGTTTCCAGATAATCGCGCTCCACCTGTGGCGACAGTTTCTTTATCCTGTCGATATGGCGGTAAAATGTTATGTTTCTGGATTTTATGTTTGGATTGTCTATTATGCGCCTAACGTTGCGCAGATAGTCTTCCACCACATTCTCGAAGGCCTGAAGCCAGGTCTCGTCGGTGCGACGATTGCCACGGCGGAACTGCTGATACGTGGTGGCCAGGTAATGGAAGATAATGTTGTCGTATTCCTCGTTTACGGCGCGGAGAATGCTCTTGTAGTCGGTCTTGGTATCCATCTTGGGCGATACCACCTCCAGCGACACGCTTCCCGTAAATGGCTTTCCGTTTTTGGAATATGAGAACTCCAGTTTCAGGATTCCGGGATTGTTGAGAATCTCCACCTCTCCGCTCACCTTGTTGGGAACGTCGTAGTCGGAATAAAAAGACTTTACAAAATCCCTGCTCCTGTGTACCACTTTCAGGCCGTCGCAATTGTCGTTTTTCAGCCTTATGGTAATCTGATACTTGTTGGTCTCAAAGACCACAGGCCAGAGATCAGGACTCTCGTAATCGAATTCATATTCAGCAAGTTGCTTGGATCTGTAGTCAAAGATTCTCAAATTTGTATTGCGCCCGCTTGATAGATATGCACAATAATCCCAACAGGTTCGGGGATTATTCTCAGAGGGTCTGATATATCCCTGAAACCTCTTCCACGAACGGGCAATATCATCGTTGGTGGATAGCGCAACGCTGAAATCATCGGTATCGAATTCCAAAACCTTCATACACTAAGCCCAGAATCTTGTAAACGACTGATCTTCGAGACGGTCGATCATATCCTGAAGTTTCGCGTTCAGTTTCTCATTTCGCGTCATAGCCTGTATTCCCTCAAGTTTGCCTTCCAGCAATTCCTGATCGCCCTCTATGCGTGGCAAAACCTTCATCATCACGATATTGGCAAACGATTCCGATACATAATCAACGAAAGTATCATCCGTTCCGTCGCCGTCATAGCCCTTGTCGTCCAGCACATTGCCAAGATAAATCACCAACTCATTCAGCACTCGGTAGGATATCTGAAAAGGTGTATTTTTAAGAGTATTATTGAGAGCGTCAAGCAATTCCACGGTGATATTCTTCATCTGAACCTCGCAATTGCCGTGAGCCTCTATCACCTCGTCGGCAGTCACATATTTGGGCAGAAACGCCCCCAAAGGCAACGGATCCGGTACGTAAGCCAGTTTCTTGCTACCGCCAAACATATCCATCAGGTTTCCGCCATTCATCTCGATAGTCATAGCACGGTCTATCACCTTCCGCGAAAACTGATGAGTGGTGTCGTCCATATTCACAGTGCCGATTACAAACACATTCTCGGGAAGCACAAGGCCGTTTTCCTTCAGGTATTTTATAATTTCCAGTTCATTGTCGGAGTATTTTATATCTGACAGCAACTGCACACGAGTATTCCCAATAGTATCGCCCTCCTCGGGAAGTTCGCACTTCTCAAACTCCTCTTTCTTGATAAGTTGCTCGGTTACTATATGGTTGTTGGCGAATTTCCTGGTTTCCAAAACGCTCAGAAACTCAGCGAAATACTGCTCCACTGGCGCAAGATTCATCTCATCGAGGCAGACGAAAAACGGAACATTTTTATTCTCATCAAGACTAGCCTTATACAGAAAATGAATGAACTTGGTGAGATAATATTTCTTGGATACCGAACTGTAATAACCCAGCAACTCGGTGCTGTCGTGCCAGTTGGGCTTCACCTCCACCATACAGTAATTTCCCGGAGTAGTACCATCCTCATCCTGCAAACGCTCAGGACAAGACGCAAAAGCCAACTCCCTGACAATCCTACTCTTACCCGTTCCCGAAATACCAGCAAGCAACACAAACGGCTTGGTTCGCAAGGCAAGGAGAAGAGACTGGTGCGCAGAGATAATGTCAGACTGCGAGGGAGAGGGAGCATCAATATTTACCATATGATTAGAACAAGATTTATAATTATAAAAAACCGACAAATCAACAGGAGAAATTAGTAAACAATTAATTGTTGATAAAGCGGCATACAATGGCTGAACGAATGGACCTCTGGACAATTCGCCCGGATTGGCTTCCACAAGAGTTCCATTCATCTTTAATGTCTTATTGACATTCAGAGTGTTGATTCCTATTCTACTTAGAAAATCACTTTCATTATATAAATTTTCAGAATACGAAAACTCTATAACATCATCTTCTACAAAATATGATAAGTCAGATAATGACAAATGAAATTTTTCAATGAATAGGGAAACCAACATAGAATTATCACACTCATCAGGAAGCGCAATATTTCTATGTGACCAAACTAACAAATCATACAAAAACGGTTTTCTCTTAAGGAAAAAGTCCAACACCGACTTTTTCCAAAAAGAAGAAAACATCACATATAAAACATCATCACCATTATATGACTTCTTGTTTCCAAATCGAAACAAATTTTCTAAGAATGATGATATTTTTGAACACTGAACAGGATAACAAACATTAGAAACTACCGAAGAAGGAAGTCCCACAAGAATAGACATTATTCCCCAAAACTTCTCATCTGTACATTGTTGTAACCTTTTATATGAGTCCGCAACCTGCTCAACACTAAAGTACTTCATTTAATATCTTAGTTTTATATGTTTCTATCATTCTTTTCATAATTGCCTTAATAATCGGCACACTCACAGAATTACCCAATTGTTTATAAGCCTGACAATCAGAAACAGGCATTATAAAATCATCGGGGAAACCTTGAAGCCTTTTTGATTCAAGCACAGACAACTTGCGACGTATATCCCAAAGTTTAGGAGTCCTATTGGCAATGATAGTAGAAGCATAAGTGTCAAGGCAAGAATAAAAAGCCTCTTGAATTTGAGTTTTAGCGACATCACCCACGTGAAACCTCAAGGAGCCATCAGGTTTTTGAAAACTAAAAACACCATACTTACCCTTCTTTGTATTAGGCTCATATTTAGAATTGTCGTGTTGAATTCGATCACCTGGTTTTGCCATTTTGAAATGATAATCAATCCTCTCTAGTTCAAAATCTGTCAATTTCAAAGACGGATTATTATCTGAAAGATCAACAATATCTCTGAGTTTGGGTGTTGGTCCACCCCAAGGCTCAGGGAATTCAAAAGGAATATTTTCCCTAAAGGCAACACAATACCAACGTTCTCTTTTTTGAGGCAATCCATAATCAAGAGAACACAAAACCTTCCAATGAGGATAATACCCCAAATTTTTAAGGTTTTCAATAATTGTGGCAAGGGTTTCTCCTTCTTTATGAGAAACCAAACCTTTCACATTCTCTAGAAAAACCATTGGAGGTTTGTGGTATTCAAGAATTCTACAAATATCAAAGAATAAAGTACCCCTAGTCTGATCTTCAAATCCCTTCTTTCCACCCGCATAACTAAATGGTTGACAGGGAAATCCTGCTGTCAGAATATCAAAATTAGGTATATCTTTGGCATCTACTTTCTTTATATCACCGACAGGAACCTCTTGAAAATTTGCTTCGTATGTTTTCTGTACAAAGGTATCTATGTCGGATGAGAAAACACATTCAACATCATTTTCTTTCATAGCAAGGCGGAAACCACCAATGCCACAAAACAAATCGATTCCTTTGTATTTTTGCATCTCAACTTTTCATTCTCATCCGCCAAATACCCTCAATCGGACAATATTAAACAAAAAAAGCGCAGGTATCTGCATCTATTTGTCCATCACTTTTCTCGGCCTACCACAGCCTACACCATATGACGGACAGATACAAGACACCCACGCCGAGTTGTGAATATAGTACACCCGTAAAAGTGCGTCGAGAGGGCGTAGCACGCCCTCAGACACACTACGGGACTTGTATACAACTCACCCGTGGCATCCTCTCTGCATTGTCCTTGATTAGCGTTCTAATTGTGGAAGTTTAGAATACCAAGAAACAAAACGTTGATGACGCCTTTAGTAAATATATAAATTTTGACAATCAGCCAAGCCGAAAGTCAATCGCAAAATTATAGAAATGATTTGAAAAGTGCAAGTGAAAATGGAAGAAAAAAATTTGGAAAAAGAAAGCCACCCGAAGGTGGCTTTGTATAAAAATATGAAATTAAATTTACACCTTGGTTGAATTAACCTTGATATAATCGTTGAGTTCGTTTACATCAAGATTCATACTTTGGGCAATCTGCTCTACAGACATTACGCCAAAAGTAAAAATGTTAAAAGCCGATTGAAGAGCCTGTTGATGAGACTTGATTCGCTCTTTCTCCATTCCAACTTCCATCCCCTTGTTATAATCAAAAGTCTTGGCACACTGAGCCACGCGGATCATATCGAGTTCGTGGTCGTAAATCTCACGCTCCTCGCGGGTGAGGGTTTGGTAATCCTTTGTTAAAATACTTTCGTTTGACATAAATCTACAACGCCTCTATCTCTTCTTGCGAAAGATTGGTACATTTCATAATTGTATCAATTGGCAGGCCAAGAGATTTCATCTTGATAGCAATCTCAAAAGCACGTTTCTCCATTCCCACTTCCATCCCCTTGTTATAGTCAAAAGTCTTGGCACACTGAGCCACGCGGATCATATCGAGTTCGTGGTCGTAAATCTCACGCTCCTCGCGGGTGAGGTTTACGAGTTTCGATAGTTGCTCCACTTTTTCGAAAATCGTTTTTATGCCCTTGAAGGGCAGTTCCTTTGTCATACGTCCTTCGTTTGCCATAATGTAAGCCCAATATTCTAAGTTGTTGGTGCAGTCTTCCTCTCGCATCTTCCTGAAATAGGGAAGTTGGATTTTCCAAAACTGCGCCACATCATTTGTAATCTTTCCTGTTTCGGTGTTGCAACAGGCATTGTGACTGATAGGCATAGGCTCGTTGTCATCTACGAAATTCATAAAGAATACCCCGAAAACATTATGCAAGTCGTATTGCCACGGAATGTATTCCTCATTAACTCTATCTCAATGATATCGGATTTGATACCTCTGCTGTGTATCAAGTCGTTGAGCAAATCCTGCATAACGTCAGGTTCTCCAAAAATCTTCTTGAAACCGAAATCAGTTATGGGATTCAGATATATTTCCTCGCTAATATCAGCCATTATAACTATTTTTTTTGCAAAAATAAACACGATATTTGAAAAGTGCAAGTGAAAAGGGAAGAAAAAAAACTTTGTTGCACTCAATGCACCCGGTTACTTACTCGACAAACCAGTTTTCTATCTTAAGAGGCATAATGTCAGCAATATATTGAAAATCCTTAACATTACGGGTTACCAATGTCAAATTATTCACTATGGCTGTGGCGGCAATCATAGAATCCGGCAACGAAGGCTTTCTTCCCATTGACACAAGTCGTGAATTAACAAAAGAATTTACATCCGCAACGTTAATTACGTATGGCAAAATATCCATATTTTTGAGGATATCGTTATAATAAAATCTTTTCAGAAATTCTTTAGACTTACCTTCGGGCTTGTTCAAAAGACCTCTTATCAATTCATACCAAGTAATTACAGAAATTGCAGAACGTTGCAGATTGGTTATAAAACACTTAACAACATTCTGATTAGGTATTGAACGGGTAAGTTCCGAGACAATATTTGTATCAAGCAAATAAAGGTTCCCTTGTTTCATAATTAGTTGATATACGAATATTTATCCCTGATATTATCATAAAGGTGATCCAACTCATAGGCTTCCTGTGGATCACTGAACACATCAGCATATTCAGCCCTAAGCCTCATGTAATCAGACATACTATAACCTGTATTGGATTTCCCGCGGTCTTCTATATCATAATTGGCAGGGTTGCTATAAAAATCAGCATTCGAAACCCTAAGCGCATACAAGTCCTTGCAAGAGTCCGCCATCAGCATATTTACATAATTGTACTGCTGTTCTATGGAATTCTTATCAGAAACTAAACTATCTGAAGTCTTATGTTTTCTCGAAACAAACAAATTCACAACATTCTTTACTGCTGTCTTAAATTCCATCACAAACTCATCTGGAATCACAGCCAAATCTTTCATGAACTCGTTTGTTATCTCTTTCGTTAATTCCTGTGTCATATCAAAGTCCTCCTATTATTTATTAATATCCGCAAAGATAAATAAAATCTTCAACATCAACAACAAAAAAACGCCCGCCGTTGGATCCTTGCGCATCCCACGGCAGGCGTTAATATTATTGGAAGCCTCAGCCCTCTTCCCTACTTCAAGTAAGAAGATGAAGAGATCGACTGATTGTTGTATACCTTCTTGATAACATCGGCAAAGAGCTCGGCTACTGAGAGTACCTCAATCTTTGGACATGGTTTCTTGAGAGGAATTGTATCTGTTACGTAGAGAGTTGTGAGCTTAGAGTTCATAATTCTGTCGTAAGCTGGGCCCGAGAGCACTGGGTGTGTGATGATGGCACGTACCGAGAGTGCACCCTGGTTCATCATGAGGTCGGCAGCCTTGGCGAGTGTGCCGGCTGTATCGATGATATCATCCACGATGATTACGTTCTTGCCCTTAACATCGCCGATGATAGTCATCTCGGCTACCTCGTTGGCCTTCTCGCGGTACTTGTGGCAGATTACCATTGGCACCTGGAGGAAGTGGCTGTACTTGTTGGCACGCTTTGAGCCTCCGATATCAGGAGAAGCGATTACAAGATTCTCGAGTTTGAGCGAGTTGATGAAAGGTACAAATATGGTAGATGATGCCAAGTGGTCGACAGGAACATCGAAGAATCCCTGGATCTGCTCGGCATGGAGGTCCATTGTGATGATACGGTCAACGCCAGCACGTGTGATGAGGTTGGCGATGAGCTTGCTGCCGATAGCAACTCTTGGCTTGTCCTTGCGGTCCTGACG
>JAZQPB010000202.1:0-5925 GCA_045628165.1 Bacteroidales bacterium | reverse complement strand
TCCAGTCCATCACGATATTGTCGATAGGGAGTTTGCGTGAGCGGAAGCCCTTGAGAGCGTCCACAATCTCGTCCTGAGTCTTGTATCTCTCACGGCTCTGCCAGTATCCGAGAAGCCACTCAGGCATTATCTGAGCCTTTCCTGTAAGCTGTCGGTAACCAGCGATTACCTCGTCGCTGTTCTGTCCGTCGATGAAGTAGTAATCCAACTGCTGAGTCATCTCGCTCCAGAACGAAAGTTTGTTCTGAGTAGCCTGATCCACAGGCTCCAGAGCGCGCAGACCGCAGTAAGACTCGCCACCGTCGGGAGCCCACTCAATGCGGATTTTGTACTTCTTTCCCTTGTTCATATTAACGCTGAACTTGCGGGCATTTGGGTTCCAGGCAGTACGCCAGATCTTGCCGTCAGCGCCCAGCTTATCGTCGGTATATACGCTCTTGCCGTCGATGAAAATGTTCTGATATCCAGAGTAATAGTGGAGGAACTTGTACTCACCGCTCTCCTTGGGCTCTATCTCGCCCTCGATAACAACTGATGAGTTTCCGCCAAGACCCTTTGGCAACAGACGGCCCACGGTCTTGTAGTCCTCGTAATAGATTGAATCCTCGGCCCTTACGATAGGTTCCTGACCAGCGATATTATATGTGCCTGTCAGCGCGCCCTCATTGCCGTCCTTGTCGTATAGTTTGAAAATGTCCTTTAGGAAAGAATAGCCCTTGGGGTTACCGAATCTCATAAGTGAGTACGAGTCAACGAGAACGCCGTAGTTCTTGGAAGAAACCACAAAAGGAACCGACACCTTAGTATTATATTGGAAGAGTTCCTCGTTTTTGCCCTTGTAGTTCCAGTCGTCGGCCTGGTGCTGACCCAGACCGTAGAAAGCCTCGTCGTCGGGGCTCTCGAAAACCTGACTGATCGACCATCCGTTGTAGGTCTCGTCCTGACCATTTGCGTGGGTCTGAGTAACGGTGTATTTCTCGAACTGCTTGCCACCGCCCTTCTGCTCCTGAAGGATTACGTTGCCGTTCTTGTCGGTGAAAATCACCTCGCCAGTAGAGGCCAACACATTAGCCCTCAGAGCGTTGGTGATTACCTTAATGGTATCGCCGTTCTGCTCCACAGAGTATTGTGGCTGAGACTTCTGATCCACGATAATCAGTGACTGAGGATCCTTGAAGTTGTTGTCCTTGGTAGCGGAAACCTTGATAATCTTGTCGCCCATCACCTGGAGGCGCACAAGTTGAGGGTTCTTGCCGTCGGTGTTCTTCACCTTCACGACAACTCCCTTATCAGTCTGCTGAAATCCTTGCCCGCCACCGCACGCCGTCAGCAACAAGCCCGAAAGCAACAGATAATGAAATCTATTTTTCATATAATTTAGTAATTAGGATTATAAAAATAATTGGATTTGCAAATATAGGGAATAATTTTTAAAAATCGGATAATTATTTTTATATTTGTGCTATTAATTTTATTGAGGAAAATGGGAAGATTCATAAATCCAGGATACGAGGCTTTCGAAATGTCCCGAAACTTTGATTGTTTCGTGGATAAGTCTATGCTATTGAGAGAGTTAAATAAATATGTAAACGGATTGAAACGTATGATATGCGTTTCCCGTCCCCGTCGTTTTGGCAAGACCATAATGGCGCAGGCTCTTAGTGCATATTACACACGCAACTGCGATTCGCGTGCGATTTTTGAGAGGTTGGAGTTCGGAAAGACCGAGAATTTCGACCAATATCTCAATAAATTCAATGTTGTGAAGATTGACTGCAACAATTTCTCGTCGTACGTTGGCAAGACGGGCGAGAATAGTTACGTGAATAAAATAAACTCCGAGGTAGTAAGCGAGTTCAAACACGAATTTCCCGAAATAGATTTCTCCAACTGTCCCCGCATTGCCGATTGCATAGGCAGGGTTCATTTGGAAACGGGTGTTCGTTTTGTGGTGATTATGGACGAATACGATCTTGAAGTCCGTATGGCCCAAGCCGAGCCTCTTCATCAGGAATACCTTGATTTTTTGGTTTCCTTATTCAAAAACGACAATCTCTCTCCTGCGATTGCCCTTGCCTATATCACTGGTATTCTGCCTATTGTAAAAGACAAGTTCCAGAGCAAACTCAATAATTTTGTTCAGAAGACAATGCTTGATTCTATCGGTTTCGAGAGATCGTTCGGTTTCACAGAGGACGAGGTAAAATCCCTTTGCGACAGATTCGATATTGATTATCAGGAGTGTAAGCGTTGGTATCAGGGCTATGAGATTGAGGGTGTTTCAATCTTTAATCCCGAGGCCATAGTTCAGGTGAAAATGAGTCGCAAGTTCAAGAACCATTGGTCAGCCACAGGCAGTTACGAGTCGGTGAGAACGTATATTGATATGAACCTCGACGGCACCAAGGAGTCTATCGTGAAAATGCTGTCGGGCGAGAGAATTCCCGTTGACGTGGATTTTTACGACAATACGCTTGATAATTTCGAGGCCAAGGACGACGTTTTCACATACTTGATTCATCTTGGTTATCTGGCTTATGACGAGCAAACCCAAATGTGTCATATTCCTAACCGCGAGGTCCGTGACGAGTGGGTAAAAGCCATCAAGCGCAATGGCGATTACGCCAACGTTATGCGTTTTGTAAATGAGTCGGAGAATCTCCTTCTGGCCACAATCAACGGCGACGAGAATGCTGTAAGCGCCTCAATAAAAGCCTCTCACGAATTGGTTTGCAACAATCTGAATTTCAACAACGAGGGCTCGTATCAGTCGGCAATAATTATGGCCTATTTCTATGCGAATTGCAAGTTCTCCATCTTTAAGGAACTTACAACGGGCAAAGGTTACGCCGACGTGGTTTTCGTTCCCTACGTTCCCAACCTTCCTGCAATTATCGTGGAACTGAAAAGGAACCAATCAGCCGACACTGCCCTCACCCAAATCCGCAACAAGGAATATTTCGAGTCGTTGAGCCATTACCACGGCAACCTCCTTTTCGTAGGAATCAACTACGACGAAACCACCAAGGAGCACGAGTGCAAGATTGAGAGGTTTGAGAAGTAAAAAACAAAGATTCCCCGCTCCCGTCATTCCGACGCGAAGCGAGGAACCTCATCTTTTCTTTACTTCTTCGAACTAATCCTAATCACACCATTCTTGGCTTTGGGGCCGTACTTTTCGCTCATATCGCCATCAATTATTTCCATTTTGCGAATCTTGGTTCGGTCGATTTGATCGAAAGAACTTTCCTTGCCGTCAATTAAAACCAACTTATCGGG
Source organism: Bacteroidales bacterium (assembly GCA_045628165.1). Taxonomy (GTDB): domain Bacteria; phylum Bacteroidota; class Bacteroidia; order Bacteroidales; family UBA3824; genus UBA3824. The sequence goes on along the minus strand of JAZQPB010000202.1, from coordinate 2,646 downwards.
CGAAGGACCAATAATTCTTTTGCCTGTAGCCGACGATTTAACCATAGCGTCTGTCAAATCCTTGTTCATTTTTTCCAACATCTCAATATGCTTCGCCTCAGTAGCCATCTCCATCATATTGAGCACAATGTCCTGAGCCTTAGACACATCATCATTCGGATTCTGACAAATAGCATTCACAGCGATCTCAACGGCCGATATCGGGGCCTGAGAAGTTGGATTCTGCTTGTATTTGTCGCGGAAAAACCTGAGCCTCTTGATGATATCGCTGTCAGGATTGCTAAGTTCCAAATGGTTCACCAACTGCTCCGAGGGCAAAAGGCCGTCCTTATTTGGCTTGTACTCAATGATATAGACCACGCCATCCAACATCCCCGAAATATCCTTGGATTCCACCGCGGCCACGTGGCGCGCCTCGTCGTTGCCCTCCACAAACACCATCGTGAGCGATTTTGTGGAGTCGTTGCCCAAAATCACGCTCTTGTCCTCGGCGTACTTCACGTCGTACCTTACCTTTGGCGCGCCCTGAGACTCCGAGTTGGCCATAATCACCAAATTGTTGTTGGCCCTGTCCTCGTTGTAGCCAGCCTTCACGGCGTTCTCGAAACGGGATTTTGCACCCGCGTCGTTGATAACGATATGCACCTTGCGGTACTTGTACCAACTTTTCGACCCCGTCTCGTTGTTGGTGTTCTCGGTCTTCACGTCGCTCACCAAGGTTATCTGTTTGTCTCTGAGAGCCGTAGTCAGCCTCTCGCCCAACTTCGTTCCCTGACCGTAACCGCTTAACGCACAAAGCATAAGCGCCAAAATTACAAAAAATGTGTTCTTCATAGATACTAATTTTTATAGTGAAACAATAAAAGTGTTTTGATCTTCCACAAACTTGTCGGCCTCCTCCTCCAGGGCCATCACGTCATATTCCAACATCAGCCTCTCCACCTCTTCCCGCAGTTCGTCGTCCTCGATTTCGGCCACTCCCTGTTGGAAAATCTCCAAGGTTGTTTTGGGCTCTGAGACCTCAGTTTTGTTTGTATCCGCTCCCATAAAAAACCTGATACCAAGCAATATAGCCACCGAGGCCGCCGACAGCCAAAGCAGTTTCAGCACCTTGGGTTTTTGTTTTTTGGTGGAGCTGATACATACCTTTTTCCGTGCAAACCCGCCAAGCATTATCGCCAAATCCTCCCACTCGGGCGGAATTTCGGTCAGGTTTGCGAAATATTCCTGCAATTCCCTCTCCTCGGCCTCGCTTGCCGAAGCCTCCAGGAATTTGTCTATAAGATTCTGAATATGAGTGTTATCGTTCATTTCCGTAATTGATTAATGTTTTTAAGCATTTGCATTCGAGCCTTCGAGAGCAGTCCCCTCACCGACGATTCTGTGGTATCGAGAACCCTGGCTATCTCCTGAAACTCCATTTCCTCTATGTTCCTCATCCTGAGCACCGTGCGCCAGTTGTAGGGAAGCATTTCGAGAGCCTGATTGAAAATCCGCTGATTCTCGTCTTCCTCCATTCTCAGGTCGGGAGTATCAGAGGTCCCTAACGAAGCGAGATAGTCGGGCAGGTCGCCGTCGTCGTCGCTGTCGGCAATCGTCTGAGCCCTCGGTATCCGCTTCTCGTCCCTCAACTTATTGAGGCTGAGGTTCCTTGATAGCGTGTTGGCAAACCCGAGAACCCTTGGCGACCCGAGATCGAGCCTTCCGCGCGCCTCCCAGAGTTTCAGCATTACCTCCTGAGCCACGTCCTTGGCCTCCTCGCTGTCTTGCAGGATCGAGAGCGCCCTCCTTACGGCCACCTGCCGAAGTTCCTTCGCTGATTGTATGAATAATTTGTTTTCCATTTACTGATATTACACAGGGATTCCGATTTCGCTACGCAAAAGTGAGAAAAAATTTCTCCGCCCGAAATTTTCTTTCCCAAAATATTGATTAAGTAATTCTAATTCCATACCTTTGCACATCATTTTAAAAACATTCAGTATTATGTCAGAAGTCAAAATAATCCGCGCTGTGGACAAGGACATCCAGTACGCTGAGGCTGTTTCGGCAATGATCGACGAGGCCGCCAAGAGCAAAAACTCAGGACTTGCACACCGCACTCCCGAATACATCAGGGAGAAAATCAACGAGGGAAAAGCCGTGATAGCATTCGTGGACGGCGAGGTAGCGGGATTCTGCTACATCGCCACTTGGCAAAACGACGAGTTCGTGTCGCACTCGGGCCTTATTGTAAACCCAAAATTCCGCGGTCACGGCCTCGCCACCAAAATCAAGAAAGAGTGTTTCGACCTCTCGCGCGACAAGTATCCCAACGCCAAAATCTTCGGCCTTACCACAAGTTCGGCCGTTATGAAGATCAACACAGCCCTCGGCTACGTTCCCGTAACATTCCCCGAACTCACCAACGACGAGGCCTTCTGGAAGGGCTGTGAGACCTGCGCAAACTTCGACATCCTGAAACGCACCAACCGTTTCAACTGCCTCTGCGTAGGAATGGTTTACGATCCCAAGAGAGTTTAAAGTATATAGTTTAAAGTTTAAAGACTGCAAATTAATACGGTTACCGTAATCCCAGAGGTCCTTGGACCTCCACGCTCCGTAGCCCCGACCTCCACCAAGCATCAATAACGGAAAAGGTCGGGG